>NZ_JBSGWY010000060.1:28798-34292 GCF_053609145.1 Streptomyces sp. NPDC054961 | reverse complement strand
CCCGGCCCCGGTGGGCCGGACCGACCGCGTAGCCGATCTCGGTTCCTTCGGGGGCGCGCCGGAGCATCACCTCGCCGAGCGGGGCGCCGCCGTCGGGGGTTCACGGGCGCGGCCGCGGATTCCCGGCCGCGGAGGGGCCGGCAATCCGCAGGCGGCCCGGGTCCGTTCGGATCCGGGAGGCGGTCCGTCGTGCGGACGAGCCGGCCGCATGACGCCGGGCGGATGGTCGTCATACGGCTGAGGCCCGCTCCGGAAGCCTCGCGCGAAGGCGGTGGCTTCCGGTACTCACGCGTCTCACCCCATTGCCTTCGTCCAAACGTCCGCCCGGCGCACGTTTTTTGCTGAGGCGTCAAGAGACCAGGGACGGGAGCCACTTGCGCACGCGGCCCGACCGGCGTCGATACGGCCCCTCTTCCGGCCGGACGCGTCAGCGCACGGGGGTGAAGTCCCGCGAGGCGATGTACGCACATACGCGGCACGAACCGAATACCTCCCTGGTCTCAGTGCCACCCGCAGATGGTTCTCTGGTTCCAACGCGTCACCAGGCCAAGCCGCGTCGAACAACACCACTGGCCCCGGCACGTCCCCATGCTGCTCAGGCTCCCAGGCGGCACCAGCGAGCGCGGCATCAACGCAGCCGAGAACCTCCTCCTCCGATTCTGCGGCGCACCACCGCACGAACAGGCCATGCTCCCTGAGGAAGGACGTCGAGGCGGGGTCATCACCGAGGACCAGGGCCTGCGACTGCCCGACCGTCACCAGGCCGGCATACCCATCGACGCCGCAGGCTCTGTCGTCATCCGTTTCAGACTCGTCGCTGTCCGCGCCGGACCACGAAGACAAGACCACTTCGGGCACAACGATCAACGGCCCGGTGCCCGTCGCCCCATCGCTCCGTCGCCGCCCCCGTGTGCAGGCTCGGGCATCGCGTGACGGCGTTCAGCCGCCCGTGCTCGGAGCCGGGTGCTCGGCGCCGCCGGGGACCTCGTAGACCTTGCCGTCGACGCCCGCCCGGTAGAGCTTTCCGGCCGAGAAACCGCGCTCTCCGTGTCCGTACGTGATCTGGGTGGAGAGGTAGAGCCCCGATTCCACGGAGCACAGGGACGTGCCCTCGGCCCGCCAGATCTGGCCCGCCGCGTGAGTGGCGATCAGCGGGCGGCCCCGGCCGTCGAGGGTGAGTCCGTCGGGCAGGGCGAGGGCGTTGGAGGCGTCGGCGGAGATCCAGCGCTGCGGGTGCGCCGGGGCGGCGACGGGTATGCGGTACAGCCCGGGGGCGATGGTGGTCTGGACGACGTAGACCTCCGTCCCGTCGGGGGAGACGGCGATCCCGTTGGCCTGCGGGACACGGGCCCACGCCGGATCGACCCGCCCGTCCGGTGTGACGCGGCCGATGTTCCGGCCGCCCAAGGTCGTGGTGTACACGGTGCCGTCGGGTGCGAGGGCGACCCCGTCGATGCCGCCGAGTCCCGAGGCGTACGGGGTGACGCCGCCCGACTCCGGGTCCACCAGCAGGAGCTTCGACACCGGCAGGGCGTCACCCGTCAGCGAGTGCACGAGGTCGTTGCCCGTGCCGACGAGGAGCCGGCCGTCGCCGCGCACGACGATCCCGCCGTTGGCGCCGACGTTCCCGGTGAGCGGCACGGGAGCGCTGCCCGGTGCGTCGACGCGGTAGACCCGGCCCGTGAAGTACGCGGTGGCGAACATCCGGCCCCGGGCGTCGACGGCGATCGACTCGACCCAGTCGGGTAGGTGCGCCACCGGGACCGGCGGACCCGACGCGACGGCGTCGCACGCGGGTGCCGCGTAGGCGGGCGTCGGTGCGAACACGCCCGCGGCCGCGGCCAGTACGACCGCCGCGGTCATGCCGCGGCGCGGCCCGCGTAAGGCGGCGCGGACGTTCCTGGTCAGCCTCATCGGTTCCCCTCCATGGTCGGTCAGGTCGATCTGCCCGTGCAGTATCGGCCCCGGGCGTCTCCCGGACCACCCCGCCGCCCGAAGGCCGGGCCGTCCTCCGCAGCGACGACGCCCACCCTGCGCGAACGCATCGGTGTCGTCGTGAAGCGCACCCGAGTGGTGGTGGACGGTGGTCGGAGGGACATTGGAAGGGAAGACCGAGCCCGTCCGGTCCGCGCGGACGTGACCTTTCGGGGATGCCGCGACTGCGCGTCCCTCCGGTCACCGCAGTCCGTCCACCGGAACCCCGTACGCGCGTCGAGTGGAGCGGGCCGGCCCGATTCCGTCCGGCTGCTCCGGCTCCGTGGCCGGAGGCAGGCGGTGCGGCCTGGAACGCACCGCGGCCGATCGAGTACGGCAATGAGGGAGCACCGTGACCACGCCTGATGGTCCACATCCTGGCGCTCGCGACGAGCCGGAAGGCTCGGATTCCGCGCCGGTCCGCGATCCCGGAGAGCGGGAGGGCCGGGAACGGATCGTTGGCGGACGCTATCTGCTGGTCGAGCTCATCGGCAGGGGCGGCATGGGCGCGGTCTGGCGGGCACGGGACCAGCTGCTCGACCGCGAGGTGGCGGTGAAGGAGCTGAGCATCAGGGGCGGGACCGACCAGGAACGCAGCACGCTGCACTCCCGCATGAAGCAGGAGGCCCGGGCCGCGGCGCAGATCAAGCATCCCGCCGTCATCGTCGTCCATGACGTGCTGGAGCAGGACGGCCGGCCGTGGATCGTCATGGAACTCGTCGACGGCGGGTCCCTGGCCGACATCGTCGCCACCGAGGGCACCCTGCTGCCGCAGGAGGCGGCAAGGGTGGGCATCCAGGTGGTGTCCGCCCTGGAGGAGAGCCACCGGCTCGGCGTGCTGCACCGTGACGTCAAGCCGGCCAACGTGCTGCTGGAGCGCGGCGGGCGCGTGGTGCTCACCGACTTCGGCATCGCGCTCCTCGATGGCGGCAGCGGCCTCACCCGCACGGGCGACATCGTCGGTTCGCCCGACTTCATTTCCCCCGAGCAGGCCTCGGGTCATCGTCCGGGGACCGCATCCGACCTCTGGGCGCTGGGCGCCACGCTGTACGCCGCCGTCGAGGGCAGGGCACCGTTCGGCCGTTCCTCGACCATGGGCACCTTGCAGGCGGTCGTGACCGAACCGCTGCCCGAGCCACGGAACGCGGGCCCGCTCGCACCGGTGATCGAGGCCCTGCTGCGCAAGGACCCGGGCGATCGGCCGACCGCCGGTCAGACGCTGCGCATGCTGGAGGAGGTGGTGTCCGGCGAGCCGCACACCATCGGGATGCGGTACACGCCCACGCAGGTGGTGCGGGGCCGGCCCGGGGGTCCGCAAGCGGCGGTGGCGAAGGGCGCGGGGGAGCGGAGCCGGCGGGTAAGACTCGTCGTGGCCGGGGCGGGGCTGGCGCTGCTGCTCATCGCGGGTGGCATCACGTTCGTCACGCTGAACACCAGGAGTCAGAACGCGGGTGGGCAGAGCTCCCCGCACGTCGCCGCCACGCCGAGCGCACCCGCGGGAGCCGCCACTGCCCCGAGCGCCCTGTCCGCCAATCCGTGCCCCGGACGGGGCACGGCCGACCTGCCGGCCGGCTGGACGGAGCTGAACGGCACCGTCATCAGTCCGGGCGTCGACCCCGGCGGCGTCTGTATCCGCTTCGGGAGCCAGTACTGGGGCGGCATCTACTTCGCGCGGGTTCCCGGACCCGACTACACGGTGACCGCGGACGGCAGGCTGGCATCGGGCGCCGGCAGACTGGCCTCAGGATCAGGCTGGGGGCTGGCAGCACGCAGCACGGTCGTGGCCGACGGCACCGTCACAGGACACGGAATCCAGTACGACCCCAACGGTTACCGGGACGTGGACTACCCCAAGGACTCCGGACCCACCTATCTGGCGGGAACCGACAACGGATGGCACCGGCTCGCGGTCAGCGTGCACGGCTCCCAGTACGCGCTGACCGCCGACGGACAAGCCGTCGCACACGGCACGTTGCCGCAACAGGCGGAGGACCACGGAGGGGCATTCGTCCGGGTCTGGTACGGCGCCACGGTCGAGCTGCGGAACCTCCGCGTCACCCCGCAGGATTGAGCCCGCGCGCACCGGCCGGCCTGGGGCCGGCCCTGTGATCGTGAACAATGGGACTTCGCCGCAAGGTGCCCTGGTGCGGGCACCACCGTGATATCGGTGTACGCAGCAGGACCCGGGTCAGCCGCCGCGGGCTTCGTCGACGAGAGGGCTCTCCGTGGGAACGGGAAGTACGGAACAATCTGAGCCGCGCCAGCCTGTGATGGCCGATGTCGCGCGCGTCGCCGGGGTGTCCCACCAGACGGTGTCGCGGGTGCTCAACGGCGCGCCCCACGTCCGCCCCGGCACGCGCGAGCGGGTGCTCGCGGCCATTCGCGAGCTGGACTACCGCCCCAACGTGGCGGCGCGAGCCCTGGTCACCCGTCGGTCCCAGACGCTCGGCGTGATCAGTTTCGGCAGCGCCCTGTACGGACCGGCCTCCATGCTGGACGGCATCGAGCAGGCCGCGCGCAGCGCCGGGTACTTCGTCAGCGTGGCGAGCCTCCGGTCACTGGACACGCGCTCGGTGCAGGACGCCGTGGACCGGCTCCGGGACCAGGGCGTCGAAGGCATCGTGGTGATCGCGCCGCAGACTCCGGCGGTCAGCGCGGTCGCCGAGTTGTCCACGGCGGTGCCCGTTGTCGCGGTCGGGGCCGGCAGCGGTTCGCCCGTACCCACGGTCTCGGTCGACAACGAGGCGGGCGCCCACGCCGTCACGCGGCACCTGCTGGACCTCGGACACGCCACGGTCCACCACATCGCCGGGCCGCCCGGCTGGCTGGAGACCACGACCCGGCAGGCCGGGTGGCGCAAGGCCTTGGAGGACGCCGGTGCCCCGGTGCCCGGGGCGCACCCCGGGGACTGGAGTGCGCGCGCCGGTTACCAGGCGGGCCTGCGGTTGGCCGAGGACCTCTCCGTCACCGCCGTGTTCTGTGCGAACGACCACCTGGCGCTGGGCCTGCTGCGCGCGCTGTACGAAGCGGGCCGGGCCATTCCGGGGGACATCAGCGTGGTCGGCTTCGACGACATCTCCGACGCCGCCTACTTCGCCCCGCCGTTGACGACGGTCCGTCAGGACTTCGGCGAACTGGGCAGGCGCGCACTGGAGCTGCTGGTCGACGAGGTGACCCGGAGCGGCCGTGCGGGCGGTGCGGCCGACGGGAAGCGCGCAGGGTCGCCGGAGTCCCCGGGCCGGCACGTTCTGGTGCCCACGGAGATCGTGCTGCGCCGCAGCTCGGGCCGCGCGCCGCGCTAGGCCGCCCCTTCCGGACCGGGCCGGCCGGGCGTCGCCCCGTCGCCCCGTCGTGCGGTCGTCCCGCCATGCCGCCATGCCGTCGCCCCGCCGCCCCGCCGTGCCGTCGTGCCGCCGTGCCGTCGTGCCGGCCTGCCGGAGTCACCCCCGCGCCCCGATCGCCGGCCGGCAGATCAACACCACAAACCGCCCCAAACTCCCAGACAGAACGCGCAACGCCG
>NZ_JBSGWY010000060.1:7786-28788 GCF_053609145.1 Streptomyces sp. NPDC054961 | reverse complement strand
GCCGCGGCGGGGGGGGCGGGGGGCCGGCGGTGGGGGGGGGCCCGCCCCCCCCCCCCCGGCCGGCGGCGGGTAGCGGGCGGGCGGCGGGGCGGCGGCCCGTCCTTCGGGTATCGCCGCTGGTCAGCGGTCCGCCGGGTGATTCCGGAGCCCCGGGTACCTCACGTCAAGATTGGGTAACGCTGTGGACCCGAGCCCTTGTCCCGGCCGATTGTGAGCGTTAACAATCGATCCCACGGCGGCCGTGCCCGGCCGTCGCCCCCGTCGCCCGGCCGTGAGTCCGGGCGCTGGGCTCCGTACGAAGGATGTGAACGTGACCTCGTCCCGCTCCCCGGTCGAGAAGGACGCCGTGCGCTACGTCGTCGGTGTCGACTTCGGCTCGCTGTCCGGCCGCGCAGTGGTGGTTCGGGTGCACGACGGCGAGGAGGTCGCCACCGCCGTCCACGCGTACCGCCACGGAGTCATCGACCGCCGGCTGCCCGGCACCGCAACCCCCTTGCCGCCCGACTGGGCGCTCCAGCACCCGGACGACTGGCGCGGGGTGCTCCGCACCGCCGTCCCGGACGCCGTCGCGCGCGCCGGCGTCGAGCCCGGGAGCGTCATCGGGATCGCGACCGACTTCACCGCCTGCACGGTCCTGCCGGTACGGCGCGACGGGACGCCGCTCTCGGAGGCCGGGCTCGGGCACCGCCCCCACGCCTGGCCCAAGCTCTGGAAGCACCACGCCGCGCAGGACCAGGCCGACCGGATCAACCGCCTCGCCCACCTGCGCGCCGAGCCGTGGATCGCCCGGTACGGCGGCAGGGTCTCCGCCGAATGGCAGTTCGCCAAGGCGCTGCAGGTGCTGGAGGAGGACCCCGACACGTACGCGGCGACCGAGCGCTGGATCGAGGCGGCCGACTGGATCGTCTGGCAGCTGACGGGCTCCGAGACCCGCAACACGTGCACCGCCGGCTACAAGGGCATCCACCAGGACGGCACGTACCCGAGCGAGGAGTACCTCGCCGCCCTGCACCCGGACTTC
The DNA here is from genome assembly GCF_053609145.1 of Streptomyces sp. NPDC054961. NCBI lineage: Bacteria > Bacillati > Actinomycetota > Actinomycetes > Kitasatosporales > Streptomycetaceae > Streptomyces > Streptomyces sp. NPDC054961. The sequence goes on along the minus strand of NZ_JBSGWY010000060.1, from coordinate 27,767 downwards.
GGTGACTTCGCCCGCACCCGCCTGGAACATCCGCTCGCCCCGCTGGGGTCCCGGGCCGGCGCGCTCACCGCCGAGGCCGCCGCGTGGACGGGCCTGCCCGAGGGCATCGCGGTCGCCGTCGGCAACGTCGACGCCCACGTCGCGGCCGCCGCGGCCCAGGCCGTCGAGAACGGCCGGCTGCTCGCGGTCATGGGAACCTCCACCTGTCACGTGGTGAACGGAGCCGTGCTCGCCGACGTGCCCGGGATCTGCGGCGTCGTGGACGGCGGGATCGTCGACGGCGCGTACGGCTACGAGGCGGGACAGAGCGCGGTCGGCGACATCTTCGCCTGGTGGCTCGCCCAAGGCGTCCCGGCCGGTTACCGGGCCGAGGCCGAGGCCCGGGGCGAGGACCTGCACCAGCTGCTGACCCGCAAGTGCGCGGACCAGCCCGTCGGCGGACACGGACTGGTCGCCCTCGACTGGATGAACGGCAACCGCTCCACCCTGGTCGACCACCACCTCTCCGGCGTCATCGTCGGTCTCACCCTGGCGACGCGGACCGAGGAGGTCTACCGCGCCCTGCTGGAAGCCACCGCCTTCGGTACCCGCACCATCGTCGAGGCCCTGGAGCGGGGCGGGGTCCCGGTGTACGAGTTCATCGTCACCGGCGGTCTGAAGAAGAACGCCCTGCTGATGCAGATCTACGCCGACGTGCTCCGCCGGCCGGTGTCCCTCGCGGCCTCCGCCCAGGGCCCGGCCCTCGGCGCCGCCATCCACGCCGCCGTGGCCGCCGGCGCGCACCCCGACGTGCGCACCGCCGCCGCGGCCATGGGCCGGGTCCAGCGGGCCGCGTACCTGCCGGACGCGGCCCGCGCCGACGCCTACGACGCGCTCTACGCGGAGTACCGCGCCCTGCACGACCACTTCGGCACCGGCCCCGACAAGCAGCTGCACCGGCTGCGCGCCCTGCGCAACGAGGCCCTGCGCAACGCGGCCCCGCGCAACGAGGCCTTGGGCAACGCGGCCCCGACCGTCCCGACCTCCCCGACCGAGAGGCCCTGAACACTCATGACGTCACCGATCGAGCAACTGCGCCGCGAGGTCAGCGACCTGCACCGGGAACTGGTCCGCTACGGCCTCGTCGTCTGGACGGCCGGAAACGTCTCCGCCCGCGTCCCGGGCGAGGACCTGATGGTGATCAAACCCAGCGGCGTCCCCTACGAGGACCTGACCCCCGAGCGCATGATCGTCTGCGACCTGGACGGGACGGTGGTCGAGGGTGACGACGCGCCCTCCTCCGACACCGCCGCACACGCCTACGTCTACCGCCACATGCCGCAGGTAGCAGGGGTGGTGCACACCCATTCCACCTATGCCTGCGCCTGGGCGGCGCGCGGCGAGGCCGTCCCCTGCGTACTGACCGCCATGGCCGACGAGTTCGGTGCCGAGATCCCGGTCGGCCCGTTCGCGCTGATCGGGGACGAGTCCATAGGCCAGGGCATCGTTGAGACGCTGCGCGGCCACCGGTCGCCCGCCGTCCTGATGAAGAGCCACGGAGTCTTCACCGTCGGCAAGGACGCCGAGGCAGCGGTCAAGGCCGCCGTGATGTGCGAGGACGTCGCCCGCACGGTCCACATCTCACGTCAGCTCGGGGAGCCGCTGCCCCTCGCGCAGAGCGACATCGACGCGCTCAACCACCGCTACCGGAACGTGTACGGCCAGCAGCGCTGACCGGCGAGGAGCTCTCCGTGACATCACTCGAAGAACGCGAAGTATGGTTCCTGACCGGCAGCCAGTCCCTCTACGGGGACGGGACCCTGCGCCAGGTGGCCCGCCAGTCCCAGCAGATCGCCGAGGTCCTCCAGGGCGACCCCGGCGTCCCCGTCCGGATCGTCTGGAAGCCCGTCCTCACCGACGCCGGGGCGATCCGCCGCCTCTGCCTGGAGGCGAACTCCGACGACACCTGCATCGGGCTCATCGCCTGGATGCACACGTTCTCCCCGGCCAAGATGTGGATCGCGGGCCTCGACGCGCTGCGCAAGCCCCTCCTCCACCTCCACACCCAGGCCAACGTCTCCCTGCCGTGGTCGTCCATAGACATGGACTTCATGAACCTCAACCAAGCAGCCCACGGAGACAGGGAGTTCGGCTACATCCAGTCCCGCATCGGCGTCACACGCAAGACGGTCGCCGGTCACGTCAGCGACCCGACCGTGGCCGCCCGCATCGCCGCCTGGACCCGGGCCGCCGCGGGACGGGCCGAGCTGCGCGGCCTCGGGCTGGCCCGCTTCGGCGACAACATGCGGGACGTCGCCGTCACCGAGGGCGACAAGGTGGAGGCGCAGCTGCGCTTCGGCGTCTCCGTCAACACGTACGGGGTCAACGACCTGGTCGAGGCCGTCGACGGCAGCTCGGAGGCGGATGTCACCGAGCTCGTCAAGGAGTACGAGGACACCTACCGGGTGGCGCCCGAGCTGCGGGCCGGCGGGGACCGCCACGCCTCGCTCCGCTACGCCGCGCGCATCGAGCTGGGCCTGCGGACGTTCCTGACGGCGGGCGGCTTCCGCGCCTTCACCACCAACTTCGAGGACCTCGGGGGACTGCGCCAGCTGCCGGGACTGGCCGTGCAGCGGCTGATGGCCGACGGGTACGGTTTCGGCGGCGAGGGCGACTGGAAGACCTCGGCCCTGCTGCGCACGCTCAAGGTGATGTCCGAGGGGCTGCCGGGCGGGGTGTCCTTCATGGAGGACTACACCTACCACCTGGAACCGGGCAGGGAGCTGATCCTCGGCGCGCACATGCTGGAGGTCTGCCCGACGATCGCCGCCGCGGTCCCCTCCTGCGAGATCCACCCGCTGGGGATCGGCGGCCGGGAGGATCCCGTCCGCCTGGTCTTCGACGCGCACACCGGCCCCGCGGTGGTCGTCGGGCTCGCCGACCTGGGGGACCGGTTCCGCCTGGTCGCCAACGCGATCGACGTGGTCGAGCCCGCCGAGCCGCTGCCGAACCTGCCCGTGGCACGGGCCGTGTGGCAGCCCCGGCCGGACCTGCGGACCTCCACCGAAGCCTGGCTGATCGCCGGGGCCCCGCACCACACCGTGCTGTCCAGCGCCGTGGGCACCGAGGAACTGCACGACCTCGCCGACATGCTCGGCACGGAGCTGCTGGTCATCGACGGGGACACCGGCATGCGCCGGTTCACGCAGGAGATCCGCTGGAACCAGGCCTACCACCGGCTGGCGCACGGTTTCTGACGCCGGCCCCGACCGCCCCCGGCCGTCCCGACGCCCCGCCGTCCGGACGGCTCGACGCCCCGCCATCCCGCCGTCCCGACGCCCCGCCATCCCGCCGTCCCGACGCCCCGCCGTCCGGACGGCCGGGGGCGCGGGCCGTCAGCCGCCGCCGTCCAGGGGCTGTTCCGTCCAGATGGTCTTGCCGGCCGCCGAGTACCGGCTGCCCCAGCGGTGGGTGAGCTGCGCGACGAGGAACAGGCCGCGGCCGCCCTCGTCGGTGAGCTGTGCCCGGCGCAGGTGCGGCTGCGTCTGGCTCGGGTCGGAGACCTCGCAGATCAGCACCCGGTCCTTGATCAGCCGCAGGCCGACCGGGCCGCCCGCGTACCGGATGGAGTTCGTGACCAGCTCGCTGACGATCAGCTCCGTGGTGAAGACGAGGTCCTCCAGTCCCCACGCGGTCAGCTGCTCCGCGACGAGCGTGCGGGCCCGTGCGACGACCGAGGGGTCGGCGGCCAGCTCCCAGGCGGCGGTGGCGTCCGAGGGCACCTCCCTGACCCGCACCACGAGCAGGCTGAGGTCGTCGTACGGCGGTTCGCTCACCAGGGCGCCCAGGAGGCCGCGCCCGATCTCGGTGACCGGCAGCCCGCTGTCGGCGCCCTCGCGGGCCCCCGCCCCGATCAACGCCCGCTGTCGTGCGGAGCGGGCGGTGGCCTGGGCGAGCGTGCCGCCGCAGAAGACGAGCACATCGCCGGGTCCCAGGCGCAGCTCCATCGGTTCGAACGGCTGCCCGCCGGTGCCCAGGACGGGACCCGGGTGGTAGGACACCGCGCCGACCTCGGCGCCTCCCCTGGGAGCCAGCACGGGCGGAGCGTGACCGGCGCCCGCGAGCACGCAGGTACGGGACACCGGATCGTAGGTGGCGTAGAGACACGTGGCGCCCTTCAGTGCGCTGGGCATGCCCGTCGCCGGTTCCTGGCGGTCGTCGTCCCCGATGAAACGCACGACGAGGTCGTCGAGGTGGGCCAGGAGTTCGTCCGGACTGAGGTCGAGATCGGCCAGGGTCTGCACGGCCGACCGCAGCCGCCCCATCGCGGCCGTGGCGTCGACGCCGCGGCCCTCGACCGTGCCCATGACGAACGCGAGCCGCGTCGAGGGGAGTTGGATGACGTCGAACCAGCTGTCTCCGCCTGCCGAGGAGGTGGCGGCGGACACGTGGACACCGGAGGTCTCGGCGCCGGTGACGTCCATGACCGGCCTGGGCAGGAGGCTGCGCTGCAGGGCGTCCCTGGTACGGCGCTCTCGGGTGTAGCGGCGGGCGTTGTCCATGCTGAGCGAGGCACGGGAGCCGATCACCTCGGCGAGGTCGGCGTCCTCCTGGTCGAAGGCGCGGCGCTCCGCCGTACGCCACAGGACCAGGGCGCCGAGCACCGCGCCGCGTGCGCTCAAGGGGACCAGCATGAGGGAGGCGGCCCGGGACGGAAGGATCAGCCGTACGCGCTCCTCCTCTCCGGCGAGCACCGCGCGCAGATCGGTCAGGTCGGGGAGGAAGAACGCCGATCCCTCGCGCAGGTGGGCACTCTCGACGTTGCCGAGCCGGATGGTGTCGCCCACGGGGTGGCTCTCGGGCGGCCACCGCCCGTCGGCGGCCCGCACCGCGACGCGCCGCATGGGCGCCTTGGTGACCAGCTCCTGCGGCTCCTCGCCGAGCAGGACGCGCTCGGTGAGATCGACGGCCGCGAGGTCGGCGAAGGCGGGGACGAAGACGTCCACGAGCTGTTCGGCGTCGCGCACCATGTCCAGGGAGCTGCCGATCCCCGCGGTGGCCGCGTTGACCAGCGCCTGCCGTTCCGCGGCGCGCTGGTCCTCCGGCGGCGCGGGTGGCGGGCGGCGGACGTCTGCGGCGACGGTGACCGGTGCGGAGTCGGCCGGATCCGCCGGCCGCAGGCGCAGCAGGAACCGCGCCGCCGAGCCCTCCATGAGGGTGATGATGTCGACGTCCGCAACCAGCTGTCCGCCGTTCGGCCGCCGCAGACGCGCACGGGCGCTGCGCCGGGGACCGCCGACGGCACCGGACATGAGGCGGGCCCACAGGTCGACGTCCTCGAAGAGCCCTTCCGTACCGAGCTGACCGTCCCGGGCACGACCGAGATCGGGAACGCCCAAGAGGGCCGCGGCCTGCCGCGTGCCGGTCAGGATCCTGCCGACGGCGTCCAGCACCAGAACAACCGTGGGGAAGTCCGCTGCTGCGACGGGTTCTCCCGGGCCGTTGTCGCTCACTGATGTCTCACTCCGGCAGGATCGACGGCGCTCCTGATCTCATTCAACACCGCGCGCGCGGCGCGTGCGCGGCGGCCGGGGCGTCGCGCCGCGGACCGTCACCGCGAGCGTCCCTCAGGATCCGGCCTTGCGCTTGTTCCACACGTCGAAGCCGACCGCGGCCAGCAGCACGAGGCCCTTGATGACCTGCTGGTAGTCGGTGCCTATGCCGACGAGCGACATGCCGTTGTTCAGCACGCCCAGGACGAGGCCGCCGATGATCGCGCCGAGCACGGTGCCGACACCGCCGGACGCCGAGGCGCCGCCGATGAAGGCCGCCGCGATCGCCTCCAACTCGAAGTTGATGCCCGCCTGGGGCGTACCCGCGTTGAGGCGGGCGGCGAAGACCAGTCCGGCCAGCGCCGCCAGGACGCCCATGTTGACGAAGGCGAGGAAGACGATCCGCTTGCTCTTGACGCCCGACAGCCGGGCGGCGGGCTCGTTGCCGCCGATGGCGTACGTGTGGCGGCCCAGGACGGAGTTGCGCATCACGTAGCCGAAGGCGACCAGCAGCACGCCGAGGATGAGCAGCACGATCGGGAAGCCGTGGTAGCTCGCGAGCAGCAGGGTGAAGACCGTCACCGCGGTGGTGATCGCCGCCAGCTTGACGAGGAAGAAGCCCGTGGGCAGCAGCCGCAGCCCGTAGGAGGCGGCCAGGCGGCGGCCGCGGACCTCCTGTACGACGGCCAGCGCGAGCACGCCGAAGCCGAGCAGCAGGGTGAGGTTGTGGTAGTTCGTGTGCGGGCCGGCCTGCGGCAGGAAGCCGCTGCTGATCTGACGGAAGCCCTGCGGGAAGGGGGCCACCGACTGGCCCTGGAGCAGGATCTGCGTCCCGCCCCGGAAGAGCAGCATCCCCGCCAGGGTCACGATGAACGACGGGATGCCCACGTAGGCGATCCAGAAGCCCTGCCATGCTCCCGCGGCGGCTCCGATGAGGAGCGCGGCGAGCGCTGCCACGGGCCAGGGGACGTCGTGGCGCACCATCATCACCGCGGCCGCGGCTCCGACGAAGGCCGCCAGGGATCCCACCGAGAGGTCGATGTGGCCGGCGATGATGACGATCATCATCCCGATGGCCAGGATGAGGATGTAGCCGTTCTGCTGGATCAGGTTCGTGACGTTGAGCGGCTTGAGCAGGGTTCCGTCGGTCCAGATCTGGAACAGCACGATGATCAGCGCCAGGGCGACGAGCATGCCGTACTGCCGGATGTTGCCGCGCAGGAGGTGTACGACGAGGCTGCGCGTGCCGTCGGGCGCACGGTCGCCCTTCTCCCCGCCGGGAGCGGCGCCCTCGGCGGGGATCACGGGGCTCTGGATCTGGGTCATGCTCACACCTGCTCGTTCTGGGTCGCCGCGCCCACGGTCATGAGGCGCATGAGGGATTCCTGGGTCGCGTCCGCCCGGTCCGTCTCACCGGTGACGCGGCCTTCGGCCATGGTGTAGATGCGGTCGCACAGGCCGAGCAGCTCCGGCAGTTCGGAGGAGATCACCAGGACGGCCTTGCCCTGGGACGCGAGCTCGGCGATCACCGCGTAGATCTCGGCCTTCGCACCGATGTCGATGCCGCGGGTGGGCTCGTCGAGGATGAGGACTTCGGGCTCGGAGAAGATCCACTTGCTGAGGACGACCTTCTGCTGGTTTCCGCCGCTGAGCTTGCCGGTCTCCGCGAACACCGAGGGCGCCTTGATGTTCATGCTGCGGCGGAACCCCTCCGCGACGCGGGTCTCCTCGTGGTGGTTCACCCAGCCCCGGCGGGAGACCTTGCCGAGTGCGCTCAGCGAGATGTTGCGGCGGATGTCGTCCGAGAGGTCGAGTCCGTAGTGCTTGCGGTCCTCGGTGACGTAGGCGAGTCCGTGGGCGATGGCCTCGGGGACCGTACGGGTACGGATCTCCTTGCCGTCGAGCAGCACCCGGCCGCTGGTGCGGCGTCCGTAGGAACGGCCGAAGACGCTCATCGCGAGCTCGGTGCGGCCCGCGCCCATCAGGCCCGCCATGCCGACGATCTCACCGCGCCGGACCGTGACCGAGGCCCCGTCGACCACCTTGCGGTGCACGTCGATGGGGTGCAGGACGGTCCAGTCCTCGATCCTCAGCGCGACCTCGCCGATGTCCGGGGTGCGCTCGGGGTAGCGGTGTTCCAGGTCGCGGCCGACCATCCCGCGGATGATGCGGTCCTCGGAGATCCCCTCGGCTTCGACGGAGATGGTCTCGATGGTCCGGCCGTCGCGCAGGATGGTGACGGCGTCGGCGACGCGGGCGATCTCGTTCAGCTTGTGGGAGATGATGATGCAGGCGATGCCCTGGGCCTTGAGCTCGAGGATGAGGTCCAGCAGTTTGCGGCTGTCCTCGTCGTTGAGCGCGGCCGTCGGCTCGTCCAGGATCAGCAGCTTGACCTCCTTGGCCAGGGCCTTGGCGATCTCGACGAGCTGCTGCTTGCCCACGCCGATGTCCGCGACACGGGTCTGCGGGGTGTCGGGCAGGCCCACGCGTTCGAGGAGGGCCCGCGCGTGGGTGAGCGTCCGGTGCCAGCTGATGAATCCGCGCGAGGCGTGCTCGTTGCCGAGGAAGATGTTCTCGGCGATGGACAAGTAGGGGATCAGCGCGAGTTCCTGATGGATGATCACGATGCCGCGGCGCTCGCTGGCCCGGATGTCGCCGAAGGCGCACGGTTCGCCCTGGAACCGGATCTCGCCCTCGTAGGAACCGTGCGGGTGCACGCCGCTGAGCACCTTCATCAGGGTGGACTTGCCCGCCCCGTTCTCGCCGCAGACGGCGTGGACCTCGCCGGCGGCGACGGTCAGATTGACGTCCGACAGCGCCTTGACGCCCGGGAAGGACTTGCTGATCGAACGCATCTCGAGGACGGGTCCGGCCATGGTGGTGAGTCCGTTCGACTGGGGTGATGCGGCGGGCCGGTCGGGGCGGCGCCGCATCACCGGTTCTTCGGCCCCGGTGGATGGGCCCGGTGGTGGCTACTTCAGCTGGTCGGCGGTGTACTGCCCGGAGTCGACGAGCACCTTCCGGTAGTTCTCCTTGTCGACGCTGACCGGCTGCAGCAGGTAGGCGGGCACGACCTTCACGCCGTTGTCGTACTGCGTGGTGTCGTTGACCTCGGGCTGCTGGCCGGTGAGTACGGCGTCGCCCATCTGCACGGCCACCTTGGCGAGTTCGCGCGTGTCCTTGTACACGGTCTGCGTCTGCTCGCCCGCGATGATGGACTTCACGGAGGCGAGCTCGGCGTCCTGTCCGGTGACGAGGGGCAGCGGCTTGCCCGCGCTGCCGTAGCCGACTCCCTTGAGGGACGACACGACGCCGATCGAGATGCCGTCGTAGGGCGAGAGCACCGCGTCGAGGGTGGCGGACGAGTAGGCCTTGCTGAGCAGGTTGTCCATCCGGGACTGGGCCACGCCGCCGTCCCAGCGCAGGGTGGCCGCCTGGGCGAATTCCGTCTGGCCGCTCTTGACGACGAGCCGCCCGGCGTCGATGTGGGGCTTCAGGACGCTCATGGCGCCCTGGTAGAAGAACGCGGCGTTGTTGTCGTCCGGTGATCCGGCGAAGAGCTCGATGTTGAAGGGGCCCTTGCCGTCCTGGAGGCCGAGCCGGTCGGCGATGTACGTGGCCTGCAGAACGCCGACCTTGTAGTTGTCGAAGGTGGCGTAGTAGTCGACGTTCTTGGTGCCGCGTATCAGGCGGTCGTAGGAGATGACCCGGATCTTCGCGTCGGCCGCCTTCTGCAGCACGTCGCTGAGCGAGGAGCCGTCGATGGGAGCGATCACCAGCAGCTTGGCACCCTTGGTGATCATGTTCTCGACCTGGGCGACCTGGTTCTCCACGACGTTGTCGCCGAACTGCAGGTCCGTCTTGTACCCCTTGGCCTGGAACTGCTTGACCATGTTGGCGCCGTCGTTGATCCAGCGCTCGGAGGACTTGGTCGGCATGGCTATCCCGACCAGGCCCCCCTTGGCGTCGCCCGCGACGGCGTCGTCCCCGACGCCGTTGGCGCTCTGGCCGCAGGCCGCGAGGGTCAGCCCGAGCACTGCCACGACCATGCCTGTCGAGATTCTTCGCACGTTTCCTCCAGTGGGGCGCCGGGGCACGGCGCGATGAGGGGCCCCGCCCGGGCGGCCAGGCGGTCTCCAGGCGGTTTCCAGGGCGGTTCCCGGGCGGCGGGGGCTGGCGCCGGCCGCCCGGAATGCACTGCCGGACCGCACTGCTCTGGCCTGGTGGACACGAGTGTTAACGCTCACAACTGCTCCGTCAAGGCCTCCGGGGTCACCTTTGCGTACCCTCCGCGAGCCTGGGAACGCCTGCGGCGACCCGACCGGCGACCCGACCGAAGACCCGACCGGCGGCCCGGCTTCGAGGCGGCGGCGGGAGGGGAGGGCCCCGGGGAAGGCGGCCGCCGGGCCCGCTCGGGACGGGCGGCCACCGGGGCCGGACGGGCCACAGCCGCCTGGCGCGCGGCCGTGTCGCCGTCGGCGTCGCCGGGGCTCCTGTCATCGTGGGCCACCGCGCTCCGTCTCCCCGGGAGGTACCACCGTGTTCCGAAGCCCGTACGGCCGCACCGGCCGGATCCGCTCGTCGCTGCGCCTCGCGGCCGCCACCGCGGCGTGCGGCGCCGTGCTCGGCGCCACGGTGCAGCCCGCACAGGCCGGCGCGGACCGCAATCCGCCGCCCGGCGCCTCCCTCCGTCAGGAGCTGCGGGAGCTGGTGGCGAGGCCGGACGGGCCCCCTGGGGTCATCGCCGTCCTGCGCGACGGCGACCGTACGGAGGTCTACCGGGCGGGCGTGGCCGACGTGGAGAGCGGCCGTCCGCCGAGGGTGACCGACCACATGCGGATCGCCAGTGTCGCCAAGGCCTTCAGCGGGGCGGTGGCCCTGCGGCTCGTCGACCGTGGCCGGCTCCACCTGGACGACACCATCGGCGAGGTGCTGCCCGGTCAGCCGGACGCGTGGCACCACGTGACGTTGCGTCAACTGCTCAACCACACGAGCGGGCTGCCCGACTACTCCGCTTCCCCGGGGTTCGCCGGCATCATCTCCGAGGACCCCCGCCACCGCTTCGACTCCCGGCGCCTGCTGGAGTTCGTCGCCGACGAGGACCTCGCCTTCCGGCCGGGCAGCCGCTACCGGTACTCCAACTCCGACAACATCGCCGTCGCCCTCATGGCCGAGGCCGCCACCGGACACCGGTACGAGGCGCTGCTGCGCGAGCTCGTCTACGGGCCGTTGGGCATGGACGCCACGAGCCTGCCCCAGGGATACCGGCTGCCCGTGCCCTTCCTCCACGGCTACCAGGCCGATCCGCGATCCGGGCCCGTCGACGTCAGTGAAGCCGTGGGCGCCTCGGGGGCCTGGGCGGCCGGGGGCATCGTCTCGACGCCGAAGGACCTGACCGCGTTCATCCGGGGATACGCGGGCGGCGCGCTCGTCTCGGACCGCACCAGGCGGCAGCAGTTCACCTTCATCCCCGGCGCGCTGTCCCAGCCCCCCGGGCCCGGCCGCACCGATGCGGGCCTGGCGATCTACCGCTACACCACGCGCTGCGGAGTGGTGTACGGCCACACGGGCAACACGCCGGGCTACACGCAGCTGGCCGCGGCCACCGCGGACGGCCGGCGCTCGCTGACCTTCTCCCTCACCACGCAGACGTCCCTCGACACCAACCCCGACCTCCTCGCGCAGGTCCGGGACGTCCAGGAGGACTTCGTCTGCGCCCTGCTGCGCAAGTGACCGCGGCGCTTCCGGAGAGCGCTGCGGCCACACCTGCCGGTCAGCCCTGCCGCTGAGCGGACGGCGTCCGCCCCTCGTCCCTCGGTCCTCGCTCCCGTCCCCAGCGGGTGCGAGGACCACACGTATGGGGGAAGCTGGGGGAGCGGCTGTGCCGGCCGCGGGCAGAGCGGCGAGGAGGGTTCTCCGTGGACGTTTCAGCAGCTGGGCGCCCCGCACGCACATCGCGGTGCACGGCGCGGGCGCGGCTGACCACCGTTCTGTGCACGGCGGCGGCCGTGACGGCCGCCGTGATTCCGGCCTCCGCGCACACCGGGCGGACCGGTGGAACGCCATCGGCCCCGAGCGCGGATCCGGTCGTGGTCGTCGACTGTTCCTCCCAGGCGCAGATGCGCCCCGCGGAGTACATCCTGGCGTGCGGGGACGGGAACAACCGGCTCGTCGGACTCCGCTGGGACACGTGGGGTTCCAAGACCGCCACGGCCACCGGCATCGACATGGTGAACGACTGCGTCCCCTACTGTGCGGCCGGCCGGTTCCGCGCCTACCCGGTCACGGTGACCCTGAGCGATCCGCGGGCCTGGGCCGAGCACCCCGACGTCCAGCGCTTCACCATGATCCGGCTGCTCTACACCGACACCGCGCCGGAGCCGGTCCCCAAGGACGTGAGCTACAAGCTCGTGTACTGACCGGGCAACGCACACCACCTGACCAGGCCGCCCCGACCGGGCGACCCCGATCCGGCCGCCCCGATGCGGCCGGATCGGTCCTGTGCGCGGTCAGCCCGTGTCGATCACGAGATCCGAGCGGTCGCGGCCCGGGGCGACGAGCCGCGCGTTGGCCTCGTCCGAGCGCGCCACCCACGCACGCGCGTACGCCGGGTCCTTGCCGTGACGTACGTGCCGGTCGATCAGGCGCCCGACGCGCAGGGCCTCGTCCGGGGCCAGATACCAGGCCTCGTCCAGCAGCGGCCGTACCGCCGCCCACTCACCCGCGTCGTGCAGCAGGTAGTTCCCCTCGGTGATCACCAGTGGCACGGCCGGCGCGACGGCAACGCTGCCCGCGATCGGTTCCTCGAGGGAGCGGTCGAAGGCGGGCGCGTACACGGTCGCGTCGTCGGGTGCGCGAAGCCGGCGCAGCAGGGAGACGTACCCGGCGGCGTCGAAGGTGTCCGGAGCGCCCTTGCGGTCGGCCAGCCCCAGCCGGGCCAGCTCGGTCCGGGCGAGATGGAATCCGTCCATCGGGACGACCACGGCGGTACGCGGCCCGAGCGCGTCGGCGAGCCGGGCGGCCAGGGTCGACTTCCCGGCCCCCGGTGGCCCGGCGATGCCGAGGATCCGCCGCCCGCCGTGTGCGGCCAGTGCGGCCGCCCTCGTTACCAGTTCCCAGGTCTTGTCCACGGGTGCATCTTGCCCGAGCCGCGCGCGGCGGTGCGGCCCGGTGCGGACGGTCAGCAGGTGTCGCCCACCGCGTCCATCTTCCCGCCGAAGCGCCCCTGGTAGTTGGAGGCGTAGTCGCCGACCCGGACCGGACGGCAGTCCTTGCCGGTCGCCCAGTCGATGAAGGCGCCGGTCCTGTTGGCCCGGAACGAGCCGACGTGGTCCACGAACGAGGCGGGCAGGTTCACGTAACCGCCGCGCCACACGTACGCGTCACCGGTCCCGTCCTGATAGCGCCACAGACAGATGGCGTTGCTCGGACACGCGGGCAGGGCCTGAGCCGTCGCCGGTGCGCCGAACGTGGCCAGTACGACCGTCCCGGCCACGAGCAGGGAACGCACGGTGCGTGCCTTCATGTGCTTCTCCTTCGTCGGCGTCGCTCCTTCTCATCCTCCTCGCACACGCGGGGCTGTGGGAAGACGGCCTGGTCCGCCCGCGCCGGCCGCCGGGCGTGGTGGTGAGGCCCTCGGCCGGCGCACGGCGACCGAAGCTCTGGAGTTCCTCAAGTGGGGTTGCTCCGGGGAACGGACGGGGGATCTCCTTGGCAGGGACCGGACAGGACCGGACAGGACCGGAACCGAACGGGGAACGGGGAACGGGGGAGGGGCCATGGAATTCCTGGTGATCGTGGTGTTCGGCATCGTCGTGGTGATGGTGGTCGGGTCGAGGGCCAAGGGCGGCGGGTCGTCCCGCAAGCGGCGGCGCAGGAGCTCGTGGAGTGACGGCGGCGGGGGCGGCTGCGGCGGAGGCGACTCGTCCTGCGGCGGCGGAGGCGGGCACGGCTGCGGCGGTGGGTGCGGGGGAGGCGGCGACTGACGGGCGCTTCCGCCGGGGCCGCCGGGTCCTGGGCTCAGGGCGGCCCGGGGCGGCCCGGGGCCCAGGACCAGGACCCGGACATGACGGTGGGCCCGGACTCGAGGAGTCCGGGCCCATTGCCGTGGGGGAGGAATCGCGTAGCGCGGGATTCACAGAGAACTGCGCAGGGCGGGCAGGAGTTTGGCCTCGGCCCAGTCGAGGAACGGCTGCTGCTGGTCTCCGCCGATCTGGACGAGGGCCACCTCGGTGAAGCCCGCCTCCTCGTACCGGCGCACCGCGTCGACGAACGCGTCCACGTCGTCGCCGCACGCAATGGCCTCGGCCACGTCGGCGGGCCGGACGTGCCGCGCGGCCTGGTCGAATCCGACCGGTCCGGGGAGTTCGGTGTTGACCTTCCAGCCGCCGAGCGACCACCGGAACTGGTCGTGCGCACGGGCGATGGCGGCGTCCCGGTCGGTGTCGTAGCAGACGGGAAGCTGGCCCACGCGCTCCTTGCCCGCGCCGCCGTGCTCGTCGAACTGCTCGAGGAGCTGCCGCTTCGGCTCTGTGGCGATCACCAGGTCGCCCTGCCGGCCGGCGAGCTCGCAGGAGCGGGGGCCGGAGACGGCGAGCCCGATCGGGGGCGGCGCGTCGGGGAGGTCCCAGAGCGTGGCGTTCTCGACGTCGTAGTGGGTGCCGTGGTGGCTCACGCTCTCCCCGGTGAACAAGCGCCGGATGATGTCCACGGCCTCCTCCAGCATGTCCAGGCGCACGTGGGCGGCCGGCCAGCCGGCCCCCACGATGTGTTCGTTCAGGTTCTCGCCGGAACCCAGCCCCAGACGGAACCGCCCCTCGGACAGGATCTGCATCGTCGCCGCCTTCTGCGCGACGACCGCGGGGTGGTAGCGGAAGGTCGGGCAGGTCACGTACGTCATCAGCGGGATCCGGGTCGTGGCCTGCGCGGCGGCACCCAGGACGCTCCATGCGTAGGGCGAGTGGCCCTGCGACTCCAGCCAGGGTGAGAAGTGGTCGGAGATGACGGAGAAGTCGAACCCCGCCTCCTCCGCACCCACGACGTGGGACACCAGCTCGCGCGGTCCGGCCTGCTCGGTCATCATCGTGTACCCGATTCGCACCATACGGCGCGCCTTGCCGATATCGCGCCCACGAAACCTCTCGCGGGACGGAACCTGCCGCGCCGCGGCCACCGCGGTACGAAAATACGCCGGGTGTCCGCTCATGTTCGGACCTCCAGGGGGCACACGGCGGTCATCGGCCGAGCGCAGTGCTCACCGGCCGAGCTCACCGACCGAATGGGGACCCGACCATGCTGGGTATCGCCGCCGCAGTGCTGTTCTTCATCGCCTTCCTGATCAACGCGGCTCACATCGCGACCAACGACGTGCTGAGCTCCACCAACTTCATGCTGATCGGTCTGGCGGCGCTCGCGCTGCACGTCGCCGGCATCGGCAACGCGTGGGCCGCCCGTGGGCGGGGCCGCAGACGCTGACCCCGGGGGCGAGGCCGGTACTTCCGGTCTGGCGGTTGGCGGCTTACGGCTGACGGTCTGACGGCCGAATGATCAGACGGGTCAGTGAGCCGACGGACCGACCGACCGGACAGATGAGCACGAGAACAGACGGGGGCCGCGCGGCGGCCGACCAAGGGGAGGGCTGCCGCATGGCGTCATCAAGGGTGAGCAGAAGCAGGGTCCCGCACCGCGGCGCGCCGCTCGGGCGGGACGTGGTGCTCGCCTTCGGACTCGCCGGGACAGGTGTGGCCGGGCTGGCCGCTTTCGTCCGGGCCGCCGGAGAGGCCGGGACGCGCATACCGGTCCTCCCCGTCGTCACGGTGGTGGTCCTGCTGGTGGGGGCCGTACTCGCCCGGTGGAGCGTCTCACCCGTCCGGCGGCGCTCCGCGGCGCGTCCCGACGCGTACGGGCACACCGCGCCGGACGGGCCCGACCTGTTCGAGGCGCCCGGCACGGCCCTTCGACCCGGCACCGCCCTTCTACCCGACACGGCCCGCATGCCCGACACCCTGCGCATGCCCGACACGGACTACGCGCCCGACCCGGTGCCGGTGCCCGACGTCGGGGCCACGGCCCTGGACCACGCGGCGGTCGATGCCGACGGCTTCGAACACACCGTCGCGGCGCTGTGCGCGCGGGACGGCTGCAGCCCGGTGGAAGTGGTGGGCGGCGCGGGCGACTTGGGCGCCGATGTGCTCGCCACGACCCCGGACGGACTGCGCGTCGTGCTGCAGTGCAAGCACTACGCCGAGGACAACCGGGTCGGCTCGCAGGACCTGCAGCGCTTCGGCGGTACCTGCTTCGCCGTCCACGACGCCGACGTGGCGATCATCGTGACCACCAGCTCCTTCACCGCACCCGCCCTCGCGTACGCGGCCACCTGCGGCATCGTCTGCATCGACGGCGAGGCCCTGGCCGACTGGACCGAGCTGGCCGCGCGGCCGCCCTGGGAAGCGCCCGGCGTCGGCTCCGCGGAAGATGCCGAAGGGCGCCCCGGCCCCCGGGCCGTCGGATCCGAAGCCCGGTGACGCGCCGGGGCGCCCGTCCACGCTGTGGACGGGACGAGTGCCCCGGATCCCTCCGCCGTCCTCGCCTGCGCAGGTGGGGGCGGCGGCGCGCCGTGCACGTCAGGGCGGGTCCGGGGCGCCCCGCGGGTTTACCGTCGGCGGCATGGACGGTGACGGCCGAGGGTGGCGCCAGTGTTTGCTCAGCGGGGCGGTGTTCGCCGTGTGCATGGCCGGCACCACGCTCCCGACCCCCCTCTACGGCCTCTACCAGGAGAAGTTCGGCTTCTCCGAGTTGACGGTGACCGTGGTGTACGCCGTGTACGCCTTCGCGGTCATCGGCGTGCTGCTGCTGGCGGGCAATGCCTCGGACGCCGTGGGCCGGCGGCCGGTGCTGCTGGCGGGACTCGGGTTCGCGGCCGGGAGCGCCGTCTGCTTCCTGTGCGCCGACGCGACGGCCTGGCTGTACGCCGGGCGACTGCTGTCGGGCCTGTCCGCCGGCCTGTTCACCGGGGCCGCTACGGTGTACGTGATGGAGCTGGCACCGCACGGGGGCGCCTCGCGGGCCACGTTCGTGGCGACGGCCGCCAACATGGGCGGACTGGGCTGCGGTCCGCTCGTCGCGGGCGTGCTCGCGCAGTACGCCCCCTGGCCGCTGTACCTGCCGTTCGCCGTGCACCTCGTGCTGGTGGCCGGCTCGGCCGTCGTCCTGCTGCGGCTCGCGGAGACGGTGGCGCAACGGCGCCCGCTGAGCACCGTACGGCCGCAGCGGCCCGGTGTACCGCCGCAGGTCCGGACGGCGTTCGTGCCGGCGGCGGTCGTCTCCTTCGTGGGGTTCGCGCTGTTCGGGGTGTTCACCTCCGTCAGCCCGGCGTTCCTCGCGCAGTCCCTGGACGTGACGAACCACGCCGTCAGCGGCCTGGTGGTCGCGCTGGCCTTCTTCTCCTCCACCGCCGGACAGCTGGCGGTCGGCCGCGTCGGGGTGGCGCGTTCGCTGCCGCTCGGGTGCGCCGGGCTCCTCGGCGGCCTGGCGCTGCTCGCGGGCGCGCTGGGGTGGGACCTGCTGCCGCTGGTCGTGCTGAGCGCCCTCGTGGGCGGGCTCGGGCAGGGGATGGCGTTTCGCGGGGCGCTCTCCGCGGTGGCTGAGGCGTCTCCCGCGGACCGGCGGGCGGCCGTGATCTCCACGCTCTTCGTGGTGGCGTACGCGGGCATCTCGGTGCCCGTGATCGGGGTGGGGGTGCTGGTGGGTCCGCTCGGGCTGGAGGGTGCGGGGCTGGTGTTCATCGTGTGCATGGCGGTGCTCGTCCTGTCCGCGGCCTTCTACCTGCTCCGGCGTCCGGTGCGGACCGCCGGGGCCTGAGCGCCCGAGGTCTGCGGGGGCCGAGCCGCCGCGGGCGGGCGCACATCCTGACGTGCCGGGCCGGGTGACGGCCCGTCGACAGGCCCCGCCGGAAGCCTGGAGAGGGTCTGCGCGGTCCGCGGGGCCGTCCGGGTGCCGCGTTCCTCACGGGTCGTGACGAAGGGAATTCGACAGGTAGTAATTAGATGAATACCTGACTGAATTCCCGTCAATAAGCCTGCCTTCATTATCTCGATTTGATAACGACTCCCTTCGGTAAGGCCTGGACCAATCGGCGTGACGCGCGTAACTAGGCTTATTGTATAGCGCTGTTGAGAGTTCGTCAGATTTGGCGGACAGGTAACGGAATGATTTCCCGGAGCGCGCTCCTCTTTGTCCGAATTCTCCGCCGCATTCGTCTGGCAGGCTTCCGCGCACCCACTCATCCGACACAGACTTGAGGTGCCCATGCCAGGACGACGCAGACGGCGTGAACACCGCCGCAAACCCCGGCGGTTGATGCTCCTCACCGCCGCCATGGCCACCTCGGCGGTCATCGCCGCCGGTATCGCCTACTCCGGACTGGGCGACGACGCCCAGGCCGTGTCCGTCCAAGCCGCCGCGGCTGCCGCGCCGGCCGCCGCGCCCGCCCGCGACGCGGAGCCGCAACCGCTCACGAGCGCGCCCGCCAACGAGGGCGCGCGCGGCATGGTCTACGACGGCCTCGCCCCCGCGGCGAAGGGCGACCGCTGCGCCGGGGTGTACCGGACGGATGCCGGTCTCTGTACCCACGGCCCCGACGCCCCGCCCAAGGGCGTCGACATCACGAAGGACATCGCGCCCGCCGTCAAGGCGTCCGCCCCGGCGGCCGATCCGGCCCGCCCCGCCACCGACGACCCGGCGACCGGCGAAGGCGGCGGGCGCCCTCAGGACGCACCCGTAGCCGACGCCGCCCGCACCGCCGACAAGTCCGCCGCGCCCGCGCCCTCGGCCGCCGGCCAGGACATAGCCGCCGGCCCCGCGGGTCAGACCGTCCAGTGCGACGGCGACGGCAGCACCGGCAACCGCGTTCAGGTGGTGTACGTCCACGGCCCCGGCCGCGACCGCTACTCCGAGTACGTGGCCTCGTTCCGCAAGTGGGCGGCCGACGCCGACCTCATCTACGCGACGAGCGCCCAGGAGACCGGCGGAATCCGCCACATCCGCTACGTGACGGCCGCCGACTGCACCCCGACCGTGGTCAACATCGAGCTCCCGGACTCCGCGCTGGCCGAGTTCAGCGCGACCAACGCCGCGCTCGCCGGCAAGGGCCTCGACCGCCGGGACCGCAAGTACATGATCTTCGCGGACACCCAGGTCTACTGCGGCATCGGCACCTTCAACGGCGACGAGCGGCCCGGCCAGGCCAACATCAGCAACTTCGGCCCCTCGTACGGGCGTACGGACTCCGGTTGCTGGGGCGGCCACACCGCGGCGCACGAACTCGGCCACAATCTCGGCGCGGTCAACAACAGCGCCCCGAACACCAGCCGCGGCGCGCACTGCACCGACGAGTTCGACGTCATGTGCTACTCGGACACGCCGTACTACCCGCAGATGCGCAACGTCTGCACCAACCAGGCGTCCGAGAACATCCTGGACTGCAACCACGACGACTACTTCCACACCAGCCCCAAGGCCGGCAGCTACCTGGCCACGCACTGGAACATCGCCGACAACCAGTTCCTGATGCGCACCCAGGGCGGGGGCGGCGGCACCGACCCCGGTCCGAACCCGACCCCGACCCCGAGCCCGACCAAGAGCACGACGCCGACCCAGGCGCCGACGCCCACACCGACCAAGAAGCCCACGGGCGGACCGGCCGTCACGGTGGGACAGGTCCAGTCGGACTCCGTCGTCGTGAACTGGCCCAAGGTCGAGGGCGCCGCCTGGTACCAGGTCCTGCTGAACGGCAAGCACCTGACCTGGGTCCAGTCCCCGGTGCTGCGCGTCTACAACCTCCGGGCCGACACCTCCTACACGGTCGCCGTCTCCGTCCGTGACAGCGCCGGCCGGGACACCGGACCCGGCAAGGCCGCGTCCTTCCGTACGAAGGGCACGGGCGGTGGTACGACCGCCCCCAACACCCGGTACCTGCTCGGGAACGGCAGCACCGGCATGGCCGCCGAGATCTGGGGCGGCCGCGGCGCCGACGGCACCGTGCTCGTCGGGGCACGGTCCAACGGATACGCCCAGCAGCAGTGGTACTTCGACGACGCGGGCAGCGGACTGGTCCGCATCCGTTCCGCGGCGTCCGGCAAGTGCCTGCAGCCGGGCGGCGCCGCGGCCGCGGGCATGTGGGTCGCGCAGCAGCCCTGCGGCGCCGTCGGCGCGCAGGCCTGGAAGCTGACCTCGCGCGGCGGCGCGGTGACCGTCACCGACCCGAGCGGCGGCTTCGCGCTGACCGTGAGCAGCCGCCCCTACTACGGGAACTGGCTGCTCGACCTCCAGCGCGCGGACGGCCGCGCGGCGCAGGCCTGGACCGCGCAGAAGGTCGGCTGACCCTCCCGCCCCTGAAGTCCCCCCCGGGGGGGGGGGGGGGGGGCGGGGGGGGGGGGGGGGGCGGCCTCGCG
>NZ_JBSGWY010000060.1:0-7776 GCF_053609145.1 Streptomyces sp. NPDC054961 | reverse complement strand
GGGGGGGCGGGGTGCCCCGGCTTCTTGGGGGGGCCCCCCCCCCCCCCTTTCGCCCCCCGGGGGCGGGGGGGGGGGGGCGGGCCCGCCCCGCCGGTCCCTCATCCCACCCGGAGCACCGCAACGATGCGCATACGAATCGCTTTCCAGGCCGTCCTGACCGCACTCGGCCTGATCCTGCTGTCCCCGGCCGCGGCGCACGCCCACGGCGACACCGTCAAGGTGGTGATGACGGGGCAGCGGGAGGGCCATGTCACCGCGGACCTCACCTGGGAGAACGACGGGGACGCCGTCGAGGAGGCGGTCGCCGCCACCGTGAACGCCGTCAGCCCCGACGGCGCGCGCACCGCGGGACCCTGGCGCCTGGTACGCGATCCCGCGGCGGCGCCGGCGGGCTGGACCACGGCCGAGTCCCTGCCGCCCGGGTCCTGGAAGGTCACCGTGGACGTGGGCTTCCCCGCCCTCGGGCACGGTGAACGCGAGGTCGGCGTACCGGTGGTGGACCCGGCTCCGGCCACCGGCACCCCGGACCCCCGTCCCTCCGCACCGTCACCGACCTCGACACCGGCGCAGACGCAGGCCTCGGCCTCGGCCCAGGCGCCGGCACCGGCCTCGGGGGTCCCCGCGGAGTCCGGGACGGCCGGATCGGGGTCCGCCGTCTGGTGGACGACGGCGGGCGTGGCGGTGACGGCCCTCGCCGGGGCGGCCGTCGGGATCCTCCTGCGACGCCGGCGGGCTCGCCGCTAGGAGATGGCCCGGTGCCGCGTCAGGACTCGGTGGTGTCCAGGGCGCTGTCGGGGATCCAGGAGCCGTGAAGGCCGGCGGCCACCCGGTGGGGCAGATGGACGGTGGCGACGGTGTCGAGGCCGGAGGCGTCGAGGACCAGGAGCTGTGAGGCGTCCTGCTTGATGTCGGAGACGACGGTCAGGAGGTAGCCGTCGTCCTCGTTGGCCGACCCGGCCGCGGGGACGAAGACCGCTTCGCCGGGCATGCGGGCGTCGCCCACCTCGTGGATGCGGCGGGCGCCGGTGGTGCGGTCGTACTTGACGACGCCGTAGCCGCCGAATCCCTTCTCGTCGGGGAAGGAGACGGCGTACTGGTAGCGGTTCTCGGCGCCCAGGTAGTCCTCGTTGAGGGTGGGGAACTCCACCGCGAGATCGTCGATGACCCGCTCGTCGACGGCGCCGGAGGCCATGTCGACCACCCAGCGGCGCGTGAAGGAGCGGGATACGGGCTCGGTACCGCGCCCGGGAGAGCCGACCCACCAGTTCCAGGACAGCCGGAAGCCCTCGCGGTCCACGGTGGGGCCTTCCAGGACGATGCGGCCCTGCCCGTCCTCGTAGGCGTTGGCGACGTGGAGCATGTTGCCCGGTTGGATGGAGAACCAGCGGGTGCGGCGGGCGCCGTCGTTGCCGCGCGGCATGATGCCGATGCGCGAGAGCTGCGGCTCGTCGCTCCAGCCGTACGGGATGCCGGAGTGCTCGGCCGGGTCGAAGGTGACGTTCCCCTCGACGAAGACCACGTGGTTGCGGGTGAGGGCGAAGTCGTGCTTCAGGGAAGCGCTCGCCCCGGGGATCTCGGCGCTGTCGACGATCTGGCCCTTGGCATCGGAGACGTAGTACGTCAGGAACGGCGGGAACGGCGAGGAGCCGAAGAAGTGCAGCTCCCCCGTCACGGGGTCCGCCTTGGGGTGCGCGGTCATCGCGGTGCGCAGCGTGCCGTCGAAGTCGTGGGCCCCCACCGTCTCCAGTTCCGGGGTGAGTTCGAAGGGCAGGTTCGCCTCGCACAGGGCGAGGAGGCGCCCGGCGTGTTCGATGACGTGGGTGCCGGCGGCGCTGGCCGTCAGGTCGGGGCCCTTCTCCGTCATGTACGGGGCGCCCTCCAGCGCCGGAGTGCGCACCCAGCGGTTGCGGTACCACTCCGCACGGCCCTCGCGCAGCCGGATCCCGTGGACCATGCCGCTGCCCTTGAACCAGTGCGTCGGGGTGACCCCGGGCTTGGGATTGTGGCCGTTGCGGAGCAGTCTGCCGGTCAGCTCGGGGGGCAGGGAGCCTTCGACGGTCAGGCCGGTGGCGGTGACCTCCTCGGCGACAGGGGTGTAGTGACCGGTCAGGTACGGCTTGTCGGCAGTCATGGCAAGGATCTCCTTCGGTGGATGGGATGGGGGTCAGGCGGGCTGCACGGCGCGGGACTTCAGGAGGGTGAGCCAGCTCTCCAGGGAGTCGTGCAGTGCCCGGGTGAGCTCGTCGGCGGCCGCCTCGACGGGGGCGCCGCTCCAGGACTCCTCGGTGCGGACGGTGACGTGGTCGCCGCTCTGCTCGAACGTCCATACGTGCAGGCCGGTGATGCCGTTGGCGGGGCCGCCCCACACGATGCGCTTGCCGGGTACCAGCTCGAGCACGGTGGAGGTGATGTCCAGGCCGTGGGTGCGCCAGCTGAAGGAACTGCCGGGCAGCAGCGGGCCGTCGAGCTCGGCCTGGGCGATGTCCGCGTTCCAGGTGGGCCACGCCGCGATGTCGGTGTGCAGGGCCCACACCGTGGTGAGGGGTGCGTCGATGGTGGTGCTCAGACGGACGATGACGGGGGCGGTCTCGTCGATGGTGGCCATGGCCATGGTGGTGTCTCCTGTCGTGGCGGGGAGGGGCCGGCGGTGCGGGTGGTCCCTTGGTTCGGCTGGTTGGGCTGGTTCGGCCGGTCCGGGTTCGGCCGGTCCGGGTGAGGGGGAGGAGTAGGGCCGGGAGGCCGGGTGGGCGGAGCCGGCCGCGGCGCGTGGCCGGGCGCGGCGGTGGAGGAACAGCGCGAGGAGCGCGGTGCCGGCCAGGACGGCGGCCGAGACCGTGAACGCGGTGCGGTAGCCGGCGGTGAGCGCCTCCAGGCGCGGCTGGTGGACCGAGGCGCGTGCGGTGACGGAACCGGCCAGGGTCGCCAGGGCGGCGAGGCCGATCGCGCCTCCCACCTGCCGGGTGGTGTTCACCAGGCCGCCGGCCAGCCCCGCGTCCCGCTGCGGGACGTCCTCCACGGCGAACGCGGTGAGCTGGACGAAGGCGATGCTCAGACCCAGGCCGACCACGACGCTCGGACCGAGGACGTCCGTGACGTAGCTGCCGTGGGCGTCGATCCGGGACAGCCACAGCAGGCCCGCGGCCTCGGTGAGCAGGGCCGTGGTCAGCGTGGTGGTGGCGCCGACGCGCCGGGAGACGCGGGGTGCCAGGGCCGCGCCGATCATGTTGGCCGCGGCCAGCGGCAGTTGGCCGAGACCGGTGACCAGGGGATCGGATCCGAGCACCTGCTGCTGGTACAGCGGCAGGAAGAAGAACAGCGCGATCCACACGGACCCCAGGAGCGCCATCATCAGGTTGCCCGCGGCGACCCGGCCGGTGGTGAACAGGCGCGGTGGCACCAGTGCGTCCGGCCGGCGACGCTCGATCGCGGCGAAGGCCGCGAGCAGCACGGCGGCGCCGATGAGCGCGCCCCGTACCCGCGTGTCCGTCCAGCCGGCGCCGCGTGCGGTGGTCAGTCCCCAGACCAGGCAGGTCAGGGCGACGGTGATGACGGCGGTGCCCAGCAGATCGAACCGCCCGGCGACCCGTCCTGCATGCCGTGGCACGAGCACCACCACGGCGACCAGGACCAGCACCGCCCCGAGCGCCACGGAATGGAAGATCCAGGGCCAGCCCCAAGCCCGGGTCAGGACACCGCCCAGCAGGACACCGCCCGCCCCGCCCGCGCCGGAGACCGCGCCCCACACCCCCAGGGCCCTGCCCCGCCCGGGTCCGGGCGGGAACAGGTCCATGGCCAGTGCGAGCGCGGCCGGGGCGATGGCCGCGGCACCGAGGCCCTGAGCGGCACGCGCCGCGATCAGCGCGCCCGCGGAGCCGGCCAGTCCCGCTGCCAGCGAGGCCGCGGCGAAGAGCGCGAGACCGAGGAGGAGCACCCGGCGGCGACCGAGGAGATCGGCGGCCCGGCCGCCCGCCAGGAGCAGCGCCCCGAACGCCAGGCCGTAGGCGTTGACCACCCAGGTGGTGCCGCCGTCCGAGAGGCCCACGCCGGCGACGATCTGAGCGAGCGCCACGTTCACGATCGATGTGGCGAGCATGACCGTGAACTGGGCCGCGGCGAGCGCCGCGAGCGCGGCGCCCGCCCGGCGTGCGGTCGGCGCCGGGGCCGTCCGGGTGTCTGGGAGGTTCATGACGCACAGACTCGTGCGGGACGCTGTCCACATTCCAGGCAGGAAACGGGCGGGGACTGTCCAGTCCTGTCCGCACCTGTCCACCGGCCCGCGGCGGCGGTGCGGGGGAGGGGAGTGCGTTCTACGAGGCCTCGACGGGTCCGTGCAGTTCCCGCTGCCACAGGGCCTCGCACAGCAGCTCGAGGCCCTGGCGCAGGTGGCGCCGGTAGGTGCCGTAGGGAAGGCCGAGCCGGCGGGCCGCGGCCTCCTGCGTGGGCGCACCGGAGAAGTAGCCCGCCGTCAGGGCCTCGCGGGCCCGCGCGCCGCGCGGGTCCCGGGCGAGATCCTCGACGGTGCGGCGCAGCAGGGCGCGCAACTCCTCCACGGGCTCCGCGAAGTCGGCCGCGAGACGGACGCGCATCAGCGCCCCGGCGGCGAAGGCTCCCGCGTCGCGCCAGTGCGCGAGGGATTCCCGCACGGCTCGGTCGAACGCGGCGCGCGTCACCGGCGAGGGCCCCGACACGGCGGGCTCGTCGGTGTCCGGCAGGAAACGGCGGAGCCACGCCTCCACGGGTTCGCGGCGCCAGTCGACGCCGAACACCCCGTAGGTGTGCTCCCCGACCCGCGGCCGCGCCCCGGTGTCGCCGAGGGTGCCCTTGACGCGCTCGGCCCATGTCTCGGCGTCCCGGAAGACCGCGAAGCCGTACGCGCGGCCGCGGGCGCGGGCGGACTCGGCCTGGGCGCGGGAACTGCTCAGGTCGATGACGCGCGAGGGGACCTGGTAGCGCTCCGGGTAGATCGAGAAGCGGCTGACGCCGATGTGTTCGCCGGGGCGCACCGGCGCGGTGGCCTCGGTGTGTCTCCACGCCGCGGCGACGACCGGATCGGTGGCCAGGTCCTGCGGATCGGGAGGGGCGGGCAGAGCGAGCCGGGCCGTGAACGCCACGATGCGGCCCGTGCTCACGAGGCGGTAGACGCTGAAGGCCCGGGGCTGGCGCTGCGCCCAGTAGCGGACCAGTTCCGCGGAGGCCGGCCCCTCGGTCTCCGTCGCCATGCGCAGGACGACGGCGAGGTCGCCCGGGTGCAGGGGGCGGTCGTGCACCTCGTCCTCACGGGACCAGGTGCGCAGGCGGGCCAGCGTCTCGCCCTCCCGGAAGAGGTAGAAGAGCTCGTCGGTGACGGTCCACACCCGCTCCTCGGGCGCCTCGCGCAGGACGCGCAGGTACTCCTCCGCCAGGCGCCGGCGCATCGCCGCGAAGGCGGTGGGCGCCCGCCAGCGCAGGTCGGCGGCCAGGGTCTCGCGGGCGGCGTCGTGGGGGTGCAGTCCACGGTGCGTGGACTCCATGAACGGCAGGTC
Source organism: Streptomyces sp. NPDC054961 (assembly GCF_053609145.1). Lineage (NCBI taxonomy): Bacteria > Bacillati > Actinomycetota > Actinomycetes > Kitasatosporales > Streptomycetaceae > Streptomyces > Streptomyces sp. NPDC054961. Next base: position 2,254 of record NZ_JBSGWY010000060.1, on the reverse strand, counting down.
CCTCAGCCAGGAGAAGAGGAGGTGGGAGTCCTCCTCGTGCAGGACCGCGGCAAGGAGTTCCTCGGAGGTCGTGTACGCCTGCGCCGCGACCTCCAAGGCGCGGCGGTGGGCCGCCGTGGGCACCTCACCGATCAGCCCGGCGAGCAGGGTGCGCAGGATGTCCGCCGAGGGGGCCCAGATCTCCGCCTCCTCGAAGCCCGTCGGTCCCGCGGCTGCCGCGAGCGACAGGGCCAGGGGGTTGCCCCCGGCGAAGCGCAGCACCCGGCTCTCCAGCTCGGGCCGCAGCCGCGCCGTCTCCAGCAGGCTCCGCGCCTGGTCCTCGGAGAACGGCTCCAGTTCGCTCACGTGCAGGAGTCCGGCCCAGGCGGGGTCGGCGGTCCACTGCGGCTGCGGTGCGAGCCGCCCCGCCAGGACGACCAGGGTGCTGTCCGCGGCGCGGGGCAGGAAGTGGTGCCGCAGCCAGCTCTCCAGCCACTGGCAGTGCTCGAAGGAGTCCACGACCAGGACCGTGCCGGGAACGTCCAGGAAGGGACCGGCCGCGCGCTCGAAGTCGGCCGGGTCCCGGCTCACGAAACGGCCGTCGAGCTCGACGAGCGGCCGGCCCGCCGAGCGGGCGTGGTCGGCCATGCGGCGCAGCAGCGTCGACTTCCCGATGCCGCCCGGGCCGTACGCGTAGAACGCGAACGGTGCGTGCGGATCGCCGGCCAAGGCTTCCCCGAATCGCGTCAGTTGCTCGTCCCGGCCGATGAAGGCCCGCACGCGCGCGGTTCTCAGTCTCTCTCCCAAGGACACCATGACGGTCCCCCCTTCCCCTTGTTCCAGCTCCCGACGGCCCACGGGCCCACGTCCGGCCCTCGCCCGGCCCTCGCTCGGTCCCTGCCCGGAGCACCCGTCACCCGTGCCGCCCCCGGCATCACCGCACGCGCACCAGGATCACGTCCCCGGACAGGACGCCGAAGCCGAATCAGTCATGGGCATGACAGGGAGCCCTTCGAGGGGACGGGCCACCAGAAGTTCAAGACGGCAGAACGGCGCCCTTGGTTGTCCCGGAGGGGCGATGCGTTGCGGCGCGTCCGCACCGGAGCCGATCCGGGACGTCCCGGTGTCCGTCACGCCGGCGAGTGGTCCGCCCTCGAGCGGACGGCCCGCACCGCCGTACGCGGCCCGCACCGCCGTACGCGGCCCGCACGGCCGCGCGCGGCCCCTCAGGGGGCCGCGCGGGCAAGGGGCTCTGCGGGTGGTCGCTACGGAACGCGCGTCAGCACTTGAGGCCGGCGGCGGCGGCGGTCGTGGCCTGGTCCAGCTTCTGGATCTGCGGCTGCAGCATGGTCAGGGCGTCCTTGCCCGTCGTGTCGCCCGGCACGTCGTCCCAGGCCTTCTTCAGGTCCTCGGTGGCGCTCTGGACGGCCGCGCGCTCGGCCTCCTTGAGCTGGCTCGCGTTGGTCTTGACGCTGTTCCAGTCGTCCTGGACGGCCTGCTGGGCGTCCTTCACCTGGTCCTTGGTCGCGGACGAGGGGTTGAGCGCCTTGAGCTTGGCGGTGTCGCCCTTGAGTTCGGAGAGGTCGGCGCACAGCTCACTCGCGGCCTTGGTGGCATCCTCCGACGGCGAGCTGTCATCGGAGCACGCGGTGAGACCGAAGACCGCGGCGGCACAGAGCACGCCGATCACGGGAAGACGCTTCATGGACACTCCTCGAGCGGGACGGGGCGGGTGCGGATCCCTGTGGAACCCAAGACCACCTACACACGACCAGGCACGATCCGCATCCCGCCCCCACCCCCCGTCCGGACGGTTCTACGGGGGATGGTCCGGGGGTCCCCGCTCCCGCAGCGCGGCGACGGCGCCCGGTCGGGTCCGGCTCCGCCGTGCGCACCGCACACGAACGCGTTCCGCGGCGCAGCGCCGGGCGGGTGAACCACGGCGGCGTCCCGGCCGGCCCGCCCGGTCGGTGGCCTCGCCGCCGCCCGCGTGGCGATCATCCGCGGGGGCCGCCAGAATGGGGGACCGGAGGGACAGCGTCCGGGCGGCGTACCCGGGCCGGGCGTCCCGCAGCGTTACGCCGGCTGGCAGGGAACGCAGGTGATGGCTCATGTGCCGATGGCTCGCCTATTCGGGAACCCCGATGCTGCTCGACACCATCCTGTACAAGCCCGCCCATTCGCTGATCGACCAGAGCCTGCACTCCAAGCTGGGTGTGGAGACGACGAACGGCGACGGGTTCGGGATCGGCTGGTACTCGGAGCACGACGACAC
>NZ_JBSGWY010000059.1:0-35761 GCF_053609145.1 Streptomyces sp. NPDC054961 | reverse complement strand
AACGGCTCCAGCCTTGCCCACTGTGCATCCGTCAGATCTCCACGCGCCACACCAAGATCATCACCGATCAAGATCCACTTTCGCAACAGACCCTAGTCCGCGGCCTGGAGGAGGTCCTCCAGCTGTTCCTCGCGGGCCTGGGCGGCCACGAAGAGGAGCTCGTCGCCGGGCTCCAGGGTCTCCTCGCCGTGCGGCGTGAGCACCCGGTTGCCCCGGATGATCGTCACCAGCGAGGTGTCCTCGGGCCAGGTGATCTCGCTGATCTGCTTGCCGGCGACCTGCGAGTCGGCGGGCAGGGTCAGCTCGACCAGGTTGGCGTCGCCGTGGCTGAAGCGCAGCAGCCGTACGAGGTCGCCGACGCTGACGGCTTCCTCCACGAGCGCCGACATCAGGCGCGGAGTGGAGACGGCGACGTCCACGCCCCAGGACTCGTTGAAGAGCCACTCGTTCTTCGGGTTGTTCACGCGGGCGACGACCCGGGGGACCCCGTACTCGGTCTTGGCGAGCAGTGAGACGACGAGGTTGACCTTGTCGTCACCCGTCGCGGCGATGACCACGTTGCACCGCTGCAGCGCCGCCTCGTCGAGCGAGGTGATCTCGCACGCGTCGGCCAGCAGCCACTCGGCCTGCGGCACCCGCTCCACCGAGATGGCGGTCGGCGCCTTGTCCACGAGGAGCACCTCGTGGCCGTTCTCCAGGAGCTCGCCCGCGATGGAGCGGCCCACCGCGCCGGCTCCGGCGATCGCGACCCTCATGCGTGTGCCTCCTCGGGACCCTCGGCGAAGGACGCCTCCACCTTGTCGATCTCATCCGTGCGCATCATCACGTGGACGAGGTCGCCCTCCTGGAGGACGGTCGCCGACGTCGGCAGCATGGCCTCGCCCAGCCGGGTCAGGAAGGCGACGCGGACGCCGGTCTCCTCCTGCAGCTGGCTGACCCTGTGGCCGACCCAGGCGGCGGAGGTGTGCACCTCGGCGAGCTGGACACCGCCGCTCGGGTCGCGCCACAGCGGCTCGGCGCCCGACGGAAGCAGCCGGCGGAGCATCTGGTCGGCGGTCCACCGCACGGTCGCGACGGTGGGGATCCCCAGGCGCTGGTAGACCTCGGCGCGCTTGGGGTCGTAGATGCGGGCGGCGACGTTCTCGACGCCGAACATCTCGCGCGCCACGCGGGCGGCGATGATGTTGGAATTGTCACCGCTGCTGACCGCCGCGAAGGCACCCGCTTCCTCGATGCCGGCCTCGCGAAGGGTGTCCTGGTCGAAGCCGACTCCGGTGACACGGCGGCCGCCGAAGGACGCCCCCAGCCGGCGGAAGGCGGTGGGGTCCTGGTCGATGACGGCGACCGTATGCCCCTGCTGTTCCAGGGTCTGCGCGAGGGCGGAGCCCACTCTTCCACAGCCCATAATGACGATGTGCACGGCCGTCCTTCCGGCTGTCAGCGGCTCGCTGGTTTCCAGCCTCTTTGCTGCTCTGGCTTAACAGGGTCTCAGACCATGGCCCAAGCTACACACGGGCGGTCACCAGTGTGCCCCTTTGCGCTGGAGGCTGCGTCTCTTTGCCCTGGATGCGGAGGGACTTCGTGCCGGATACCGGTGGGGGGTTCGTCAGTCTGATTTCGAACGCTTACGATCCACTGCGTGTCCAAACTGACCGACGTGCCCAAACGGATCCTGATCGGCAGGGCGCTACGCAGCGACCGCCTCGGAGAAACACTCCTTCCCAAGCGGATCGCCCTCCCTGTCTTCGCATCCGACCCGCTCTCCTCGGTGGCATATGCCCCTGGCGAGGTACTGCTGGTCCTGTCGATCGCGGGTGTGTCGGCGTACCAGTTCAGCCCCTGGATCGCCCTCGCGGTCGTCGTGCTGATGTTCACCGTGGTCGCCTCCTACCGGCAGAACGTCCACGCGTATCCCAGCGGCGGCGGTGACTACGAGGTCGCCAACACCAATCTCGGGCCCAGAGCCGGGCTGACCGTCGCGAGCGCCCTGCTCGTCGACTACGTCCTCACGGTCGCCGTCTCGATCTCCTCCGGTGTGGAAAACCTCGGCTCCGCCGTCGATTTCGTCATCGAGCACAAGGTGCTCTCGGCGATGATCATGATTGTCCTGCTCACGCTGATGAATCTGCGCGGCGTGAAGGAATCCGGAAATCTCTTCGCCATCCCGACGTACGTCTTCGTCGGCGCCGTTTTCGTCATGATCGCCTGGGGTGCCTGGCGCGGCCTCGTCATGGGCGACACCATGGAGGCCCCGACGGCCGACCTGGAGATCAAGGCCGAGCACCAAGGGATCGCCGGCTTCGCGCTCGTCTTCCTGCTCCTACGGGCCTTCTCCTCCGGATGTGCCGCCCTGACCGGCGTCGAGGCCATCAGCAACGGCGTACCCGCCTTCCGCAAGCCCAAGAGCAAGAACGCGGCCACCACCCTCGCCCTCATGGGCGCGCTGGCCTGCACCATGTTCTGCGGGATCATCGCCCTGGCCATGAGCACCAACGTGCGGATGGCGGAGAATCCCGCCACCGACCTGCTCAAGGACGGGGTCCCGGTGGGCCCCGACTACGTCCAGCACCCGGTCATCTCCCAGGTGGCCGAGGCCGTCTTCGGCAACGGCAGCTTCCTCTTCATCGTGCTCGCGGCAGCCACCGCGCTGGTTCTGTTCCTGGCCGCCAACACGGCGTACAACGGCTTCCCGCTGCTCGGCTCGATCCTCGCCCAGGACCGCTACCTGCCGCGCCAGCTGCACACCCGCGGCGACCGGCTCGCCTTCTCCAACGGCATCGTCCTCCTCGCGGGCGCCGCGATGCTGCTGGTGTGGATCTACGACGCCGACTCGACGAAGCTGATCCAGCTCTACATCGTCGGCGTCTTCGTGTCCTTCACCCTGAGCCAGGTCGGCATGGTCCGGCACTGGAACCGCCACCTGCGCTCCGAGCACGACCCGGCCGCGCGCCGCCGGATGCACCGGTCCAGGGCGATCAACACCTTCGGCGCCTTCTTCACCGGCATGGTGCTGGTGGTCGTCCTGGCCACCAAGTTCACCCACGGCGCCTGGGTCGCCCTGCTCGGCATGGTCATCTTCTACGGAACGATGACCGCGATCCGCAAGCACTACGACCGGGTCGCGAGCGAGATCGCGGCCGCCGAGGGCCCCAGCGAGGACAGCGTGCGCCCCTCGCGGGTCCACTCCATCGTCCTGGTCTCCAAGGTCCACAAGCCCACCCTGCGGGCCCTGGCCTTCGCCAAGCTGACCCGGTCGGACACCCTGGAGGCGCTCAGCATCAGCGTCGACCCGGTCGAGACCAAGGCGCTGCGCGAGGAGTGGGAGCGGCGCGGGATCAACGTCCCGCTGAAGATCCTCGACTCGCCCTACCGGGAGATCACCCGCCCGGTCGTCGAGTACGTGAAGGGCCTGCGCAGCGAGAACCCGCGCGACGCGGTCAGCGTGTACATCCCCGAGTACGTCGTCGGGCGCTGGTACGAGCACCTGCTGCACAACCAGAGCGCGCTGCGGCTCAAGGGGCGGCTGCTGTTCACCCCCGGCGTGATGGTCACCTCGGTGCCCTACCAGCTGGAGTCCTCCGAGCTCGCGAAGAAGCGGGCGAAGAAGCGCGCGGAGTGGAACGCGCCGGGCGCGGTGCGCCGCGGCCCGGTCGACACTCCCCGTCCGAGGCCGAAGGACCCGGCGGGGAAGTAGCACCCCGCCCCGGGCAAACGGGTGGCGAACGGCCGGACGAGATCCACGTAAACTGGTGGGTCGGTCGTCCGGCCGTTCCGCATTTTGTCTTTCTTAGCCTTGGAGCCTCCCCACCATGACGGAGCAGAACGAGAAGCAGTCACTGGTCGGGGAGGAGTACGAGGTCGAGGTCGGCCCCGTCGCACACGGGGGCCACTGCATCGCCCGTACCGCCGAGGGCCGCGTCCTGTTCGTCCGCCACACCCTCCCCGGCGAGAAGGTCGTCGCCCGCGTGACCGAGGGCGACGCCGACTCCCGCTTCCTGCGCGCCGACGCCGTCACCGTCCTGGACCCCTCCAAGGACCGGACCCCGGCGCCGTGCCCGTACGCGGGCCCCGGCAAGTGCGGTGGCTGCGACTGGCAGCACGCCAAGCCGGGCGCCCAGCGCCGGCTCAAGGGCGAGGTCATCACCGAGCAGCTGCTGCGGCTCGCCGGGCTCACCCCGGAGCAGGCCGGCTGGGACGGCACCGTCATGCCGGCCGAGGGCGACAAGGTCCCCGCCGGTGAGGTCCCGCAGTGGCGCACGCGCGTGCAGTTCGCCATCGACGAGGACGGCCGCGTCGGTCTGCGCAAGCACCGCTCGCACGACATCGAGCCCGTCGACCACTGCATGATCGCGGCGCCGGGCGTCAGCGAACTCGGCATCGAGCAGCAGGACTGGCCCCAGATGGCCACGGTCGAGGCCATCGCCGCCTCCGGCTCCGGCGACCGCCAGGTCGTCCTCACCCCGCGCCCCGGCGGCCGCCTCCCGCTCGTGGAGCTGGACAAGCCGGTCTCGGTCCTGCGCGTCGAGGAGAAGGACGGCGGCGTCCACCGCGTCCACGGCCGCCCCTTCGTCCGCGAGCGCGCGGACGGCCGCACGTACCGCGTCGGCATGGGCGGCTTCTGGCAGGTCCACCCCCAGGCCGCCGACACCCTGATCAAGGCCGTCATGCAGGGCCTGATGCCGCGCAAGGGCGAGATGGCCCTCGACCTCTTCTGCGGCGTCGGCATCTTCGCGGGCGCCCTCGCGGAACGCCTCGGCGACACCGGCGCGGTGCTGGGCATCGAGTCGACGAAGCGCGCGGTCGAGGACGCCCGGCACAACCTGGCGGACTTCCCCCGGGTCCGCATCGAGCAGGGCAAGGTCGAGCAGATCCTCCCGAAGACCGGCATCACCGAGTGCGACCTCGTCGTCCTCGACCCGCCCCGCGCGGGCGCCGGCAAGCAGACGGTCCGCCAGGTGGCCGCCCTCACCCCGCGCCGCATCGCCTACGTCGCCTGCGACCCGGCGGCCCTGGCGCGCGACCTGGCCTACTTCGCGGAGTCGGGCTACAAGGTCCGCACGCTGCGCGCGTTCGACCTGTTCCCGATGACCCACCACGTGGAGTGCGTGGCGATCCTGGAGCGGGTGGCGAAGGACGCCTGACCTGCCGTTTCTCTGAGTGTGCGTGACGGGCGTCACGTGCGTGAGGTGCGATGTCTTGACGCATACCTGACGCGCGCGACGCCCGTTTGACGCACGAACGGCGCACTGTCCGCCGAACCGGCACGCCCCTCCAGGATCCGTTCCCGCGGGTGGAACTGTGATCGCCGGGTACTTCCGTGGCCCGACAGCGGCGGCTCCTGGTCTCCCGGGCGCGGGTCAGCCAGGCCACCAGGAAACAGGAACCGTCGGCCCGGTCCTGTGCACGGACCCCCGCGTCCTCGCCGTGGCCGCCGACCATGTGCTCGCCAGGCGAACGTCGGTGCGACCGGAGATGTTCGCCGACTTCCGGCACACCATGGCACCCGTCATGCCAAATCACTGGGAGGACAGTCACCTGCCCTTCCGTGATCGGCGCTCTCGCCGGCTCCTGGCTCCGCGGCACCTGTCCGGCCCGGCCCGGATCGCCTGAGTGGCCAGGGCCCCGGGAGGTCAGGGGCCGCTCGATAACCGTCGGGTTATCGATGGACGTACAAAGTCCGTGTTGATCCGGACATGGCTCTCGCGGGAGGCTTCGGGTACCCGGGCAGGTTGCTCGTCGAGGGCTTCATTCCCCCGCCCGGCCGCTCATCCCACGAACCCCCGCTTCGTCAGGTGTGGCTTTCCGCTGCCCTGTTCCTGGACGGACCGGTCGTGGCGCCACTGCCTGACACGGGCTCACTCGGTCACCGGAGCCAGGAGCCAGGAATCAGACTGACGTGAGAGACAGGTTCGACATGACCGTGACGTACGCGAGGCACAACGCATTACGCAGAGAGTCGCACCTCCTCGACCGAGTCGCCGCCCGCGCTGATCGCGATCCCCGGAACGTCCTGCGGACCGCTGCGGGCTGGAACCTGTTCCGGAGTGCTTTGCGTGCGCACCGGGCGGCCGAGGACGAGGTCCTGTGGCCCTCCCTGCGTCGGGCTCTGAGCCGCCGATGCGGCGCGGATCCTGCCATGGCTCCTGGACGGCGCCGCTGAGCGGACCGTGCCCGCCGTTCTGGCACACCTCCTGCCCGGGTCCGCACACCAGGCGTACACGAACCCGTGGCAGCCGGCCTACGCGTTGCTCGACCGGTGGGGCACCGGGGCCGCTCCGGCCGGCGTGTGGCCCTGACCGCCCCGGTCGGGCGGACCCGCAGGGCATCCGGCTGACGCCGCCGGACGAGGCGGCCGACACCGCCGTAACGCATCACCGGCGCTCGGCCCCTTGCCGGATGCGATCACTTCACCCCGGCATGGCGGACCGATATCGACCGCCGCCCGGCCTCGAAGTCACTCTCAAGTCCAAGGAGTCTTCATGTGCAAACGCTTCGACGTCGTCGTGCTCGGAGCCGGCCCCGGCGGCTACGCGGCCGCCGTCCGCGCCGCCCAGCTGGGCAAGCGGGTCGCGGTCGTCGAGGAGAAGTACCTCGACGAGTCCGGCCCGCAGGTCCGCGTCACCGTCACCGGCAAGGACGGCTCCCAGAAGGTCCTGGAGGCCGACGAGGTCCCGCAGGCCATCGGCTTCGCGCCGAACGTCTCGGACTTCGGCCCGGAGAACACCGGTGTCGCCCTCACCGAGCGCGGCGCCATCGACGGCCGCTGCCGCACCTCCGTGCCGCACGTCCACGCCATCGGTGATGTGACCGCGAAGCTGATGCGCGCGCACACCGCCGAGGCCATGGGCGTCATCGCCGCCGGGACCATCGCGGACGCCGAGGCGATGGAGCTCGACCACCCGATGATCCCGCGCGTCACCTCCTGCCGGCCGCAGATCGCGCGCTTCGGCTACACCGAGGCCCCGGCGCGCGAGAAGGGCTACGACGTCAAGGTCGCCACGTTCCCGTTCATGGCGAACGGCAAGGCGCACGGCCTCGGCGACCCGACGCCGGGCGAGGCCGTGAAGGAAGCGGTCCACGGCATCGCCGGACACGCGATCAATCTCTGAGACGAAACCTCCGCGCACCGCGGGTTCGAAGCACGCCACCATGCCATCGAACGGGACGTTGTCGCGTCTCGTTCCTCAGGACGGGAACGTCATGAAGGTTCTGCTCACCGGTGCCACCGGCTACATCGGCTCCGCAGTCACCGACCACCTCAACGCCGCCGGCCATCAGGTCGTCGCGCTGACCCGGGGCGCCGAGCCGCGTCCTGGCCGGGCGTGGCACGCCCAGCTGGTCGGTGACACCGCCGACCCGGCCTCGCTGGCCGGTGCGGTGACCCCGGAGATCGAGGCCGTGATCCACCTGGCTCCCCCGAGCGGCGACGCCGACGTCGACACCGCCGCCATCGAGGCACTGGCCACTCCGCTGCGCGGCACCGGCCGCCCCTTCGTCTACACCAGTGGCGTCTGGGTACTCGGTGCCACGGGCGAGGACCAGGAGGTCGGTGAGGAGGCTCCGACCGATCCCATCGACCTCGTCGGATACCGCCCGCGGATCGAACGGCGGGTGCTGGCCGAGGCCGCCGAGGGCGTGCGCGCGGTCGTCGTCCGGCCCGGCATCGTGTACGGCCGCGGCGGCGGCATCCCCGCCCTCCTGGTCGACCGGGCCCGCCGGCAGGGGGCGCCCGAGTACTACGGCGAAGAGGGTGTGCGCTGGCCGACCGTCCACGTGGACGACCTCGCCGAGTTGTTCGTGGCCGCCGTCGAACGGGCCGGGGCCGGCACCCTCTGGCACGGCGTCGGAGAGTCCGCCGTCCCGGTCCGTGACCTCGCCCGGGCCGCCGGCCGCGCGGCCGGAGTCCTCGCCGCCTCGCACGCGGTGCCCGTGGAGCAGGCCGCCGAGGTCTTCGGCCCGCTCTTCGCGGACGCGCTCGCCCTGGACCAGAGCGTCAGCGGGGCGGCCGCCCGTACCTCCCTCGGCTGGCGGCCTGCCGGGCCGGGCGTGGTGGACGAGCTGGTGTCGGGCTCGTACCGGCCGGTCGAGGTGTTCGGCGCGCCCGACGGCCCGGAGACCGACGGCGAGGTGGCCGCGATCCGCCGCCTGGTCGCCGAGGTCGAGCACGCCCAGCAGAACGAGCTGGTCGACCGGTTCCTGAGCGTCTTCCGCCGGGAGGCCCCGGTGTGGACCACCGGCCACGGCAAGCGGCTGTCGGGCTTCGAGGAGATAGCGGCCTTCACCCGCACCGTGCTGCCCGGTGCCATGGCCGAGTCCACTGCCGTCTACGACGTCGAGCGCGTGCTGTTCCTGCGCCCGGACGTCGCCGCGGTGAACGTCCGCCAGCAGCCCGTCCGCCACGACGGCACCCGGATCGCCGACCGGCCCGAGGGCCGCCCGTTCTACATCCTGGTGAAGGAGGACGGCGCCTGGCGCGTCGGTGCCGCCCAGAACACCGTCGCGGCCGACTGACGCCCGCACGGCTTGCCGTGCAGTTTCTGCTCGAACTGCGGAAGGCCATGAGCCTCTGCGTCCGGCCCGGCCTCAGGGACGTCGCGCGCACCGCCACCAGGGCCTGGCCGGGACCGGACACGGCCGTGTCGTGTTCGTGCACGGCACGGCCGGACAGCCCGGCGACACTGTGCGACAGGTGGTAACTCGGCGTCCGGGGAGTGCCTTTCTCGTGACGTGGGTGGTACGCGGGTCGTGGAGGTGCGGATGCGCCGGAGCCGGCTCCGGCGCTTCGGTGCCGCTCACGCGTCGTCGGACTCCGTGGCCAGTGGGACCTCGCCGGCCGTCTTGCTGAAGCCGAGGGCCTCCGCGATCCGGCCGTCCGTCACGCGCATGACGTTGACGCCCTGCACCCACTCGTCGGGGCCGTCCCCGAAGCGGTAGGTCCACACGATGGTCGCGCGGTCGCCCGACACGATCACCTCCTGCGGGGTGAACTGCGAGGTGCGGTCCTCGACGAGCGCCGTCCACCACTCGGTACAGGCTGCGCGCCCGGAGACCCGCTCCCCGCGCGGCGCGGGCTGGACGCTCTCCATGACGCAGTCCTCGGCGACCAGGTCGGCCAGGAGGGCCGACTCGCCGTCGGTGAACGCGCGGTTGAAACGGGCGATGACTTCGGCGGTGCTGCGCACGGACATGACGCCTCCCTGAGTGAGGTAGACCAATCGGTCTACCTGTCATGGGATAGAGATAGACCGATTGATCTACTGCGTCAAGTGCCGCACAATCGCGCCATGACCGCTTCCGCCGCGCCGGGCCCCCGCGAACGCCTGCTGCTCGCCGCCCAGGAGCTGACCTACACCCACGGTGTCGGCGTCGGCGTGGACGCCCTGCTCAAGGCGGCCGGCGTCGCCCGCCGTTCCCTGTACGAGCACTTCGGCGGCAAGGACGGCCTCATCGCCGAGGTGCTGCGCCGCAGCACCACCGAGGACGTCGCGGAGTACCGTGCCACCATGGACGCCGCGGGCGACGACCCCCGGGCCCGGCTCCTCGCCGTCGTCGACCGGCTCGTCCGCATCGCCGCGGGCCCGGACTTCCACGGCTGCCGCTACCTGGCCGCCGACCTCGCGCTCACCGACCGGGAGCACCCCGGCCACGAGGTCACGCGGGCCTACCGGCGCACCCTCCACGGGCTTTTCACGGACGAGTTGGCCGCTCTCGGACACGCGCGCCCCGGCTTCGCCGCCGACCAGCTGCTCATGCTCGTCGACGGCCTTCTCGCCACCGGCGCGGCCCGCCCCGAGGACCGGCCGCCCGCCGCCGCGGCCCGCGCACTCGCCGAACACATCGTCGACGCCGGGTTCCCCCCAGCCGCTGCGACGACGGATGCCCCGCGTCAGGCGCCGTGAGATGTCGGGGCCGTCGACGGTTGCGGTGACCGTCTTCTCCGTGATTTCCCCGTTGGCCCTTCGTTCGGCAGACCCGGTTGACCGCGCGCGCTGTGGCCTGCACCGAGAAACGACGGTGCACCCGTGACGCTCGTCGTCCGTGCGACTCCGGCCTTCCGGCCGGGTCGCTGGCCTGGTGAATCCTGGCCGGGGCTGCCGACGGCGAGAGGGCTTTCGGCGCGGGTCGTGGGTGGATCCCGAACCGCACGTCCTGTGATGAAAACGGCGTAAAGCCGCATCTCTGACTAGATCGGGCCGAGTCCTTCGACTCGTCCCCCCGAGCAGCCGGGTTACGGGACAATGGCGACGATGACCGACAGTGCCACCGCCTCCGCGTCGCGGCCGGACGGCTACAGCCCCTTCGCCCACCTCACCGTGCAGAACACGCACCTGTACCGGCAGGTGATGCGCGCCTTCCTCGTCGCCAAGGAGCGGTTCGCCGTGCACCTGCGGCCCGAGGACGTGTTCGCCGGGCTGCCCCCCGGCGTCCGGCCCGACGGGCTGGAGGGGGTGGTCGGCGCGCTGGACAAGCTGGTCGAGTGGGGGAACCTGCGGGCCGATCCTGACACCGGGCGTGTCACCGCCGTCGAGGACTTCTATCGCAAGCGCTTCATCTACCAGCTCACGCGGGAGGGCGAGGCGGCCGAGGAGGCCCTGGCCGCCTACGACGAGGCACTCGGGCGGCGGGGCGCGCTGCAGGCCGTCGCGCTGCACGACATCGTCACCCAGCTCAGGGCTCTTCTCGTGCTCGCCGTCGAGGACGAGCCGGATCCGGCCAAGACGCATCTCGCGCTCGACGGGCTCGCCAGTCGCTTCGCCGCGCTCGCCGACAACGCGCGGGCCTTCATGGGCTCCCTCCAGCGCACCATCGACCTCCACGACGTGGGGGAGGAGGTCTTCCTCGCCTACAAGGACCAGCTCATCCAGTACCTGGAGCGGTTCATCCAGGACCTGATCACCCTCGGCGGCCGCATCGCCCGGCTGATCCTGGAGCTGGAGGACGGGGGGAGCATCGGGCCCCTGCTGCACGCCGCCGCCGCCCGTGAGGCGGCGGACGCCACGCCGCAGGAGGCGGCGTACGCCGAGCAGGCCGCGTACGAGAGGTGGGCCGGCCGGTGGGCCGGGCTGGCGGCCTGGTTCGTCAGCCGGGACGGACGGGAATCGCAGGCCCGGCTGCTGCGCGGCCGTGCTCTCGGGGCGGTGCCTCAACTACTGGCCGTCGTAAGGTCGCTGAACGAGCGCAGGGCCGGGCGTTCCGACCGCTCCGCCGACTTCCGTACGCTCGCCCGCTGGTTCGCCGAGGCCCCCGACGACGACGCCCGGCACCGGCTGTGGCGCACCGCCTTCGGGCTGTACCCGGCCCGCCACCTCACGGTGGATGCCGAGACCCTGGCCGCCCGGCTCGCCCGGCCCGTTCCCGCGTCCACCCCGTGGGCCGACGCCGAGCCGTTGCGCATCAGCCCGCAGCTGCGCCGTACCGGCAGCTATGAGCGGCGCGGCAAACCCCGCAGGGTGGAGGACCGCCAGGAAGCGCGCCGCAGGCTCGCCGAGGTGGCCGTCAAGCAGGCCGCGGAGATCGCGGCCGCGCGGGCCCGGCTCGTCACCGACGGCGTCACCCGGCTGTCCGGACTCGGTGAGCTCGACCCCGCCAGCTTCCGGCTCTTCCTCCAGCTCCTCGGGGACGCCCTGGCCACCTGGCGGCCCGGTATGACGCACACGGTGGCCACCAGCAACGACGGGTCCATGGAGATCCGGCTCACCGCCCTGGCCGATGGATCCGCGGCCGAGGTGCGCACGCCGGGCGGCGTCTTCCGCGGCCCCGACCACACCATCGAGATCAGTGAACGCGCGGAAGGAGGCGCTGGACGATGAGCACCCCGCTCGCCGAAGTGCTGGACGGGCAGCATGCCGCCGAACTGCGCAAGGCCGCCCGCGCTCTGTTGAAACAGCCTCTGCTGCTCGCCGGCGGAGCGTACGCCGACGAGTTCCGTCTGGTCCGGCGGCACGCATCCGACCTGCGCGAGTGGTTCGACCGCAACACCGGCTGGTCCCTCCAGGTCGACGCCGAGACGGCCCGGCTGGGCAAGATCCCGGCGCATCTCGCCGATGCCACCCATCCGGCTCGTGAAGCCGTGCGCAGCGCCGCTCCCTTCACCCGCCGCCGGTACGTCCTGCTCTGTCTCGCCCTCGCAGCCCTCGAACGCGGCGAGGCGCAGATCGCCCTCGGCCGTCTCGCAGACCAGGTCGTCCTCGATGCCGCCGATCCCCAGCTGGTCGCTACCGGCATCCAGTTCACCCTGGACCGCCGCGACGAGCGCCTCGACCTGGCGGCCGTCGTACGCCTCCTGCTCAGCCTCGGAGTGCTGCGGCGCGTCGCCGGTGACGAAGAGGCGTACGTCAGCGGGGCCGGAGACGTCCTCTACGACGTGGAGCGGCGGGTGCTCGCCGGGCTGCTGGCGACGCGGCGCGGCCCCTCCACGGTCCGGGCCGCGACTCTGGACGAGCGGCTCGTCGAGCTCACCGCCGAAACGGCCCTCGACAGTGACGACCTGCGCTTCCGCGCGATGCGCCGCTCGCTGACCCGCCGGCTGCTGGACGACCCCGTGCTCTACTACGACGAGCTGACCGACGCCGAGCTGGGCTACCTCACCCGCCAGCGCGGTTTCCTCACCGCGCGCATCACCGAACTGACGGGTCTGGTGGCCGAGGTCAGGGCCGAGGGCATCGCCATGGTCGACCCCGACGACGATCTCACCGACGTCCGCATGCCGGAATCGGGAACCCACGGTCATGTGACCCTGCTCCTCGCGGAGTACCTCACGAGAGCCGAAGGGCCCGTCGTCTCCACGGTCGACCTCGAACACCATGTCGCCCGCCTGGCCACCGAACACGGCGGTTTCTGGTCCAAGTCGGCCCGTGAGCCGGGATCCGAGGGTGAGCTCGTGGAGCAGGCGGTCAGCCGGCTCGCCGCCCTGGGCCTGGTCTCCCGTGCCGCGGAGGGAGTGGTGCCGCGCCCGGCGCTCGCCCGGTACGCGGTCGGCGAGCCCGTCGTCCTCGAACCCCGCACAGTCGGCACATCTCAGGTGCCCGCACAGCGAAAGGCCCACCAGCGTTGACTCCCCGTGCCGCACTTCCGGCCCCCGCACGTGCCCGCTGGCAGCCCCTGCGGATCGGTCTCGTCGACCTCTTCCACTACGACGTGGAGGAATTCCACTTCCGCGACGGCCGGCTGCTGCTCCGGGGGAACAACGGCACCGGCAAGTCCAAGGTGCTCGCCCTGACCCTGCCCTTCCTCCTCGACGGGGACCTCAGCGCTCGCCGGGTGGAACCCGACGGAGACGCGGGGAAGAGGATGGAGTGGAACCTCCTGCTCGGAGGCGAGCACCCGCATTCCGAACGGCTCGGCTACACCTGGGTGGAGTTCGGCCGCCGCGACGAGGTGAGCGGCGAAGAGCAGTTCCGCACGCTCCTGTGCGGGCTCAAGGCCGTCAGCGGGCGCGGTATCGCCCGGCACTGGTGGGCCGTGACCACTCAGCGGATCGATCACGCGCCGGCCGCGGTGCGGACAGAGGGATCACTCAGCCTCCTCGACGCCACCGGCACCGTGTTGTCCCGGGACCGGCTCATCGAGGCGGTCGCCGGACACGGGATGGTCCACGACCAGGCCAAGACCTACCGCCGGGCCGTCGACGAGGCGCTCTTCGGGCTCGGTGAGCAGCGCTACGCCGCCCTGGTGGACCTGCTCATCCAGCTGCGCCAGCCCCAGCTGTCCAAGCGTCCCAACGAAGCCGCCCTCTCCCGCGCCCTCACCGAGGCGCTCCCGCCCATGGACCAGACGGTCATCGCGGACGTGGCCGAGGCCTTCCGCTCCCTGGACGAGGAGAAGGAGGAGCTGAGAGCCGCCCGCGCGGCCGAGCGTGCCGCCGCCGGATTCCTCGACCACTACCGGCGCTACGCCCGCATCGCATCCCGCCGCCGTGCACGCCTCCCGCGTACCGAGCACTCGAAGTACGAACACCTGCTGCGCGACCTCGCCGAGGCACAGGCCGAGAAGGGCGCGGCCGAGCAGGAGCGGGCGGCGGCCGGTGAGAGGATCAGCGCGCTCGCGCAGACGCACGCGCGACTGGAGGCCGTCGACGCAGCCCTGCGCGAGGGCCCGGAGATGCGCAGCGCCCACGAACTGGAGCGGGCCGCGAAGGAGCGGGAACGGTCGGCGCAGGACGACGGGCGCGCCCGCGCGGACCGGGACGAGGCCGCGCTGCGGCACACGAAGGCACTCGGCCGCCTCGGCGCGGCGGAGAACCGCTTTCAAGCCGCCCGGGACCGCGTCGAGAAGACGCTGCGCCTCGCCCATGAGGCGGCCGGGGCGGCCCGGCTGGACCTCCCGGGCGACGAGGGGCTGACGGCGGCCGGACTGCGCGCGGCGGTGGCCGAGGTGACCGACCGTCGCGGCCGCACCCTCGCGCACGTGGAGGAGCTCGCGGACCGTACCGAGGCGGCGGCTGCCGAGCGCCGGGCCGCCGCACTGCGGCTCGACGAGGCGGAGACGGACCTTGCGCACGCCGCCGAGGCACAGGGCGCGGCCGACGAGACCGTGGCAGCCGCGGGCCGGTCCCTGGTGGATGCCGTACGTGAGCACGCGGGCCGGTGCGAGGAGCTGGCGTACGCCGACCCGGCCGGACTGCTGGACGAGCTCCAGGAGTGGGCGCGGCACCAGGACGGGCCCTACCCGGCACGTCGGCACGGGTCGGACGCACACAGCGCCGCGGCAGCGGTACTCGCCGACCAGGCAGCGCAGTCGGCGCAGCGAAGGGCGGCCCTGGCGGCCCGAACCCGGGGTGTGGAACAGGAGCTTGCCGAGCTGGAGGCCGGCGGGCGCCGTGGTCCGCAGGCCCCGTACACCCGTACTCCTGGACTGCGCGACCAGGCGCCCGGAGCCCCGCTGTGGCGGCTGGTCGACTTCCGGGAGGAAGTCGCGGACCAGGAGCGCGCCGGCCTGGAAGCGGCGCTGGAGGCGGCCGGGCTGCTGGACGCGTGGGTGCGGCCCGACGGCGCGGCCCTGACGGCGGACGGTCACGACGTGCTCCTCGACTCGCGGAGGGGTCCGGTCGACGGGCCGTCGCTCGCCGACGTGCTGCGCCCGGCCGTCGACCACGGCGACGGCCGGGCGGTCCAGGTGGGTGAGGAGGCGGTGGGCCGGCTCCTCACGGCGGTCGGCCTCGGCGCCCTTGCGGGGGACGTGCCGCGGCCGGCGGGCGACACGTGGGCCGCGCCCGACGGACGTTACCGCGTGGGTGTCCTCATGGGCCGGTGGGCCAAACCTGCCGCGGAGTACATCGGCGAGGGCGCCCGGGAAGCGGCGCGGCGCACCCGTATCACCGGCCTGCGCGCCGAACTCTCCCTCCTCCAGGGCGAGGTGGCGTCCGAGGCCGCGCACGGGCAGGCTCTGGCGACCCGGCGCCGTACGCTGGACGCCGAGCTGGCGGAGCTGCCCGACGACGGGCCGCTGACCCGGGCGCACGCTCGCGCGGCGGCTGCCGCCGATACCGCGCGCCAGGTCAGGTCCCGTCGCGAGGCGCGGGTCGCCGAGGTACTCGCCGCGGCCGAGCGGTCGGAGCGGGCGAGCGCCGAGCTCCACGAGGTGGCCGCTGATCTGGGGCTGCCCCCGGACCGGCCGGCGCTGGCCGCCGTACGGCAGGCCCTCGTCGACCTCGCGGCCGTTCTGGCCGCACTGTGGCCCGCACTGCGGGAGCGGACCGAAGCGGCCCGGCAGGCGGACGAGGAACGTGAGGAAACCGGGCGGGCGGGCGAGCGCACTGCCGAACTCGCCCTGCGCGCTGAGCAGACGACCCTGGACGCAGCAGCCGCGGACGAGCGGCTCGCCACACTGCGCTCGACCGTGGGCGAGGCCGTGGCCGAGCTGGAACGGCGGCTCGTCGAGACCGCGGAGGCCCTGCGCGGCTGCGTGGCCGATCAACGGTCGTGCCAGGACCGCCGTTCGGGGGCGGACCGGCGGGCCAGCCGAGCTGAAGGCCGGATCGAACAGTTGGAGAAGGCCGTCACCGACGCTGCCGCCGCGCGATCCGATGCCATCGCGGCGCTCCAGCGCTTCACGACCACCGGGCTGATCGCCGTCGCGCTTCCGGACCTTGCCGTGCCCGCCACCGGTGATGGCCCTTGGGCGGCCACTCCGGCCATCGCCCTCGCCCGTTCCCTCGAATCGGAGCTGTCCGCGACGGACGACTCGGAAGCCGCCTGGGAGCGCGTACAGCGGCGCCTGAGCGAAGAGCACAAGACCCTCCAGGACGCGCTGTCCCGGCACGGCCACAGCGCCTCGGCCAGGATGGTCGAGGACGGAATGGTCGTCGACATCGTCTACCAGGGCCGCGAGCGGGCCGTACCCGAACTCGCCCAGGCGCTCGCGGTCGAGGTCGGTGAACTCACCCGCATCCTCTCCGCACATGAACGCGAAATCCTCGAAGCTCATCTCATCACCGAGGTCGCGGGCACCCTCCAGGAGCTGATCGCCACAGCGGAACGACAGGTGCTCGCCATGAACGCCGAGCTGGAGGGCCGTCCGACCTCCACCGGCATGACGCTGCGGCTGGTGTGGCGAGCCTCCCGCAAGGCTCCGGCCGGCCTTGCCCAGGCCCGTGGCCGACTGCTCCAGACGGCCGACGCCTGGACCGCCGAGGACCGGGCCGCCGTCGGGGAGTTCCTGCAGACGCAGATCGCCCGCCAGCAGACCGAGGACGCGGCCGGCAGCTGGCTCGAACACCTCACCGCGGCCCTCGACTACCGCACCTGGCACGAGTTCGCCGTCGAGCGCCAGCAGCACGGACGCTGGGTGCCGGCCACCGGGCCGGCGTCGGGAGGAGAGCGGGTGCTCGCCGTCTCCGTACCGCTGTTCGCCGCCGCCTCCTCTCACTACGCGAGTGCGGGCAGTCCGCACTCACCACGCCTCGTCACCCTCGACGAGGCGTTCGCCGGTGTCGACGACGACTCGCGCGCCAAGTGCCTGGGGCTCCTGCACGCCTTCGACCTGGATGTGGTCATGACCAGCGAGCGCGAATGGGCCTGTTACCCGCAGGTGCCGGGCATCGCCATCGCCCAGCTGTCCCGCGTCGACGAGGTGGCCGCTGTCCTGGTCACCCGCTGGGAGTGGGACGGCACGGCTCGGACCCGTCACGAGGACCCGGTGCGTGAGGCGGACCAGGAGGCCCTGTGGGCGTGAACCGGACACCGGTCGACGAAGCACGTCTGCGTCGGCTCCTCGGCGGGGCCGAGCTGGCCTGGTTGCTGGAGCGGGTACGCCGCCGGCTGGAGCGGGGGCAGCCGCTCACCGGACCCGTCTCCCTGGCAACGCCGACCCCGGCCCAACGGGGCGCGGTCGAACGCCTGCTGGGCCGGGCCCCCGGTGGTGGCCGGGCCCTTACGGTCCGGCTCGACGCGGTGGACGCCGTGCTGGTCCGGTCAGGCATCAGCCCCGAGGGCCTGACGGAGGCCGTGACGACGCTCACCGGGCCGGTCGTCCCTCGTGAAGAGGCCCGCCGGAGCGAGGAGCAGGCCTGGGAGGAGGCATACGCACCCCTCACCGCGCTCGTCGCCGAGATCCCGCACCTCGCGGAGTGGGCCGGCCGGATACGTGCCGATGGCACCGCACGGCGCCTCGCCCGTACGCCGGAGTCGGTTCGGCCTCTGCTCGACCGGACCGCCCGCGTCCTGCGCGAACTGCCGGTCGACCCGCCGCGCTCCCTGCCCGTGTTCGCCGCCGAGACCCTGGGCGGGGCCCACGCACTGGACGACGGGACGCCCTCGGCGACGCTCTGTCTCTCCGGCATCCTTGCCCTCACCGGACATCCGGACGGGGCGGGCGCAGCCTGGCGGCGGGCTGCCTGGGCCTCCGCCGGTCTGCTCCGTGACGACGTCTCCTCCACCGTCCTCACCCTCAACCTCCGTGGAACGACGGCTCTGGACTGGATGGCCGACGTGGGCGATCCGTGTGTGCTCACCCTTCGCCAGCTCGCCCACCGTCCGCCGCGGACCACGCCGCCGGTGGTCCACATCTGTGAGAATCCCGCCGTTCTCTCGGCCGCTGCCGACACCCACGGCCCGGACGCGCTGCCGCTCGTCTGTCTGCAGGGCCAGCCATCGGCTGCTGCCCTCGCCCTCCTGACACACCTCCACGAGCTGGGCGCCACCTTCCGCTACCACGGCGACTTCGACTGGGGCGGACTGCGCATCGCCACGACGCTGCGCCGGCACGTGCCGTGGCGGCCGTGGCGCTACACAGCCGGCGACTACCGTGCGGCGGTGGCTGCTGCCCGTCCCGCTCCCCAGCCCCTGACCGGGATGGTGGCCGCATCGCCGTGGGACCCGGATCTGGCGATCGCCCTCACGGAACACGGGGTGCGCATAGAGGAGGAGACGGTACTGGACGTGCTGCTGGCGGATCTGGCGGGATGAAGGAGCGCGGGACGCGGGTTCCGGAACCGGTGTCGTCGTGGCTGGCCGGCGGCGCAGCCGGTTGCCGGGCAGGGTGATTCGCCCGTCGCCGAAGGGCTTGAGCGCGGGGTGCCCACTACCGATGATGAGCGCACGGGTACGGAGCGCCGCAACTCCGGCCGCCGCGAGCTCGGTTCATTCCCCCGACGTCAGTTTTCGAAGAGTTGTTCAAGTACCGCCGCGACCCCGTCCTCCTCGTTGGACGCGGTGTGCCGTGCGACCGCCGCGAGCACGCTGGGGTGGGCGTTGGCCACCGCGTAGCCGGTGCCCGCCCAGTGGAGGATGCTCAGGTCGTTGGGCATGTCACCGAAGGCGATCACCTCGGAAGTGCCGATCCCGCGGTCGGCGCACAGTGCCGACAGGGTACCCGCCTTGGTCACTCCGGACGCGCTGATTTCCAGCAGGCCGGTACCGCCGGAGTGGGTGAACTGGGCGATGGGGCCGGCGGCGCGTTCGGCGGCGGCGAGCAGGGTGTCCGCGTCGTGGCGGGCCGACCAGGCGAGAAGTTTCACGATGGGGACATCGGTGACCCACAGGTCCTCGACACTCGGAACCGCGAACTCCGCGTCGGAATCCTCGGGAAGGCGCAGACCGTACCCCGGAGCGCACATCACCTTGTGGCCCGTCTCCACGGCGAATCCGATGCCGGGCACCGCCCGCGCCAGGGCGTCGGCCGTCAGCCGGGCCGAACTGACCTCCAGCGTACGGCGGGTGAGCACGGTGCGCGTCGCCATGTCGTACACGAGAGCGCCGTTGCTGCAGACCGCGGTTCCGTCCAGGCCGTACGCGGCGGTCAGTTGGTCGACGAAGCGGGGTGGCCGGGCCGTGATCAATACCACTTCCGCTCCGCCCTCGGCGGCCCGTCGCAGGGCCTGCCGGGTCCGCTCCGAAATCCCCCCGTCCTTGCGTAGCAGAGTGCCGTCGAGGTCAGTGGCGACAAGCCGAGGACGCATCATTCCGGCATCCTACTGAACCGCATTCAGGCGTACGATTAATGCATTTATCTTCTGAATGTCTGTATCGCCGAATTTGAGGTAAATCCTCATGAGGTGGCCGAAATAGTTCGTAGGAATGCACAGTCCGAAGTGCCCCTGATACCTGTTGACATGGATGAACGAACTACTTCATGATCCTTTCAGCGACGGGGCGACGTCGCTATGGACGGGATGGGTGCGCCAAACGGGGCCGCATGCATCCGCCGAATTTCCATGTCCTTCCGCCGCCGGTCCGTGACTGTTCCGGAGCGTGCGGCTCAAGGCGCTTCTTTCTGATTCTCATTTTCCGAGGGTCAGCTTTGTCATGGCTTTGAGGGGGAGGCCAATGCGTCATGCGACCAGAGTGGGCGAAGCCGTACCGCTCGGTGGGCGTGTCCTCGGCGACGAGGCGGGATCCCGGATCCTGTTCACCGGCACGCACGGCCGCTATCTCGCCGAACGCGGCACGTGGAACAAGAGGATTCGTCCGGATGTCGCGGCCGTCCCATTCGTTCATTCCCTGGCGGGACACGAACTCGACGACGACGTGCTCGGGGACGCGCACGTGCGGTACGGCGGACCCGGATCCTTCATGGTCGACCTCCAGGGCATCGACGCATTTCTCTTCGCCCGGGCCAAGTACTTCCACGACATGACGGCGCGACAGGTGGCGCTCAGGTCGGGCCTGGTGGCCGCCGGTGTCGGCTATCTCCGAGTGGGAGCGGCCGGCGCCCCTCCCACGGGCGATCACCCCGGCGGTGAAGTGCTGGAGCACTCCGTGCTGGAGGGGCCCTCACTGGCCGGCGAATCCTTCTCCGCCAGCGGATACCTGCCCCCCGGCAGCGAGTTCAGCAAAGCCGTCCCACTGGCCTCGCCCACCTCGTCCCACCTGCTCGAACGACGCAGCGTCTACTCGCACACCGCCTTCCTGGCGCGGACGGACCGGCTCCCCGCGGGGAGCCATCTGCTCCGGCTCGAAGGCCGGCCGGGCGGACTGAACGCCCTCGACGCGGTCAAGGAATTCGTATCGGTCAACCGGATCGATGCCTACGCGATCCGGATCTTCGTCCGGGTCGCCGACCCCGGCGACCCCGCCCGGGTGGTCGGCCGGGTCCTGCGGCGCGTTCCGCACCGTCGGCTCAGAAACGTGCAGGAGGCAACCGATATCGCCTCGGAGCAGGAGTTCCCGCTCGAATCCGGGCAGGAACTCCACTGCTACGGGACGTATTGGCCGCGCAGGTCGATCGACTGGGAGGCGCTGCGTGACGGAAAGCTCTACGAACCGCGTGGACATATCCACATGGAAGTGCGCGGACAGCCCGTAAGGCCTCGCCAGCACGCGATCTCCCATCTCCGGGAACTCTTCGTCACTCCCGGCACCGAATGCTTCGTCCTCATCAATCCGATCAATGACGTCATCCGGATCGAGCCGGTCGTCAAAAGGGGGGACGTGCTCCTCAGCAGATGCAGCGGAAGGCCCTTCGTCGAAGAGCTCGATTCAATTTCGTGGAGCTACATACAGTGACTCTTGTGACCACGGTCGTCTCACATCGGTCATGGATCGTCCTCGACGTCGATCGCACGCTGATCAATACCACCGCCTGGTATCACGCGTGCATATCGCCGGGGCTGCTGCTGGACGAAAGCGGCGTCAAGGAATTCAAGGACCTCAACGCACGGGCGTACTGCGATGCGCCGACCCTGTCCGAAACCGAGTTCCGCCGCAGAACCCTGGAGCTGATCAACGCCTCACCGCTCGGCCCCTGGTCCGCGCAGCGGCTGGAAGAGGCGGGCGCCGCGATCGCCGGCACGCTCGCGCTCTACCCCGAAGTCGCCGGCTACCTGCGCCACCTGCAGGACCGGCAGGACCGTCAGGATCCGGACCTGCGGATCCTCTTCCTCAGCGCCGGGTACCGGCCCTTCATCGCCGGGGTCGTCAAGGGGCTGCTCGCCCGGAACCTCCTCGACGGGCTGCGCTACGACGTCGTCGGCTCGACGGTCGAGTTCGACGACGGACGCTGCGGGCTCGGCACCGTCGTCGACGGCGGCCACAAGTCGGCGCTCGTGACGGACCTCTTGGACTCCGGCGCCGCGGTGGCGCTGCTCGCGGACGACAGCCACCACGACCAGCCCATGTTCGACCGCGTCGCACGGGCCGGCGGCCATGCCCTCCGCATCGCGCACGAACCGGGAGCACGATCCAGCCGCAGCTGGCGGGAGTTCCTCGCCCGACTGCCCGACGTCGAGCAGCAGACGCGACTCGTCACCGGTGGGGGCCGCTACGCGCTGGCCGACGTCAACGGCGTCCTCACCAGGTACAGGGAGGCACTGACCAACCTCCCGCCGACGGACAACGGCATCGGCGTGGGGGTGATGGGGCGGGACGCCTTCGACCGCGCCCTCGACGGCCTGTGCGGCCTCGCCACGGACGACGCGGGCGAACGGGCCCGGCTGAGCGGGCTCCTGCGCGGCTTCACCCATGCCCACGGCGACCGGATCCTGCTCCGCGGCAGGCTCTTCCATCTCTGCTCCCCGCCCTACCTGTTCCCGGATCCCGCCACCAGCCGCGAGCGGTGGCACGAGGCCGTCGACAACGCCCTCGACTGCCTGCGGATGCTCGACTCCTCAGGCGCGCTCGCACGGTGGGAGTCCCTGCCGCGCTCCTGGCGCTGGATCGTCGTGAGCGTCCTCGACCACCTCAAGAACGCGGCCACCCACGCCCTGGACGTCCTCGCCAAGTCCAGTGGGGCCGACGGATCGCCGGACGCGCTCGACCACGAGATCGAGCGGCTGCTCGAGGACTGCCATCTGGCCCACTGGAGCGCCGTGTTCGCCGTTCCGCGGCTGCGGCCGGTCCTGGGAGCCACGGCCTGGCCGCGGCTGCGGAGGGATGTCGACGCGTGCGCGGACACGCCCTTCGTCATGAGGGAACTGGACGATCCGCTCGTCATCGCCGTGTCCGCGCTCTCCCTGGCCCAGCAGCTCCAGGACACCGGCGAATGGCCCGTCGGCCTGGTCGACTTCCAGTCCGGCGCGCTGGACCTCGGGCTGGCGTTCCGGGTGATCACCCGGCTCACCAGGCCGGAGCTGCCGCCGGTCGGCGTCGCGCACATGGCGTACTCGTCGAAGAACGTGATGCGCGGTCTGGAGGACGAGAGCGATCTCGGCTTCGACCATCTGATCGCGCGGGTGCCGAAGCACTTCCAGGAACGGCTCTACGCGTGGCTCGACGGCGACGCCAGCGTCGTCCTCTACGACAACAACGTCACCACCTTCTCCACCCTGGCCAACGTCAAGCGGCTGCTGGGCGAGCGGGCCACCGCGCCGATCCGGGCGACCGTGGCCTGCGTCAACTACGACAACATCGTCCGGCACCTGCGGGGGACGCCCGGCGAGCCGCTCTGCGCGGGCTGGGAGGACGTCCTCGACCTGCGCCCGGTCGCCGACTACGTGACGGCGTTCGCCACCTGGGGCACGAGTGCGAAGACACGGGCGCTGCACCGGATGTACGCGACCCCGCTCGCGCCGCCCCCGCTCCCGCGGGCCGTCGCCGAGCGCCCGGACCTGCTCTTCAAGGTCTGCCGGGTGCACAACGCCTTCGACCTGGCGGCCGTGGTGCGCGCGGGCGCCGACGCCATCGGCATCCACGCGGTCTCGCCCGGAGAGCCGGCCTACTCCGCGAGTCAGGCCCGGCACGCGCCGGTGCTCCCGATGGCCGCGGATCCGGGGGACCTGCCGCTCGCGCACCACGAGACCGAGGCCATCCGCGCCATGACGGCCGGCCTGCCCGCGGGCCTGACGGTGGCCGTGGTCATGGAGAAGACGCCGGCGGCCGGCGACTGGCCGAGGATCTGCGCCGAGCTGGGCCTGCCCCCGACGGTGACGCTGCAACTGCAGTGCCGGGTGACGGCCGAGGAAGCCGGCCGCCTCGGAGGAGCGGCGACCGGGGGACTGATCTGCGCGATCGGCACCTCCCAGGCGGACTTCGCCGCGTACTTCGGATTCCTGGACGGGCTGCTCGACCCGGCGACGGACCGCATCCTCGTCGACTCCTCGGCCCATCAGCCGGATCTGATCGCCGCGGCCCACGAGGCGGTCACCCCGGACGCACCGGGCACGCCGACCCCGCGGGCGGGACGCATCACCCACCTCGCCGAGGCCATGCGGGGCAACCGGGTGCCCGTGCTCCTCGCGGACGACGTCCCCGCCGACGTCCTCCTCGACCGGTGCCGCGACCTGATGCGCCACGGGGTGTTCGTGGCCGGCTGCGACACCCAGAACGCGGTCGAGGCGCCGAAGACCGCGCAGCGCTACCGGCTCCTCGGCCCCGGCGCCGAGGTCCAGGCACTGATCCGCAAGTCGCCCGACCGGCTGGCCCGATGGGCCGAAGCCCTGGCCCACCACAGCAGTCCGCAGATCGTGCGGACATCGAGCAAATGAGGAAGAACCAGATGATTGTCTGCATCGGCGACGTGATGGTCGACGTGTTCCCCGGCGAGCAGGACGCGGAACGGCGGCATCCCGGAGGCAAGGCGTCCATCTACGCGGTGACCGCCCTCGCCCTCGGCAGCCCGGCCGCCGTCCTGGGCTGCGTGGGATCCGACGAGGACGGCGGGGCCATCGTCGAGGTGCTGCGCACGGCGGGCGCCGACGTCTCCACGATCGTGGAGACGGAGGGCGAGAAGACCGGTGCCGACTTCTTCGAGGCGGACGGCTGGCGCATGGAGCGGGGGGCCAACTGGGCCCTGACCGCCGACCACGTGCGGACCGGACTGACGACGCTGCTCGCCCGCGACGCCGGGATCGACGCCGTCATCGTCAACCAGGGGATCTCGCTGGAAGCCTCGCAGGCGGCGGTGGCCTTCGCCCGGGAGCACGGGATCTTCCTCGTGCTGCACCTGGGCCCGGAGGCCATCGAGGAGCGGCGCAAGGTCGCGCCCGAGTTCTATCCGCTCGCCGACGTGATCGTCGTCAGCCAGCGGGAGGCGGACGTGCTCGCCGAGCACCTGGGCCTCGACGTCGCGGGCGGGGACGGAGCCGGACTGGCGCGGACGCTGTTCGACGCCACGGGCCCGCGCTGGGCGCTGCTGCTCTCCTGGGGCGTCGGCGGCGCGCGGCTGGTGGCCCGTGGGGCCGAGGGCGTCGAGGAGGCAGGGGTACCGGCGAGCGGCGGACCGGACCACGTGGTGGAGAACTACATCGGGGCGAACGACACCGCGGTCTCCGCCTGGATGACCTGGCTGACCCAGGGCGCCGTGGCGCCCGCGGAGCGCAAGTTCACGGAGGTCGTCGAACTGCTCGGCAGGGCCGTGGAGGTGGCGGCGGTCACGCTCGAGTACGCCGGCCCGCTCACCGCGGCCGTCGATGCTCCGGAGCGGTTCTCCGCACACCGGAATTGATCGCCCGCCCGCCCGCCCTCCCGCACCGTCCCCGTCCCCGTCCACGCCCGTCACCACCGGCCTCACACCATCGGGAGAAGGCTTGCCATTCGCCGTCCACGTCCTCGGGGTGAGCGCCTTCGCGCTGGGGACCTCCGAGTTCATGCTGTCCGGACTGCTGCCGTACCTCGCGGACGACTTCGGGGTGTCCATCCCCAGGGCCGGCCTGCTGGTGTCGGCGTTCGCGATCGGCATGGTCGTGGGGGCCCCGGTGCTCGCGGTCGCGACGCTGCGGCTGCCCCGGCGGGCCACCATGGCCGGCCTGCTGCTGGTCTTCGCCCTCGGCCACGTCGTCGGCGCGGTCACCTCGTCCTACGGCGTGCTGTTCGCCTCGCGGGTGGTGAGCGCGCTCGCCTGCGCGGGCTTCTGGGCGGTGGGGGCCGCCACCGCGGTCGTGCTGGTGCCCGCGGACCGGCGCGGACGGGCCATGGCGGTGCTGGTCGGCGGCCTCACGGTGGCGAACATCCTGGGCGTGCCCGCCGGTGCGTACGCGGGGCAGCACGCGAGCTGGCGGGCGGCCTTCTGGGGGGTCGGGGCGGTCGCCCTGGTGGCCCTCCTCGGCGTGCTCCGTTTCGTCCCCGAAGGAGCCGCTTCCCCGGGTGCCCGGCCGAGTGTCCGCGCCGAACTGAAGGCGTACCGCAACGGCGAGCTGTGGCTCGCGCTCGCCACCACGGGGCTCGCCTCGGCGGGCATCTTCTGCGCCTTCAGCTATCTGGAGCCCGTGCTGACCGACGTCGCCGGGTTGCCGGACAGCTCGGTGCCGGGGATTCTGGCGCTCTTCGGCATCGGGGCCCTCGTCGGCATCACGGCGGGCGGACGGCTCGCCGACCGACGTCCGTTCGCGGTGCTCACGGGCGGGATCGGCGCCGTGGTCGCCGTCCTCGTCCTCCTGGCGCTGCTGCCGCGCCCGGCGCTGCTGGTGCCGCTGGTGTTCCTGTTCGGCGTGGCCGGATTCGTCATCAGCCCGGCGCTGAACGCCCGGGTGTACGGCCTGGCCGGAGACGCCCCGACGCTCGCGGGCGCGACGAACGTCTCGGCCTTCAACGTCGGCAACACACTGGGGCCCTGGCTCGGCGGCCTGGCGATCGACAGGGACGCGGGCTACGCCGCCGTCGGCTGGGTGGGCGCGGCGCTCGGCACCGTGGCGCTCTGCCTGGTGTGGCTCTCGCAGACCCTCGCGCGCCCCGCGGCCGCTCACCCGCGGCCCACCGAAGACCACGTGGAGAAGTACGGGGGAACGACCAGATGAAGCAACAGCACATCATCGACGTCCGCATCGCGGTGAGCCCGCTGTGGGAGTTGCTGGGAGGCGTGGTGCTGGTGACCCGTTCCGGGCCCGACGCGCCCTGGCCCTACCGTGCCTGGGCGCGCCGGGCACACGGCGTGCTCACTCCGCGCCTGCGCGCGGTCGCCCGGCTGACCGGGCCCGAGGGGCGCGTCCCCGCCTTCCTCAGCCCCGCCTTCCCCAGCCCCGCCGTCACCTCCCGGACCGTGACCGTCGCGGACGAGCTCGACGAGGTGCGCCGCACGCCACCGGAGGCGGTGCGCGACGAACTGACCCGCGGGTACCGCGGTGCGGCGGAGCTCCCCGAGATCGCCGCGCTGATGCGCGCTCCCGAGACCGAACTGCCCGCCCTCGCCGAGGAACTCGACGCCTTCTGGACGGCGGCCGTCGAACAGCACTGGCCCCGGATCGCGCGCTCGCTGGAGGAGGAGGTCCTCTTCCGCTCCCGCACCCTGGCGATGAGCGGCGGCCCGGCCCTGCTGCACGAGCTGGAGCTTCCCGCGGAGCACACCGCGGGCGCCCCCCGCCTCACCGTCGTCCCGGCGATGCTCAGCGACGGTCCGCACCTCTGGTCGCGGCACGCCGACGACCGGACGGTGGTGTCGTTCAAGGCCCGGGGCGTCGGTGTGCTGGGCACGCTGGAGAGGGAGCGCGACGGATGCGAGCCCCGGCACGGCGATCGCATGGCGATCCTGCTGGGCCGCGGCCGGGCCTCCATCGTCCGGGAGCTGTGCGTGCCGACGACCACCTCCGCGCTCGCCGAAGAACTGGGGCTGGCCGCGAGCACGGTCTCCCAGCACCTGTCGGCGCTCGTGTCCGCCGGTGTGGTGCAGCGCCATCGCGTCGGCACCCGCGTCCTGTACCAGCTCAACGACTGGGGCGTGACGCTGACCGAATGCCTCGAAGACCGAACCACTGTAAGGAGCTGATTTCATGTCGACGACGACGGCCGCCTCGGTCGCCACGCCCGAACTGCTGCGGCGGCTCAGGGCCCTGGACTGGCAGAACCTCGACTCGCTGAGCGTGGAGCTCACCGAGCTGCTGGCGGAACTCGCCACCGACGGCGCGTGGCTGGCCGCGGCCATGGAGAACCTGCTGCACACGCCGGAACTGCGCGACCTGTCGGAGTGCCTGGCCGAGCTCGACAAGCTGGTGCTGGTCAACGACGCGGAGAGCGGCGTCCGGATCCGGCTGCACCGCTTCCGCCAGGGCTACTTCGACCGGCCGCACAACCACCGCTTCAACTTCGGCGCCCGCATCCTCGCCGGCGGGTACCGGCACACCGTCTACGGCGACTACCCCGACCCGGAGCAGGACTTCGACCCCGCGCACGTGGTGCCCACCCTGGTCCGCTTCGAGGGCCCGGGCAGCGGCTACGTCATCGCGCACACCCTGGTCCACTCCGTCGCGGCGGAACCCGAGACGCTCACCCTGACCGTCCGCGGCCCGGCGCAGAAGGACCGCATGCTGATCGTCGACCGCGAGCGCGGCACGACCTGGTGGCAGTTCGGCGTGAAGGACGAGGACCCCGCCGAGGTCGCCGAGCGCCGCCTGACCGACCACCAGATCCTCGCCGTCACGCAGGCCCTGCGCGAACGCGGCCTGACACCCTCCTGAGCCCCCTCCCACCCGTCAACGAAGCAAGCGAGAACAGTTCTATGCAGAATTCCACGAGCAGCCACGCGATCGACCCGGGCGTCGAGCGGCCGAACAAGTTCCGCAAGGAGGGCGTGACGTTCAGCGACGTGCTGCTCCTGCCGGCCGAGTCGAACGTGCTGCCCGCACAGGTGGACACCCGGACCCGGCTGACGCCGAAGATCGAACTCGGCATTCCGATCATCGCCGCGGCCATGGACTCCGTCACCGAGGCACCCATGGCCATCGCCCTCGCCCGCCTCGGCGGCATCGGCATCATCCACCGCAACATGCCCGTCGAGGCGCAGGCCGCCGAGGTGGACCGGGTCAAGCGCACGCAGTCGGGAATGATCCTCTCCCCGGTGTCCCTGCGGCCCCACGCCCTCGTCAGCGAGGCGCTCGAGCTGATGAGCACGTTCCACATCTCCGGCATCCCCGTGACGAACGAGGAGGGCCGTCTGGTGGGCATCCTCACCAATCGCGACCTGCGGTTCGTCGAGGGCGTCGACCAGCCCGTACGGGAGGTCATGCGCGGTCTTCCGCTGGTGACCGCGAAGGTCGGCACCACCCTGGAGGAGGCGCAGAGCCTGCTGCGCGCCCATCGGCTGGAGAAGCTGCCGATCGTCGACGACGAGGGCCACCTCAGGGGGCTCATCACGGTCAAGGACATCCGCAAGAAGCAGGAGTACCCCTTCGCCTCGGTGGACGAGAAGGACCGCCTGCGGGTCGGTGCGGCCGTGGGCGTCGGGCCGTCCGCGGTGGAGCGGGCCGAGGCACTGGTGGCGGCCGGCGTCGACGTCGTCATCGTGGACACCGCGCACGGCCACTCCCAGGGCGTCCTGGACACGGTCAAGATGATCAAGAGCTCGTGGGACGTGGAGGTCATCGGCGGCAACGTGGCCACCGCCGCCGCCACCGAGGCCCTCATCGCCGCGGGCGCCGACGGCGTGAAGGTGGGCATCGGACCCGGCTCCATATGCACCACGCGCATCGTCGCCGGCGTCGGCGTGCCCCAGATCACCGCGGTCCACGACTGCGCGCAGGTGGCCGCACGGTACGGCGCCACCATCATCTCCGACGGCGGCGTGCAGTACTCGGGCGACATCCCCAAGGCCATCGCGGCCGGCGCCGACGCGGTGATGATGGGCAACGCCCTGGCCGGCGTGGACGAGGCGCCGGGCGACATCATCGTCGTGCAGGGCGAGCGCTACAAGGCGTACCGCGCGATGGGGTCCCTGGGCGCCATGAAGGACCGGTCCTTCTCCAAGGACCGGTACTTCCAGGGGCACGTCACCGAGACCGAGAAGCTCGTCCCGGAAGGCGTCGAGGCACGCGTCTCGTACAAGGGGCCGCTCGGCGGGATCGTGCACCAGCTCGTGGGCGGGCTGCGCGCGGCGATGGGGTACTGCGGCACGCCGACGGTGGAGGAGCTCAAGGACCGCGGCGAGTTCGTCAGGATCACCTCGGCCGGACTCCGTGAGAGCCACCCGCACGACGTGACCATCACCTCGGAGGCGCCGAACTACCAGTAGGCCCCTTCCCCCCGCCGCCCCGTCCCGCCCGCGCGCGACGGGGCGGCGAGGGCTGCCCTCGCGGAGGTCCTGCCAGGTCAGGGGGGCCGTAACCCTGCGATTCGGTCAGGGCCGAAAGCCTTGTTCACCGACGGGTCACGGACGAGACTCGACCGAGCAACAGGTTGATCGGAAGGCCGCGAACGTGAGCATGTCACTGGAAACCGTTACCCTGCCCGAACACCGGCTGCCGGGACGGTTGATCGCGGTCGACGGTACCGACGGGGTCGGCAAGACCACCATGCTGGAACTGGTCGCCGCCGAACTCGACCGCCGCGGACTGCCCGTGGTGCGCACCCGGCAGCCCACGACCGAAGCGCGTGAACTCGAGGCCTTCAAGGTCTTCCTCTTCGAGCCCGAGCGGCGCGACGAGATCGACTACCGGGCGCTGCTCTGCCTGATGATCGGCGACCGGCTCCAGCACATCCACCAGGTGGTCCTTCCCGCGCTGCGGGAGGGCAAGGTGGTCCTGTGCGACCGCTACATCTACACCCAGATGGTCACCACCAGGACGCGCGGGTACGACGACGAGCCGTGGATGTACGAGCTGTACGGACACGTCGTCCGTCCCGACCTCGCACTGCTCTTCGACGCGCCGCTCGACGTCGCCTGCAGCCGCATCCAGTCGCGCGACGACTGGCGGGAGTCGTTCCTGGAGCGCGATCACGTGGAGGCCAACCTGGCGGAGTACCGCAGGATCGCCGCGCTCTTCGGCATGGCGGTCGTGGACACCTCGGACCCCGACCCGCAGGTGGCCTTCGCGAAGATCCGTGCGGAACTCGACACGGTCCTCGCCGACTTCGGGCGCTGACGCCCGTTCACCGGCCTGCCGTCCGGTGCCACGCTCTGTTCCGGTCGCCCCCGGAGCAGCGCGTGCGCCCGGTCGACGGCCGGCCCGCGGCCCACGAGCCGTGGACCGCGGGACATCTTCTCGCACGTGCGGGGCGGCGCCGCCCGTTCCGGCGGCCGGCCGGTGAGCCGCGCGGATGTACCGCCGCGTCAGCAGGCACGCGCCGGAGAGAACGGCGATGCTCCCGCGCGACGCCGGACACCGAAGGAGAGAACTGACGTGGTACCCGACCTGAGCACGTGCCTGCCCGAACTCGCCGCACGCGGACTGCTTCCCGCCGACGTCCTGTCCGTCTCGGTCGTCGGATCGGTCGCCCGCGGATGGGGCAACGCGGGCAGCGACTACGACTTCAACATCATCACGACCTCTCCCTGGGAGGGCGAGGACACCCAGAGCATCCCGGTGCCCCTCGGCCCGGACGTCCTGCCCGCCACGTCCCTCCAGGTCGGCGACCGCCGCTGGGAGATCAAGTACTGGACCGACGACCAGGTCGGCCAGGTGATCGCCAAGGTGGGCTGGCCGCAGTTCGAGAGCGGCGACGTCGACGCCAAGACGCTGGTCGAGGTCGAGGAGCTCTTCCTGGAGCGGCTGATGAGCGCAGTGCCGCTGCACGGGGAGGAGTGGATCGCCGACCGGCAGGCCCAGGTCGCGGGGAGCGCCTTCCAGGCGTTCATCACGACCCGCTCCCTTTCGGACGCGGACGGCAGCGTGGAGGACGCCCTCGGACAGCTGGACGCCGGGGACCTGTACAGCGCGGTGATCTCGGCGCGCAACACGCTGGGGCACACCGTGGACGCCCTGCTGGAGAGCCGTGGCTGCTACGGCTCCAAGACGCCCAAGTGGCGCGCGCGGCGGATGCTGGAGACGCCGGTCGACGAGCTGCCCTTCGAGACGTACTGGGCGCTGGAGACCATGCGGGACCTGGACCTCGACGCGCCCGAGAAGTGGGTGCGCGGCGTGGTGTCGCTGTGCAAGGACCTGACGATGGTGGTGGAGATCTGATGACGTCGACCGAGAGCGGGGGTCTGACGGCGGACGCTGTGCCGCGCCGCAGGCTCGACGCCCGGATGCGCAAGTACCGCGGCGCGTTCCTCGTGGCGAACGCCGAGGAGACGATGGAGCTCGACGAGGTGGCCGAGTTCATCTTCAAGCGGATCGACGGCGAGCGGTCCGTCGCGGACATCGCAGGGATCGTGGCCGACGCGTACGACATCGCCGTCGACGAGGCGCTCCCCGACGTTCTCGACATGGTGGGGCAGTTCGTGGACTTCGGCGTGGTGGAGGCCGGCGCGTGAGCAGGGCCGTCGCGTGCTCCCCGCGGGGCCGCGCGCCACGGCGGCAGCCGTAGCGGCCGACCGGTTGACACGTGCGGCGGGTCGCCCTCCGGGGTGGCGGGGCGGCTGGGAGCCTTGCGTGCATGACATCCGGGGCAGGCACTTCTGAGGGATCGGCCGCTCCTGCGGGGTCGACGGCGTCGCGGGTCGTCCTGCTGACCCTCGCGGCCGGGCAGTTCCTGATGGCGCTCGACAGCTCCGTCATGAACGTGTCGATCGCGACCGTGGCCGAGGACGTGGGCACGACCGTGACCGGGATCCAGGGCGCCATCACGGCGTACACCCTGGTGATGGCGATGTTCATGATCCCCGGCGGCAAGGTCGGCGCGCTCATCGGCCGCAAGCGGGCCTTCCTGATCGGCTGCGTGATCTACGGCTGCGGATCCCTGACCACCGCCCTGGCCCCGAACCTGACCGTGCTGCTGGTGGGCTGGTCGTTCCTCGAGGGGATCGGGGCCGCGCTCATCCTGCCCGCGATCGTCGCGCTGGTCGCCGGGAACTTCACCGTGGAGCGCCGGCCGGCGGCCTACGGGCTGGTCGCCGCCTCGGCAGCCATGGCGATCGCGATCGGACCGCTCGTCGGAGGCATCGCCACGACGTACTTCTCCTGGCGCTGGGTCTTCGCCGGTGAGGTCGTGATCGTGGCCTGCATCCTGGTGTTCGCCCGCCGCGTCGCCGACTCGCCCGCGGACACCCGCCCGCGCATCGACCTCGTCGGCACCGTGCTCTCCGCTCTCGGGCTCGGCCTCTTCGTGTACGGGGTGCTTCGCGCGGGCTCATGGGGCTGGTTCCTGCCGAAGACCGGCGCGCCCGCCTGGTTCGGGATCTCCCTGGTCGTGTGGCTGATGCTGGCGGGCCTGCTCCTGATGTGGCTCTTCCTGCTGTGGGAGGCGCGCCTCGTGCGGCAGCACAAGGAGCCGCTGGTGGACCCCGAGCTCTTGCGCAACCGGCAGCTCACCGGCGGTCTGACGATGTTCTTCTTCCAGTACCTCGTGCAGATGGGCGTGTTCTTCGTCGTCCCGCTGTACCTGTCGATCGCCCTCGGCCTGTCCGCGCTCCAGACCGGTGCGCGCCTCCTGCCGCTCTCCCTGACCCTGCTGGCCGCCGCGATCCTGATCCCGCGCCTCCTCCCGGACGTCTCACCGCGCCGGGTGGTGCGCATCGGCGTCCTCGCGCTGCTCGCGGGCGCACTGGCCCTGCTGGCCGCGCTCGACGGCGACGCGGGCGCGGAGATCGTCACCGTCCCGCTCCTGCTGATCGGGCTCGGCATGGGGGCGCTGGCCTCCCAGCTGGGCGCGGTCACCGTGTCCGCGGTGCCGGACGAGCAGAGCTCGGAGGTCGGCGGGGTCCAGAACGCCGTCACCAACCTCGGCGCCTCGATCGGAACGGCTCTGGCGGGGTCGATCCTGATCGCCTCGCTCACCGCGTCGTTCCTGACCACCATCGAGCAGAACCCGGCCGTTCCGGACGAGGTCACGAGCCAGGCGGCCGTCAAGCTCGAGAGCGGGGTGCCGTTCCTCTCGGACGCCCAGCTCCAGACCGCCCTCGACGAGGCGGGCACCAGCCCGGAGGTGGCTTCGGCCGCGCTCGACGCGAACGCCGCCGCGAGGCTCGACGGCCTGCGCGCCGCACTCGCCGTCCTCGCCTTCGCCGCCCTCCTCGCGATGTTCTTCACCCAGCGGATCCCGGAGACCCAGGCCCGCGCGACGAAATCCGCCGGGTGACACGGACGCGGCGGGTGACACGGATCCGGCGGGGGACACGGCACCCGCCGGGTGACGCCTCGGGCCCGGTTCCCCACAGGGTGCGAAGCGCCCCTCGGTGCGATGCTGGAACGTAGGTCAGGGGCCGGCAGCGCACCGTCCGGCCCGGGCCCCGTCAGTGAGGAGAAGTGACGTGCCTGGTCTTCTTCGAGGAGTAGCGCGCACCGCGGTGGTGGCCGGTACGGCCACGGCGGTCTCCAACCGGGTCTCGCGGCGCCAGGCGGGCCGGTGGGCACAGCAGGAAGCGCCCCCCGCCCCCGCTCCTGAGGCGTCCCCGCCCCCGCCCCCGCCGGCCGACGACATGAGCAGCCGGATCGATCAGCTCAAGGAACTCGGAGCATTGAAGGAGCAGGGAATCCTGACCGAGGCGGAGTTCGCGGAGCAGAAGAGCAGGATCCTCAGCTCCTGAGCCCCCTCGCCCCCTCATCCCCCCGTCCCCCCTCGCCCCTCGTCCCCCCCACCCTCGGGGGGCGGGGGGTGCGGACGTCGGACGGGGGTCAGACGCCGCCGGCCGGGCCGCCCTCCTCGGATTCGAGGGAGGCCAGCAGGGCCTGTACGGGAATCCGGCCGCTGGCCACCAGCTGCGCACCGCTGCGCCGCAGGGCCCGGGCGAAGGGGGCCGCCCAGAGGTTCTCGTACACCATGATCGCGGCCGCGTTGCCCGGCTCCAGGGCGTTGCCCGCTTCGTCGAGGTCGTCCTGGCCGAGCAGGCCGGACGAGGCTCCTTCGAAGACGGCCATACCGAGCCCGCTCCCGTCCTGCATCTCCGCGACCTCCACGGCGACGACGCTCCCGTCGAGGTCCTTGCGTACGAAGCTCAGGTCGAGGATGCGGACGATGCCTTGGTCGACCAGGTCGAGCAGCAACGGGAACGCCTCGCCCGTCATCCGGTTGCCCGGAAACTCGATGACCACATAGTCGACGGGTCCCATGTCTTCGATGTCGTCGCTCATGAGCACTCCTCGCACGCGGATTTCGCGGCCCGAGCGTGTGCCCGGCCGGTGTCCTGCACGGCCTCGTGACGCCCCTCGATGGACGACTCCGGCACGGCCCCAGGTCCGTAGTCATTGCAGCATCCGGCTCGGGGCTCCGCACCTTCACGTTCATCCGGTGAGCTGGTACAGGCTCCTGCAGACGAGCCAGACTCCGAGGCCGAGACAGGTGAGGACGATCGCCGGGTCCTTGTGGCGTTCGAGCCACGCGCGCAGGTTCCTCAGGGCGAGCTGGGCCCTTTCCGGCGCGAACACCATGTACAGCTCCATGCCCAGGAGCGTCGAGGTGGCCAGGAGGCAGAAGCCCACGAGAGCCAGAAAGGTCGTGCCGTGGGAGAGGTCCGCCTGCACGACGGTGGCGGCGGCGGCGCCGACCATGCCCCAGGGCTGGAGGAGCACGGCGAGCGTGGCCGCCGACCATCCGGTCGCCTCGTCCATCCGGGACGTCAGCGACGACCCGGAATCCGTGGGGAGCTCCCGCGCGGAGGGATCCCGGGCCGTACGGGTACGGCGCAGCCGGCGCCGGTGCTCGCTGTACACGATCAGCCCCAGACCGATGACCAGCGTGGCGACGAGTGCGGCGACGGAGGGCGGAGAGCGCGGCGGAACCGGCTGCCCGTCGGTGAGGAACAGGACGATGGCGATGACGGCAACGAGGCAGGCCAGCCAGCCGAGGATGAAGGACAGCCCCTTCCACACCCCGCGGGGCGCGGACAGGACCAGCACGAAGGCCATGATCGGCAAGGGGAAGAGCGTGACCGCCAAGCCGATGACGAGCAGGTCGATCACCATGGCCACGCACCCCGCAGCTGTTCGGTTTCCCGCTCGGCGGCGGGACGGGCCGGGGCCCCACCGCCGTCGCCGTCACGGAGATGAGGCCCATCGGTGCCCGGGCTTCAGTCCGCGAGGACCTTGGCCTTGGCCTGCTCGTACTCGGCTGCCGTGATGTCGCCGTTGTTCTTGAGCTCGGCGAGCCGGGAGAGCTCCTCGGCACGGCTCGTGGGTCCGGCACTCTCGCGCACGTAGGAGCGGAACGCCTGCTCGTTCTCCCGGGCGCGGGCCATCTCGCGTTCGCCCATCCCCCGGCCCCGGATGATCAGGTACACGAACACGCCCAGGAACGGCAGGATGATCACGAAGATGGTCCAGCCCGCTTTAGCCCAGCCGTTCAAGCTGTCGTCGCGGAAGATGTCGCCGATGATGCGGAAGAGCAGCATGAACCAGAGGACCCAGATGAAGATCAGCATCATGGTCCAGAACATGTTCAGCAGTGGATAGTCCACCGCCAGGTTGAGCATCGAGTCCTTCATGGCCGGTCTCCTGTCGGTTGGGGCGGGATTCCACGCCCGTCATGCCGGTTCGGGGGTGAACGGACACAGCTCGTCCGCCCCGGGCTGTACGACGCCGTAGGTGCTTTCCGGTACCTCGTTCCAGGCCCCGGGCAGGTCGCCGAGGGGCTCGGAGACGACGAGGCGG
>NZ_JBSGWY010000058.1:0-36391 GCF_053609145.1 Streptomyces sp. NPDC054961 | reverse complement strand
CCGACCACTGCTCATCAGAAAGATCCCCACGCCCCACACCATGATCATCACAGCGCAAGGCGTGGACCGGAACCCCGATCTAAAACACGGCCTAGAAGCGCACATCCGCATCTCGGGCGACACCGCCTTCGAGACTCTGCAGGCCCGCGGCAACCTCGCTGTCACCTATAACCGTCTCGGACGCCACGACGAGGCCCTCCCCCTGTGCGAACAGGTCCTGGAAGCCCGCACCCGCATCCTCGGCGATGACGACCCCGACACCCGCCTGGCACGCAACAACCTGGCCGCCACCTACAGGCATCTCGGCCGCCACCACGGCGCCCTCCCCCTGTGCGAACAGGTCCTCGCCGATCACATCCGCATCGAAGGCGACGACGACCTGGGGACCCACAGCGCCCGCGCGAACCTCGCTGGCGCGTACCACCACCTCGGCCGCCACCACGACGCGCTCCAGCTGGAGGAACAAGTCCTTCAAGCACGCGTCCGCCTCCTCGGCGACGACCACCCCGACACCCACCGAGCACGCGCCAACCTCGCCATCACCTACAACCACCTCGGCCGCCACCACGACGCGCAGCGACTCATGGGCCAGGAGTGACCGGTCTTCGTCTTGCCAGGAGTACGGGGTGTTCACGAGTAGCTCTGATCAGTGCTGACAGAGGCCGTCCGTAGATCGCTTCCCGTTTGACATGTGATCGTTTCCCATTGCCGGGTGAATGCTGTCGACCGCCTGTCCTACTGTGATCATCGTGCTTGGGAATCCGTGGTTCGAGATAGATGACCCTGACGATGAGTTCGGCTTCGATGCTGCCGAGCTCGCCTTCGCGACAGCTCTCCGCGAGCAGGCCAGCTCATGGGATGTCCCTTATGCCCACAGCTGGGTCGGTCGCCCCGAGGACGATTCATCACTCCTGGCCTTCGTAGGGCTGAGCGATAAGCACCGCAGGGTGTCTCTGATCGATATCGGTGTGCACCTGGTTGGTTCCAGCGTCCGCGGCGACCGCCTCCACAATCAGCTCTACTTCCTCCCGGACCAGCCGACGAGCCTGGCGATGGAGGCGGTCGGGTCACCGCAGGAACTGGCTGAACGCACCGCCACATGGTTCGAGACCCTCTTGCGGAAGCCGATTGTTCGCCACGAGTGGGAACACAGCGGCCAGGTCTACGCGACCCGCTACTTGTTCGCGGACACCGAGGAGGGGCTGGTCCAGAGCTATAACCAGACGCTGGCTCCGTCGGGGCAAGCAAAGGGCCTGATCGATGCTGGCCACGTGCACGGTCGGGGTTGGATCCAGACCAGCGGGCTCGGCCGACCTGATCGCATCGTCAGCATCAGAGGTGAAGCGACTGCCTGAGCAGGCCGTCACAGGAGAGATCGTTTCCCATTCTGCGGCAGATTTCTGGCGGAAAGGGTGACGCGGCGGCGTACAAGGTCGACCTCGACGATCCGTACTGTGATCTCGTCGCCCTCACTGACGATCTGGCCGGGGTGCTCGACGGGCTCGTCAAGGAATTCGGTGTTGTGCACGAGGCCCTCGACGCCGTCGGCGATGCGGACGAAGGCTCCGAACGGAATCAGCTTGGTGACCTGCCCGGCCGTGACCATGCCTGCCCGGTCCGCGAAGGGAACGAGCGGGTCCTCTTGGAGGGCTTTCAGCGACAGCTGAACCTGTCCACGCCGGGTGTCCACGTCGATGATCTCGCCGATGACCTGCTGGCCGGCCGTGACGGCGTCGGCGGGATGGTCGATCCGCCGCCAGCTTAGTTCGGGGCCTCTGATGAACCCGGTGCCCTGATTGTCCGGTTCGCCGTCGAGGTTCACGAACACGCCGAAGTTGTGGACGCTCTGCACCCGACCCTCATGGGTTGCACCGCGCCGCAGACCAAGAAGGAATGCTCGCAGGGCCGGGTCCTCACACGCTGAGGCCGACGCCCAGACGCACTGCTGCTGCCAGTCGACGGCTATCACTTCGAAGGTGAGCCGCTGCCCGATGCTCACGGCTTCGGACGGGTGCCCAATGGCCTTGCGGGTCAGATCGCCGCGAGGGATACGTCCCAGCGCTTGCCCTGGACCAGAGAACCCGTCCAGTTCGACGAGCGCCTCCCGGTCCTCGACGCTGATGACTCGGCCAGTGCGAACTTCGCCGGCTCGTATGGTGCTCAGGAAATCCTTCAGGGTCTCGCTCGACAGGGGTTCGGTCACGGCCACGACTGTAGTCAAGGGGTGCTGCGGGCCTTGCCCCTCAACCAGCTGATCCTCATGCTCAGGCTCATGAATACGCCAAGCGGGACCTTCGATGCCGTGCCCCTGGAGGCTCTCTTCCCAGACGCCAGCGTCGCCGATCTCGGCCGCCTTCGGCGTTCAGCAGCAGACATCGACGGCGTCCAGATATCGGGGAAACCCCAGGTCTGGGAGTGGTTCCCGCAGCACGTCACGTTCCCGGGACGGTCTGTGACCGGCACACCGGAGATCTTGTTGGCTGAGGTCTCCCTCTACGACGAAGGCAGTGACTGGCTTGAGGTCTCACTCGACGTGGAGTGGACAAAGGAGGGCCTTCTCAATGTCTGGTCAGCCATCAGCGTGGCCTGCTGGTGCGAGGTGAACCATAACGCCCACTACATCGACCCCGTCGAACGGACTATCGTCGGCGCGACTTCGCTGGCTGACGCTTTCGAGACTGTGGCAGGTCGGTTCGTCCAGGGGCTTGCCGGGCCACGGGACGCTGAGTTCTGGAGAGCCCACGCGAGCCTCCCCCCTCGGAAGCAGAGATGAGGAGTGGGCGACTGCGGTCCAGCGAGGAAGATGGTGCGGTGACGAGCATCAGTAGCGACCATGTGAAGGTCCACTTCCGGATGGACATAGACGAGGACGGGTGGCCGCCGGCGAGTGTCGAGAGCCTGTGGGCGGTGGACCTCGGCGACGGCACAGTGCGGTTGGACAACACCCCGTGGTTCGTCCGTGGAGTCGCCAGCGGGGACGTCATCAAGGCGGAGCTCGATGGCGACGGTGTTCTCTGGGCCGGGGATACGGTCCGTCCGTCTCAGAACTGCACGATCCGGCTGATCGTGCTCAAGGACGACGGCTCAGCGGCTGCCCGGCAGAGCGTGCTGGAGGTCTTCCACCGCCTCGGCACGACGGGCGAGGGGATCGAGCGGTACCGGATGGTGGCCTTGGACGTCCCACCTGAGGCGAACCTGCCGCAGATCCGCAAGCTCTTGGAACACGGTGAGGCATCGGGGTGGTGGCACTGGGAGGAGGGGTGTGTCACCGCCGCCTGGGACGCTGCAGCAGAGTGACGAAAATCGGCTGCCTAGCCTCGGCGGTTGGCGTCCAGCCATTCGTCGCTGTTCCACATGACGGGCATGGCACCGACCGGGTCGAATTGGATGTCGGGGTCGTTGCTGTGGACCAGGCAGATCAGCCGGCGCTGAAGTACGGCCGCCCGTCGGGCTCGGTCGGCGATGATGTCGAGTACGACTTGCGCGGCCCGGGGGCAGGCACCTGCGAATCGGTCGTAGTCGGTGAAGGCGAGGACCAGTCCCGCGCCTTCCGCTGAGTCGTCGTAGGGGCCGTAGCCGGCGACATCGCCGAGGCAGTCGTTGAGCGCGTCAAGGTTGTGGCCGTAGTAGTCGGGGAAGCGCAGGGCGGCGGCGATGGCGCGGTGCATGTCCTGCTCCGTGGTCCATTGGCCCGCCGCCAGCCGGACGATGCGGAAGTCGCGATCTTCGAGACGCTGCACAGCCTGGTTGAGAAGTCGCTGGCGCCAGAAGAGGGTGACGAACGTGTTGCCCATGTACTCGATGCCGGGGAAGCCGGCCTTCGGCGCTCTCGGCGTTGGCTTCGAGGCGACGTGGCGGCGGTAATCGTCCAGCAGTCGGAAGAACTCCTCGACCGGGTTGGAGTCCGCAGGTGTGGTGCGTTCGATTTCGGCAGCCCAGCCGAGTGAACTGGATGTCCCGCGACTTTCGTGAAGCCATTGCGTGAAACGCTCTTCGGGCCAGAAATCGAAGGGCTCGTCGATCGCGTGCACGCCCAGTGCGACGCGGTAGCCGGTGAGGAGCGCTTCCAGATGACGCAGTGAGTGACCCGGCAGCCACATGCCGGGGCGGAGGCGGATCTGCTCGAGGAAGTCGTACACGTCCGTGCAGTCCTGCCAGTGCTTGACGGTGTTCTGCGGGCTGTCCTCGATCGGCATGGGGTGAGCCTACGGGGCGGGCAGGAGTGGTCTTTCAGCGCAGGGGTGCGGACCCGAGGCGGGCGAGGGCGGTCGTTTGGGAGCATCTGCGGTCACCCTCTGCGATCTTGTTGCGGCTCGCCCTACGTTTGGCTGGGGCTTCCAGTGCCGCGAGGCCCCGATGCCGGCTGGGTGAAGGCAGGGCTGCGATGACGTCGCTCTTCGAGCGTCTGGACACGGAAGAAGCCATCGTCCGAGGGGAGTTGTCTTCACTTCGCGAGAAGATCGCGACGGCGGAGGAACGGCTGGCCCACCTGACGATCACACGGGAGACCCTGCTCTCCCTGACAGGCCATGCCGGCCAGGCCGATGACAGCGCCGAACTTCAGTCACAGGAGCAGGACCCAGGTGACGGCGGGGACCTCGTGGACGGGTCGGTGCCCGGAGCGGCGCCCGGGGTTGTAACCAATCCCCGTGATCCGTCGGTCGCATCGAAGCCGCTCGAGTTGTCGGTGGCCCGCGAGCGAATGCTGGTGCTGCTGGCAGGGGCCGGGCGGGCGATGAAGGCACAGGACATCGCCGCGGCGATCGGCGAGGACATCTCGGATACCTCGAACGGTCGGAGGACGGAGACGACGCGGTCCCGGTTGAAGGCGCTGATCAGGGAAGGCCGGGTGGTAGAGGACCCCACGGGCTGGTTCGCGATCGCCCCGGCCACCAGGAACGAGCAGGGAGGTTCCGTACTGGTGTGAGCCATGCCGCGAGCGCGCGGCATCCAAGGGTGGCACCGCCGAGGGTTCAGCTCGGCGGTGCCGGGTTGCGTGACCGCCCAGCAGGGGTGGCTTCCGCATGTCCGAGCGTAGTAGAGGCATTCTCCGCTCGGCGTCGGGAGCCACGAAGTTCGTCATGCCCGTTCGCTGTTTGGTGTTTCCGGGCACGGATCGAGGCTCAATGCGTTCTGTTCCGTTCGATATTGATGCTGTCCGGCCACAGCGCGATACCGGTGAAGTGAGCCAGGCGGGCAATGGTTGCCACGTCGGGCCAGGACCGTCCGGCCAGCAGGTCGGCGATGGCCTGCCGGTTGACTCCGGAGCCGGCCGCGGCCGCCCGCAGGCTCAGCCCGAGGCGATCGAGGGCCTGGGCGAGGGTTCGGGCGATCTGGCGGACCGCTTCGGCGGCCGGATCGGCGATGACCTGCTCGGGCCAGGCTTCCGGGTCCTGGGTGAACTGCCGGGGGGAGCGTGCGCGGGCGCGTCCGCCAACCATGCGCGCACCACCTTGTCTGTTGTAGTTGATCAGCTGTGGAATGGCTGCTTGTCCAGCCGGTATGCATGGACCGTGGTCCTTGATCCCGACACGTCCGCGAAGATCACCCGGTACCGGCCCCGGGAGGCGCCCCCGCTCTGGGCGGAGGTCGCGCCGCTGGTGCGGTCCGTGGTCGCCGCCACCGTGACTGCGGTCCCCTACGACGTGGAGCAGTTGCTGCACGTCACCGGGCGTCTGGCGCTGTGGGCCGAAGCGAGCGGACTGGAGCGGTCTGCGGATGCGTGGTTGCGCAACGAGGTCATCGACGCGTTCGTCCTCTCGCGCGCCGGCGACATCGAAGGGTCGTCGGTGCGGACGTATCGGACCTGGTTGCTGAGGGTTCGGGATGCTCTGGCATGGAGTGAGCGCGGGGAGGCTGCTCCGGCCCGGATGCATGCCGAGGCGAACACGTATCAGCCTTATACGGCAGCCGAGTTGGCGGGTCTTCGGCACTGGGCCGCTCATCTGCCCCGCCAGCAGAAGACTGATGCGCTCGCGCTGATGGGCCTGGGGGCCGGTCTCGGCCTCATGCCGAAGGAGGTAGCGGCGAGCCGGGGCGCCGATCTGCAGCGTCTGCGTGGGAACGGCCCGCTCTTGCACACCGCCGTCGACCGCCTGGTTCCGCTCGTCGCCCGCGCCGCCTGGGACACCGTCCTGGGAGAACTCGCAGACCAGGCCGGGCGCAGGTACTTGTTCCGCCCGCGTCGGACCACCGAGTACGCAAAGA
Source organism: Streptomyces sp. NPDC054961 (assembly GCF_053609145.1). Classification (NCBI taxonomy): domain Bacteria; kingdom Bacillati; phylum Actinomycetota; class Actinomycetes; order Kitasatosporales; family Streptomycetaceae; genus Streptomyces; species Streptomyces sp. NPDC054961. Next base: position 30,184 of record NZ_JBSGWY010000058.1, on the reverse strand, counting down.
ACCTGATCGGCTCCTGGTCCCTCACCCACCTGCCCCCGGATGGCCTGCCGACGGTGTCGGTGGGCCGGTTGCGGGCGACGTGGATCGTCGAGCTGATGCGAGCCCACATCGATCACCATCTGATCGCACAGGCGGCCGGGCTCGCCTCGGCCGCCTCCCTGGCACGCTGGCAGCACCTCGTCCCTCCCATCGATGACGCCACCGCCGCACGGCTCCTGCGCGGACCGGATCGGTGACCAAGCCGCGGGCCTGGCGGAGTCCGGAGAAGATCAGGAAGTGCCGGCCACGGCCAGTCACCGACGCGCCGTTCGAGATCCCGGACTCCAAAGTCGGCCAGCTCAACGCTCTCCTGCACGGCACTGGTGTGCTCGAGCTGATCGACGCCGAGCTGGCAGGGCGGCCCGGACCGAAGGGCCTGCCGGTGCGGACCGTGCTGGTGGGCCTGCTGCTGTCTCTGCACTACCACCGCAGCGCGAGCCTCGCGGATGTCTGCCGCGTTCTCCTGGACGAGCTGCGGGCTCCTGCCCGGGGCTGGCTGGGGATTCCGGATCCCGACTCGCTCGACGCTCACGGACGGCACGCGTTCACCCGTTGCGTCTACCGGTCCTTCGACCGGCTGACCACCGCGCTGGACCCCTTCCGCTGCGACCGCCGCCGTCGGCTGCCCGCCGACGAGGCCATGGTCGCGGTCTCGGCCTGGGAGGACACCGATACCGAACGAGTACGCCGCCGGGCCCTGCTGCAGGAGATCAGTGACCGCCTGGTCCTGATCGCGGTCCGCCTCGCTCACCGCCGGGGCCTGTTCAAGGGCTGGCAGGGCGATATCGGCGTCGACACCACCCCGGTTCCCGCCTGGCACCACGAACCCAGCGAGCATCGCGGTCTCGCGTCCGTCGAGATCACCGCCGGCTGGCACTACTGCGGCGGCTCCGACGAAGGGATCTTCGGGCACTCCGCCACGCTCCTCGTCGCTGCCAGCCGCAGGCACCCGGCCGGCCACCCTCAAGCCGGAGAGCGCGTCAGCCGGCACCCGCAGCTCGTGCTCGGCCTTGTCCTGGACAGCCCCGGCAAGCGGATCGGCCCGAACGCGATCCACTCCCTGACGGCTCTGGCCCCGTTCAGCTTCCCCACCGGGATCCTGGCGTCCGACCGCGCCTACACCGACCAGGTCTCCACACACTTCGCCCAGCCCGCAAGACGCCTCGGCTACCAGCTCGTCCTCGACTACAAGCGAGAGAACCGGGGCATCCAGGGCACTCACGAAGGCGCCCTGCTCGTCGACGGATCCCTCGCCTGCCCCGCCATGCCCACCGCCCTCGCCCAGGCGACCTTCGACCTCAGCGACAAAGCCGTACGCGGCATCGACGACGACACCGTGCTCCGCGAGCAGATCGCCGCCCGCGAGCCGTATTACCTGCGCCTCAAGGAGTCCGCGGCCAAACCCACCGTGCCCATCCCCCAGGCCGAACGCCTGCGAGCCCTGCCCGAGGAGGAACTGCCGCGGATCTGCCAGAAGCCGACGATCACGGTCCGGCCCGGCGACCTCGGCAAGCGCGACAAGTTCCGCCAGGACCGGCACTACCTCCACCCCAGCTGGCAGGACGCCTACCGGCCCGAACGGGCGAACATCGAAGGGGCGAACGGGAGGCTCAAGAGCCACGGCGTCAACATCGCCGACCCGAGCAAGCGGCTCGCCCACGGCCGTGTCGCGCAGACCATCCTGCTCGCCCTGATGGTCTGCAGCGCCAACCTGCAGATGCTCTTCAGCTGGGACCAGACCACCGGCACCACAGCCAACGGGAATCTTGCCGATGTGATCGCGGAGCTCACGGAAGCAGCTCCAGCCGCCATCACCACGAACGGGCTCTCCCCGCCCTAGCCGCCGCTGATGGTCAACACGAGCTTCTGACGCCCCGGCATCACGTGACGGGCTCGAGCACGCCCAGCAGCAGCTCCGACGCCCCTCGCGCACCCGAACCACCCCGAACCCCAGGCCGATCCTCCGCCAGACAGCGTCTCGAGGCCCCGCCCGCGTTCGGACATCACCTCGAACACACCCCACAAACGCCGAGATCCCGCCCAGCCTTTCGGCTGAACGGGATCTCGAGACGATCCTTGAGAGCTACTCAAGAACTGTCGGAGTACGGGTTCAGGAGGATTCCGGCAGCCGTCGCCACCATCACCGGGCCCGCGTCCAGGCCGTGTTGCCCGAGGTCCATCTGGTCGTGTACGAACGACATCGCCATGAGGATCATCAGCGGCACGAAGACCACGAAGATGTAGTTGGCCTTGATCCGGTGGAACAGCTTCCACTCCGTGCGGAAGAGGACCTTCATGTGTCGCATCGTCAGCCCGTGCATGCTGCCGTTGTCTCCTCCTCCTCGTCCCGGGTGCCGTGGTCGCCGGCGATGCCGATGAAGGCCTCTTCGAGGCTCGCGGGCCGCGCGGTGAACTGATCCAGCACCAGGTCGTGCTCCTCGGCCCAGTTCAGGAGTCGGGTGGCGTCCTTCTGCAACCGGTTGGTCGTCAACGTCACCCGTCCGCCCCGCCCCTCCCGGACCGGGCCGAGGCCGTCGAACGGCAGATCGGACGGCGTCCACCGGCTGTCGAGGCCGAAGGGCAGCGTGGACGGACGACCGGCGACGATCTCCGAGACGGTGCCGGCGGCCGCGATCCGGCCCCGGTGCATGATCGCCAGATGGTCCGCCAGCGACTCCGCCTCCTCCAGGTAGTGCGTGGTGAGCACGATCGTGGCCCCCTGTTCCCTCAGGTCCCCGATCAGCTGCCATGTCGCGTGTCGGCCTTCGGGGTCCATTCCTGCGGTCGGCTCGTCGAGAAGGAGCAGATCGGGCTGCGACAGCGTGGCCACGGCCAGATCCAGGCGGCGCCGTTCCCCGCCCGAGAGGTTCTGGACCAGCACGTCCGCGCGGCGCGCAAGCCCGCACAGCTCCAGCGCCTGGGCGACGGACCGGGACCGGGAAGTAAGTCCGGCCCCTCGAGCAGCTCGACCGTGGGGGTCTTGCCCGCCAACACGTGCCTGACGGGGACCGATGGCGACCCCGGCCGCATTTCGGCTCGATGGCGGGCGCGAAGGTGAGCGGCGCCCTGGCAGCCGCCGCGGGCGTCGGCGCCGTAGTGGCTTCGGCCAAGAAGGAGCACCAAGCGCCAAGCATCGAGCTTCGAGCAATTCGGTGCCGGCGGGGAGGCTCAACGGTTCGAGGCTCCCCGCCCCGTCGCCACCACAGTCTGCGATCAGGAACGCCTGAGCGGACGCAGTCGTGGAGGGCCGAAGGCCGCGTCAGGCGGCCCGAAGGCCGACCGCGAGCGTCAGTTCGAGGACACGTTGCGGCGACTCGAGGTCCGGGAACAGCTCCCGCAGTTGCGACATCCGGTACCGGACGGTCTGGGGATGGACGAACAACGCCGCCGCCACCTCGTTCCGCCTGCCGTGGTGCAGGAGCCAGGCCCGCAGTGTCTCCTCCAGCCGCCGCGCGGTCGCGACGGGCAAGGGCTGCAACGGTGCGAGGGCGCGGGCACGCAGGTCCGCGAACGCGTCCACGTCGGCGCTCAGCACCAGCTCGGGCAGGTGGTCCTCGGTGTCGCGGATATCAGAGGAGAGGGAGCGCGCGCGGACGGCTCGTGCGTAGGAGGCGGACGCACGGGTCCATGGCCGGGACGGACCGACGACGGCGGTGCGGTCGGTCAGCTGTCTCAGGAGATGTGACCGGTCGGCGTCGGGGACGAGCAGCACGCCGAGGGCGTCCGGCAGATCGTCGAGGACGAGGGTGCTCGGGTCGAGCGCGCGGTAGGCGGGCCGGGCCTGGGCGGCAGGCAGCAGGACCGCGGTCAGCGAAACGGGAGGCTGCCACCCGGCCCGTTGAACGGAGGCCCGCAGCACGTCCGGGCTCGCGTCGGCGAGGAGGTCGCGGACCAGTTGTTCCAGGTGGCGCTCATGAGCCCGGCCCCGGGCCGCCAGTTCGTCGGCGTGGCCCGCGGCGCTCGCGGCGGAGAGCTCGTCGATGTGGGCGAAGGTCAGCTCGGCGAACTTGGCGACCTCGGCGGCGGGCAGCCCCGCAGGTACGGCGCCCGCGGCCAGGCATCGCCAGGCCACGCGGGCGCCGACGCGGTAGGCGCTGAGCAGAGCGTCCATCGAGCGGCCGTCGCGCACCTCGCCGCGGCCCAGCTCGTAGGCCGCGTCCCCGCCGTCGCCGGCCGTGGCGTTCCCGCTCGCGAGGTCCAGGTAGTGCGCCAGGGCGGTGCGTACGGCTCGGCGGATGGTGCCGCCCATGCGGCCCGAGAGGGCGTTGGCGTAGGAAGGGACCTCGTCGATGATCGCCTGGACGACCTCGTCGGCGGTGGCCTTCAGCGCCGCCCGAAGTGCGGTGACCGTCGTCTCATCGAGGGCCAGTTCGGTGGCCCTCCGGACTGCATGGCTCATGTCTTGTTCCCTGCGCACAATTCTGCCGACCAGTTTCACGTCCTGCGGACAGGACTTTACGCCCTGAGGCGCATCAAGCTGGAGTCATGACGAGTGCAGCCCTCCGCAGTGGGGCGTGGAAACTGCTGGAGATGGTCACGACGCCGCTGCTGCCGTCGGACTACCTCGACCTGGTCAGCCCGCTGCGTGCGGGCGCTGACCTGCGTGGGCGCATCGAGGCCGTGCACCCCGAGACGGGTGACGCCGCGACCCTCGTGATCAGGCCGGGACGGGGCTGGCGCGGTCACGCGGCCGGTCAGTACGTACGGATCGGGGTCGACGTCGACGGCGTGCGCCTGTGGCGTGCCTACTCGCTCACCTCACCGACGAACCGCCAGGACGGCCGCATCACGATCACCGTGAAGGCGATCCCGGACGGCAAGGTCAGCAATCACCTGGTCCGCAGGGCGAAACCGGGCACGCTGATCCAGCTCGACCAGGCGAGCGGTGACTTCGTGCTGCCGGAGGCCAAGCCCGCCAAGGTGCTCTACCTGACGGCCGGCAGCGGCATCACGCCGGTGATGGGCATGCTGCGCGACAGCGAGTTCGACGACGTCGTCATGATCCACTCCGCGCCACAGCCGCAGGACGTGATCTTCCGCAACGACCTGCACGACCTGGTCGCGGACAAGAAGCTGCGTCTCACCGAGCTGCACACCGACACGGACGGCATGCTCGACATCGCCCGTCTCGACGAACTCGTGCCCGACTGGGCCGAGCGCGAGACCTGGGCTTGCGGCCCCGCGGGCCTGCTCGACGCCGCCGAGGCTCACTGGACCGATCACGGCGTCCCGGAGCGCCTGCACACCGAACGTTTCCGCCCCAGCATCGTCGTCGCCGGCGACGGTGGCGAGGTCACGTTCAGCACCACCGGCAAGACCGTCGACGCGGACGGCGCCACGCCGCTGCTGGACATCGGCGAGGAGGCTGGCGTGCTCATGCCGTCCGGGTGCCGCATGGGCATCTGCTTCGGCTGCGTCACGCCGCTCAAGGCAGGCGCCGTGCGCGACCTGCGCACCGGTGAGATCACCGAAGCCGAGCCGGGCGTCCTCATCCAGACCTGCGTGTCCGCCGCGGCGGGCCCCTGCGACATCGAACGGTAGGAGCACCTTGACCGCCATCGACCCCACCGCCCACCTGACCGCGGAGCAGATCGAGGAGCTCGGCCGCGAGCTGGACGCGATCCGCGACGAGGTGATCGCCAGTCGCGGCGCGGATGACGCCGCCTACATCCGCAGGGTCATCGCGGCGCAGCGCAAGCTCGAGCTGGTCAGCAGGGGCGTGCTGCTGTTCTCGATCTTCCCGCCCGCGTGGCTGATCGGCACCGCCGGTCTGTCCGTGGCGAAGATCATGGACAACATGGAGATCGGCCACAACATCCTGCACGGCCAGTGGGACTGGATGCGGGACCCGAAGATCCACTCCACCACCTGGGACTGGGATCACGTCTCGCCGGCCGAGCAGTGGAAGCACTCGCACAACGAGCTGCACCACGCGTACACCAACGTGATCGGCAAGGACAACGACCTCGGCTACGGCATCATGCGCGTCGACGAGGACCAGAAATGGCACCCGTTCCACCTCGGCCAGCCCCTGTGGAACTTCATCAACGCCTGCTTCTTCGAGTACGGCATCGCAGCGTACGACCTCGAGCTCGCCAAGAACCTGCACAAGCGCCGCCGCAACAACCCGGAGTTCCGCGCGCGGGCCAGGGCCGTGGGCCGCAAGATCCGCAAACAGGTGCTCAAGGACTACGTGATCCACCCGCTGCTGTCGGGCCCGTCGTTCCTCACCACGCTCGCCGCCACGTTCACCGCCAACCTGGTCCGCAACATCTGGTCCCACTCGGTGATCATGTGCGGGCACTTCCCCGAGGGCGTACAGGTCTTCGAGCGCCGGTCGATCAAGGACGAAACGCGCGGCCAGTGGTACCTGCGCCAGATGATGGGTTCGGCGAACATCAGCGGCAGCAAGGCCATGCACTTCATGACCGGCAACCTGTCGCACCAGATCGAGCACCACCTGTTCCCTGACCTGCCGAGCAACCGGTACGCCGAGGTCGCGCTGAAGGTGCGCGCGCTGTTCGAGAAGTACGAGCTGGAGTACGTCACCGGGCCGCTGCCCAAGCAGGTGTTCTCCGCGTGGCGCAAGGTCTTCCGGCTCTCGCTGCCGAACAAGCAGCCCAAGGTCAAGACGCCGGACCGCGAGCAGGAGCTCGTCGCGGCCTGATTCCCCGGCCTCGGTTCAGGGTCCAGATCTACAGGATGGACCGTCCGAGGTACGAGACCCGGTCCCTGCAAGGGGAAGCAGGCTTGCCCGGTACCCGGGAGGGTTGCCCGGTACCCCCGGGGGGTGCCCAGCGCCCGGGAGGGTTGCCCGTCCCGGCGAAGACCGTGCGACGCACCGTTTCCGTGACAGCTGCGCCCCGATCCCTCCGGATCGGGGCGCAGCATGGGAATCACAGGTACAGGTCACCGGCTGGGAATCCCCAACCGCTGCGGTCGATGTCCTGGTGCGGCCAGGGCGGGTTGATGAACGGCTGGGTGGCGTTCCCGGTTCCGGTGTAGAGGAAGAGGTCGCCGTTGGGCTTGAGGCCCAGGAGATCGGGATGGCCGGCCGGGTCGCCGTCGACGTTGCCGGCGGCGATGACGGTGGCGTAGATGTTCCAGCCGGTGCCGATCCTTACCCGGCCGTCCAGGGTGCCGTCCGGCTTGCCCGCGAAGAGGTACAGGTCGCCCTGCGGAGTGCGGGCGAGGATGTCGGGCTTGCCGTCGCCGCTGATGTCACCGGGGGCCAGGACCCTGTCGTAGGCGATGTCGTCGATGCCGAAGTCGTACGAGAGGTCGACCCCGGCGCCGAGGGTCCCGTCGAGGTGGGTGGAGAACCGCGAGAGGGTGCCGTCGGCAAGCCGGGTGATCAGGTCCGGGGTGCCGTCGCCGTTCATGTCCGGGCTCACGGCCAACTGGTTGACCGCGCCGAAGCTCTGGCTGACCGGGCTGGGTGCCCCGGTGAACAGTTCGGTGTCGTCACCGGGGTAGAAGAGCAGGACGCCGTTGGCGTCGACGGCGTAGAGGTCTTCGTCGCCGTCGCGGTCGATGTCACCGGCGCGGGCGATGAGCTTGGTGTCGGCCCAGCCGAAGCCGATCTTGCACGGGTCGGCCGCGATTTTGCCGTTGCTGCGGCCGAAGTGTCGGTACAGGTCGCCGGCGGCGTCGCGGTGCAGCAGGTCGGCACGGTTGTCGGCGGGGTTGTTGCAATGCGAGAACGTCGCGGCGCCCCGGTAGGGATGGTGGTCGGAGACGTCCATGTCCCGAGGCCGCGCCTCGGCGGCGACGTTCTTGAAATGGTCCTTGTCGACGAAGATGTAGTCGAATTTTCCGTCGCTGACATCGCCTGCCGCGGTTGGGTGACTGTGTGTGGACTGACCGGACCGGCAGTTCTTCGGCGGGGTCGTCACGACGGGGGGCTTGCAGGGAGCGTCGAAGTGGTCGGCGTCGGTCTCGTCGACCTCGATGAACCGGCCGCTGCCGTTGCCGCCGAGCTCGGATCGGTAGAGGGCGTCGAGGTCCGAGGAACGTGGCCGGGTGGAGTTCGTCGCCCCCCGGATGGGGTTGAAGTCACCCCCCAGCACCACGGGCGTGCCGGTGTTCAGCCACTCCTTGCCCACCAGGTTCTTCGCCTGCATTTCGGTGAGGTCCGTCAGGACGGGCAGGTCGTCCACCTCGGAGTAGTTGGGCCACAGATGGACTGAGCACGCGCGGGTCTTGACGGACTGGACCATTGCCTCGACGCAGGCCGCGTACCACTTCTCCGGGAGCGTCGTCGGCTCGGTTTTACCAGCTACGCCGGTGGCCGGGTCGAGGGCCTCCTCGTCGGTGACCTTTCCCTTCGCGAGCACTGCGATGCCGTAGTTGCCGGGCGTCCCGCCGATCGAGCAGAGTTTGGGGTCCTTGGTCGACGGGGACTTCGTGGAGACGAAGTAACCCGTGTACCCGTAGCCCTTCAGGGCGTCGGCGATCGCGGTGTACTGCTTCTCGCAGACCTCCTGCAGGAAGACCAGGTCGGCCTTCCACGCAGTGGCCTCGGCCACGACCTTTTGACGCCGCAGCTCGACTTCGCGGTGCCTGCGACAGCCCCACAGCGGTTGGGGCGTGTCCGACTCCAGGCTGTTCCCGCAGATGTTGTAGCTCAGAAACCGCACCATGGGCGCCGTGGTCGGCGTGGGAGAATCGGCCACGGCAGCCTGCGGTACCACCCCCATCGCCATCAGCAACATCAGCAAGACAGCAAACGCTCTGCGCCTGTGCACAGCGAAATCCTCCCCCTCGCAGACCGGGCACGACGCTGCCCCCGACTGCCCGTACGAACAACTAAGATCGCTAGACCCTATCCGCAGCGTGCCTGGCATGAGCCAGCCCGCTCGTAAGCGGCGTGGTGGCGGGCGCATCGCCCCCGCCGGAGCAGGCGGATACACACCCCCAACGGCCGCTACCGGCAACCTCACCGGATCCGCCAACACCGCCAGGGCAGGGGCGAGGAAGCCGGCGTTCCGGCGTGTGAAGGGGCGCGCGCCCGGCCAGCCGTTCGTAGCGGCTCCGGAGACGCCCGACCTCTTCCCAGAAGAGATCCGTGTAGCCGGATTCGACGGGCCGGAACAGGGTCGGTTCCGTGAGGAGGTCCAGGGCCCGTTCTGGACGTCCGCCCTCACCCGCCGCATGAGCGTGCCAGTCGCGCCCTCGGTCGTGCCGCCCGCGCTTGTGCGTCGAAGTTGTCCATCGCGGCCAGTTACTGACTTCGGCTTGTCAGGGTGAGGTTGGTGCGTCGAGGGTCTCGGCAGATGATCTCGGCGGCGGGGTGATCGCGAACCCACGCGGCGACGGTGCTCGTTTCCCGGTCCGGCAGCAGTCCATCGGAGTTCGCCGTGGCCGAGCCCGGGGCGCGGTCCGCGGTCCGCGTGAGCGAGTTGGAGGCCCCGCCTGGAGAGCTTGCGGGCCGTACGGGCGTGGCCGCAAGCGGCACATCGCCGTGGACACCCGAGGCCTCTCGCTGCTGGTCATGGTCACCCCGGCCGACATGACCGACCGCGACGCCGCGGCCGCCTTCCTGTGGGATGCGGGGTCCTCACCTGTTTCCACCCATGCTCTGACCAGGCGCCCTGCGAGTAGCCGCCTGATACCCCGATCATCCACGCTCGGGCCCGGACCCCCACTCCTCGTCAAGGATGCTGAAGCCCTCGGAGTCGCGCCAACCGTCCCGGATCAGCGCGGTGTGCCGGTGGCGGCCCTCATAGGTCATGCCGAGCTTGCCGAGTACCCGGGAGGATCCGAGGTTGCGAGGATCACAGGTCGCGTAGATCCGGTGCAGCCCCAACTGCCCGAACCCCCTGCTGAGCAGTTCCCCGCCGGTGGCCGTGCCGACGCCCCGCCCCCACACGCGGGGATGGACCAGGTAGGAGATCTCACCTTGGCGGTGGACCCAGCTGCGGACCTTCAGCTCGCCGATGCCGATGAGATCGTCGTCGAGGCAGACCGCGTACGCGAATCTCGTCCGCGGAGACCGCAGCCGGGCATCCACCGCGCCCTGGACGAAAGCACGCGTCTGTTCCTCGGTGTTGGGCCCCCACGCCTGATAGCGGCAAGCCTCCGCAAGGCTGGCGAAGGCATGTACGGCCTCGCAGTCGTCGACGACGAGCTCGCGCAGGGTCACCAAGGATTCGATCATGGACCGATTCTGCCGGGACACAGTGAGCCCCGTCAGCACTATCGGGGAGAGTCATGACAAGTAGGTTCACTGAGTTGACCGTTGAGTGCCACGATCCGGAGAGGCTCGCGGCGTTCTGGTGCGGGGTCCTCGACTTCAAGGTGATCGATGGGCCCAGGGGTCTGGGTTGGGCCCCCCGGGAATGCAGGCTTTCGGGGCGGCAGGCAAGCCGGGGGGCACGGAGCGAGCGGTCGGCGATTCGCCTCGGGGTGATCGACACAGAGCGACAGTGAACCGGATTCGGGAGCAGTCCCAGCTGGATGGGGAACCGGGCTACTGCCCACCGAGTTGGCCGAGATGCCCTGCACTTCAGGGCCACGTCCCACCGCGACCTCGGCCACCACACAACCTCCCACGACGGCATGCGCCAGGTCGCAGACGGCGGCGCCCGCTACGCCCCCGGCGCCACCCGGCCATCCCGCCGGCCGCGGCTCCCGCGCGGACTCGGCCGTGCTGTGGACTGAGGACGCGAGACCGTACGTGAGCGGTGGCGCCAACTGGCCCTGCACCGAACCGGCAGGTGACCCGCAGACATCCCCGTTCTCGATCTCGACCCAGCGCCTCCGGGCTCATCGCTTCAACCGGCCGGCACGGTCCGCCGGGGCGGCCACAGGCACGCTCGTCGAGGACGTCGGCAGGTCAGGTCGCGGGGCGTCAATGCCGGCAGGACGGCCTGACGCGGAGCAGCTCGGTCCGCAGCAGGGGTGTGCCGTCGACCGGTGCCGGGTCCTCCGCGGTCGGCTCGATGTCTCCGGCGGCGACCTTGTCGAGCGTGGCCAGGCCGTCGGCGCCGACCGTGCCGAACACCGTGTAGTTCGGTCGCAGTGCGGAGTCGCCGTAGACGACGAAGAACTGTGAACCGTTCGTGTCCGGACCGGCGTTGGCCATTGCCAGCAGGCCGCGCCCGTAGAGGCGGCGCGCGCCGGTCGGGTCGGTCGGTGCCGGTGGCAGGTCCACCGGCAGCTCGTCCTTGTACTTGTACCCGGGCCCGCCCTCACCGGTGCCGGTCGGGTCGCCGCACTGCAGGACCTTCAGTGTCGGATACGCCGTCAGACGGTGGCACACCGTTCGGTCGTAGAACCCATGCCGTGCCAGGTGCAGGAAGCTCTGGACCGTGCACGGCGCCTTGGCCTGGTCCAAGTGCAGCGGGAGCTGGCCCTGGCTCGTCGGAACGGCCACATCAACCGTGCCGCGACTGGGGGTGCGCCGTGGGTCAGGCGGCAGCGGAACAGGGCGCGCGGGCGGCTCGTCCGGGGTCTGTGTGTACTGGCAAGGGCCGTGCGTGGTGCGCGGCGGAGTGCCGTCGGCAGCGGTGGCGGCACTTCCCCCGGACACGACTAACGCCACGGCCGCGAATGTGCTGATCAGTGCTCGGTTCATCTTGCGCGCCCTCCCGATGATCGCCAGGTTTCGAAGCGGTCGCAGTCTAGGACGTGGTGGGGGCGCCGGGAATGCCTAACGGCTGGAAGTCGACGCGGCCGCTCCCGAGTTCCTCGCCTTCCTCGCCCTCCAGCTGGCATCCGTTCCTCGACGGCGGCACGGTGGCGGCGTCGGCGTCGGCGTCGGCGGTCGCAACGGAGCTGGCCCTCTGCTCAAGGCCCCTGATGCGGCACCGGTTCCGTCCGCGTCGGCGCTTCTCGGGCTTGCCTCAGGAGGCCGTGCGAGGCGGCCGCCTTTGGGGCGGCAACGTGCACTGGTACTGCTGCGGCAACCCCCTCGAAGCACGTGGCCTCCTCGACACCGTGATGCAGGCCATATCGCCCCGAAGCGCCCGCGAACTTCGCAAGGTTGTCAGCCGGTCAGATGCCGTCTGGAACCGCCCATCCCCGCCCTATGACGCGGACGGTAGATAAAGAACAAGCTTAGTGGCTGTTGTTTGTTCCGAACTTGAGGAGTGCTGGTCGAACGGGAGTCACCTGAACTCCCGACCCGGCCAGTCCTCCCCCGCCGTCGTGACCTCCGCGTCCATCACCTCGAGCGGCAGCATGACCGCGCGCACCGGGTGGACGTCACGTCGCCGAGGTGCCCGGCCCAGATTGCCACCCGAGCGGTGGGCGGCGAGGACGTCCGCAATGGCCACTGCGACGGTGAAAATCGCTGTCCGATCAGCGGAGCACCGTGATAGACATCCGGCGTGGAAAAGAATCTTGAGTTCCCCGACCTGCTGCGACTCATCGATGAACGGTCGACCGCCTTCCGCGCCGTGGTCGCCGCCGCGCCCGGTCTCGACGCACAGGTGCCGTCCTGCCCTGGGTGGACGCTGTTCGATCTGGTGAAGCACCTGGGTGGGGGAGACCGTTTCTGGGCCGCCATAGTCAGCGCGGGGCCCGCCGACGCGCCCCCGGCCGAGGCCGTCGCCGCGCGCGCCGCGCTGGAAGTGCCGCAGGACCGTGAGGCCCTGCTGGCCTGGCTGGACGCGTCCACGCAGCTTCTGCTGGACGCCCTGCGCGCGGCGGGACCGGAGAGCGGTTGCTGGACGTGGTGGCCCGCGTCGCAGTCACCGCAGACCGCCGGCGGCACCGCCCGGCACCGGGTTCAGGAGACCGCGGTGCACACCTACGACGCCCAGCTCGCCGGGGGCGCCCCTCAGCCGCTGCCGGTCGAGCTGACACTCGACGGTGTGGAGGAGTTCCTGTTCACCGTCTGCGCAACGCCGAGTGCCTGGCCGCACAAGCCCACGGCCTTCGACTTCCACGCCGCCGAGGGCCACTCCTGGCGCCTCACCGTCGACGGCGACGGCGCACGCACCACCCGCATCCCCGCGCCCACCGCCGCAACCGGCGAGGACTCGGACGCAGCCGGCGCCTCCGTCCACGGCACGGCCAGTGAGCTGGTCCTCTACCTGTACGACCGGATCCAGGCCGCCTCCTTGCACGTTGACGGAGACGCAGGGCTGCTCGACCTGCTCCGCGCCTGGGAGCCGGAGGAGAAGTAGGACGTAGCGTGGCGGTTGGTCGCGCCTCGAGCCGGTAAGACACGACTCTTCGCTGGGTTCGTCAGTCGCGGCACCGGGCTCAAACCTGCCAGGCGGCCTCGGGGCGTCACCAAGCCGACCTTCTACCTGGAGGGCAGTGCGCATTTGGCCGTCCCAGCGATCACGAGAGGCTACGCGACTGCCGTCGTCCCGATCTCGTCGAGAAGTCAGTCGATCGGGTGACTGCGGCGGCTGCCGTGCATGAGAACAGGGCCTCCTGGTAGCACGAAGGGCGACGAAGGCAACGTGCGCTCCAGGAGGCCCTGTTGTCGCATTTCTACGGCAACGCGGGAGTGGGGTCCACTTCGGCCACTCGCGCGTGTGCCTGTCTGGCTCACAGGTTCGGGAACGCCAGAGACCACGGGTGCGCGAGCGTCGGCATCCCACCGACATGTCTGACGCCGAGTGGGCGGTGGTCCGGCCACTGCTGCCGGTGCCGGGCTGACTGCGGGGCCGGGGCGGGGGCGGGAGCTGGGCGGGAGCGGGAGCGGGAGCGGGAGCGGGCAACCGGAGGCTTATTGCCACCGCGCGATGCTGGACATGATCCGCTACTTGGTCGACAACGGCACGAAAAAGCGGGCCATGCCTGCCGACTTCCCCCATGGGACCGGGTCTATGCGTTCTTCCGGCGCTGGCGCAACCACGATCTGGCCCGGGAGTTCCCCGACCGGCTCCGCCGCCTGGTCCGCGAGCGGGCCGGGCGGGACTCGGAGGATGCCCACCGGGGCTTCCCTCACGGCCGTCACCCCGCCATCTCGGCCGTCCTCGACCGTCGAGCCCGGGAAGCCGGCGCCAGGCCGCCCCACTCGAGCACCTCGCACTGCGCCCCGGCGACCACCCCGGCCACAAATCTTCCGCGCCCGCGTGTGGGAGCCGCCGCCGTCACCGTCCACGTCCAGCGCCCTTCGCTGGTACCGGGCCGACGTTGGCGCGGCGAACCCCGCCCGGCGTCGTCGCTGAGGTGCGCCTGGGTGCGCAGGCGCTCCGCTTCCGCCTCGGCGGCCGCGCGGATCCGGCTTGCTTGCCCGCGGGCGTCCTCGCGGACGACTTCGGCTTCCTGCGCGGCACCGTCCAGGGTCTGCCGGACGGTGGCGCGCAGGCGTTTTCCGGGCGGCGAAGAACACGATCGCCGCCAGCACTTCCCGATCGCGGTGCCGACGCCGACCACCGCCCTGAGGCCGCGACGGCGCACCGAGGGCACACCCACTGGAACAGGCCCCACAACTCATCGGGCACCAGCCGCTCAACGATCCCCACCACGAACGACCGCCTACCGAACCATCCACAGGAGATGACGTCTGACGTCCTATTCCTCGCGCGCGGTATTCCCCGCGTCGCGGGGCCCGTGCGATCCGCGGAAGACGTTGCGCTCCGCGGCACGACGGCCTGGATGGCGCCGTTCCTCCGCCGGGTAGCCGACCGAGACCAACAGGGCGATGGCCAGATCGTCGCGGCCGTCGATCCCGATCACCTTCTTCACCTTGGCCTCGTCCCAACCGTTCATGGGCGAGGTCGCCAGACCCATCTCCGTAGCAGCGAGCATCAGGAACGAGGCCGCGATCATGGCGTCCTTGACCGCGTACTCCCGAAGCAGACCACGCTGATCGAGATCCTCCTGGAAGGCCCTCGACGCGGCGGAGAACATCGTGATGAACTCGTCGTTCCATGCTCCGCCGCGCCGCGCCTGCTCATAGACGTCGCTGTGGTCCTCGCGCCAGGACTGCGGCTCGGCGACGAAGACCAGTACGACCGGGGCCTCTTGGGGCTGGGGCTGGCCTCCGGTAGCCCATGCCAGCCCCGCACGGCCTTCTTCTTCGGACACGACGACGATCGACCGGTCCTGCAGGTTCCAGCTGGTGGGCGCCTCGACCGCGAGATCAAGGAGCGTTTCGAGCGTGCTCGGCGGAATCGGGTCGGGACGGTAGTGGCGGACGGTGCGGCGGGTGCGGATCGCTTCAGCGACAGACATCGTGTGGCTCGTCATGTCACTCACTATCGGAGAGTGACTCTCCATAGGAAAGAGGGCACCTTTTTGTGCGTTACTCTCCCGGCATGAAGACCACGGTGGAAGCATCCGGACTACCTGCCGACGTCTACTCCGCAAAGTGCCCGACGCGCCAGGTCCTCGACCACATCTCCGGCAAGTGGACGATCCTCGTCGTGGACGCCCTCCTCGAAGGGACCCTGCGCTACACGGACTTGATGCGGCGCATCGAGGGTGTCTCACAGAAGATGCTCACCCAGACGCTGCGCGGCCTGGAGGCCGACGGGTTCGTCACCCGCACGGTGTACCCCACCATCCCGCCCCGGGTCGCATACGACCTGACGGAGCTCGGCCGCAGTCTGGCGGAGCCGATCGCTGCACTCCGCCACTGGACCGAAACCCACATCAACGAGATCGAGCGGGCCCGGGCCCGGGTCAGGAGCGCTTCGAAGGCGGCGGAAGCCACGTGAGCAGGTGCATCGGACGCAACGGGCCAGGTGGGCTACCCGCCCTCGTCCGTTCCGTCGACGATGGCGCGCTTTGCGCGTGTTCGGTCGGCAAAACCGCTGCCCGGTCGGCCAGGGCGAGTCGCCAGTTTCGGGAGCCGGCGGCGTGGTGACGCTCTGAGGGCCGGGCACCGCGAAAGGGACCCGCGGTCAACCCGACGGCGCCGAGACGCACCCCTCGGCGGCCTCCCTGGCTCCTCCGTGTGACCTGCGGAGATGCTGTCCGTTCGAGGTGTGGGACGGTTTCTGCGCGCCGGCCCTGAGGCGGGTATGTTCGTCCGGTCACGGACGGCACTCGGGTCGTCTGTCCAACCCAAGGGGACCCCACATGACCGATCTGGACTCGCTCCGGGCAAGCCTTGCGTCAGGTGAGCACGAGTTCGCCGACACCTTGGCCTTCATCGCATCGCACTACGAGTACCAGCCGCAGGCCTTCCGCAACGGGGAACTGGAAAATGCCGCGGGTGAGAACGAGGGTTCCTGCAAGACGCTGGGACTTGCCCTGCTGGAGGGGCTGGGCGACCAGGAGGCACTGCTGGCATTCGGCGAGCACTACCGCAGTGTGCTGGAGACGCCGAACGGCGCCGATCACGGCAACATTCGCAACCTGGTGGCCCACGGCCTGGCAGGGGTGAGCTTCGCCGGGCAACCGTTGGCCCGCAGGAGCTGACCCCGACGCCGGCCCGAACCCGCGGGACTGCGTGAGCGCGCCTCGGCTGAGGCCCCGTATTGCGGCCGCCCGGCGCTGCACGGCGTCCGCGATGGCTATGGCCGTCCGGCGCGTGGGTGCCGACCCGCGCTGCGCGGCGCGGGCGTGGCGATAGCCGCCCGAGGCGGGTTCCCAGGTCCGCACCGGCCCTGCGTGCGCGGGACCGGCGGGGGCCGGCTCGGGGACGGGCACCGCGCCCGGGAGGCGGAATCAGTAGGGCGCCGCCGACGGTCCCACCCGCCGCCTTGTTGATGGCCCCGACGTCCCAGTCCTCATCCCCGTCCTCGGCCTCTTCCCCGTCCCCGTCCTGGCTCGCCTTCGTCGCCCCCTCCGACCACTCCCGGCGCACGGTGAGCCAGGCCGGAGTCCGGGGCGGAGCTACGGCGGCGACCACAGCATCGAACAATGCGCGAACTGGCCATGACGGCTGGCCGGCCCGGAGGCTGTGGCACGGAGGGCGAGCGTCTCAGTCGACGATGACCGCCATCTTGCCCAGCGCCTCACCTGCTTCCATGACCCGGTGAGCTTCGACGATCTCGTCGAAACGGAAGATCCGTACCGGCCCCGCCGGCAAGGCTCCTGACTCGACTTTGGCGTAGATCGCGTCCAAGGGAACGTCAGCGAGCGGAAAATCAGGGCTGCCCAGGACGAAGGCGCTGCCGAAGAAACTGAGCTGTACGCCGGTGGGGAGGTCGGCGATCGGGTTGAAGTCACGTACCGGATCGAAGCCGCCGAGGAAGCCGAGTTGGCAGACCCGGCCGCGTGGGCGGACCGTGGCCAGGGAATCGCGCAGGACGCTGTTGCCGATGAGATCGAACACCGCGTCAATGACGTAGCCACTCCTGTTGACCTGCTCGGCCAGGCCACCGTCGTCAATGAGGACGTCCTCGGCACCGAGTTCCTTCAGGAGCGGCGCATGGGCGGGGTTGCGGGTGGTCGCGAGTACTCTCGCACCGTGGTCGGAGGCAAGGTTGACGGCGGCCTGGCCGAGGGAGGACGTCGCTCCGCGCACCAGGACCCGCTCGCCCGGGCGCAGATCGAGGTTGCCGAACAGCCCGGACCACGCTGTCGCGTACACCTCGGGAACAGCCGCCAGCTCGGCCCATCCCAGTGACGAGTTCGCTGCGACCACGTTGGCGGCCGGGACGGTGACCAGCTCGGCATAGCTGCCGTTTCGGGTGCGGCCCATGCCGCCGAGGATCGCCACGACTCTCGTTCCGGGGGCGAGTTGGCCCGAGGGGTCGGCCTCGACCCGTCCGGCGCACTCGATCCCGGGGACGGCCGCGACATCACCCCACGCGCCCGCGCGCATGTATGCCTCGGCGTGGTTGAGGCCGAATGCCTTAACCCGGATCAGCACCTCGCCCTGCGCGGGCACGGGGTCGGGCAGGTCGGTGATGTGCAGCGTCTCGGGACCGCCGTAGGCGGAGATGACTATGGCCTTCATCGAGCAGGCTCCATTCTTGAATGGTGATTCAACTATTGGGGCTGAAAAAAGAGCCACCGCATGCGGTGGCTCCTGGGGGTGGAGCCGTCAGGCGAGGACCGCGAAGGCGCTGTCGACGATGGCGCGCAATACCGTCTCGTCGGGATTCGCCTTGCCCACGACCATCAGCCCCTGGCACGCCGCGACCAGCAGCTTGGCGCTGCCGCCGGGGTCCACCGAGGCGCGGACCTCGCCGACGGCGACAGCGTTGCGAAGGGCCGTGGCCATGCACTGCTCCAGGCGGGCCAGATGACCGCGCACGACGGCGGCGGCCTCGTCGTCCTCAGCCGCGTTCTCGAAAGTCCGCTTCGAGCTGGCGCACCAGACCGCCGAACTTGAGGCCGGTCGCCGCGCGGTCGTAGTGCAGCGGACGTTCCAGCCGTTCGGGGTCATCGAGTTCGCGCAGGAGAGCCAGCAGTTCCTTCTCGCTCATCGCCATCCGCACCTTCTGCCGCCCGACGGGCGGGAGCCGAGGAACAGGGGCGTCGTCCTCTCCACGCCGTATGCGTCACTGCTGTCTGAAGCTCTGAGGGGGAGGCGATTGCTTCCTCGCATGGGAGGCGTGCCAGGAGACAGTGGTGGAGCCGCCGAGCATGTGGTTGAACGGGTGCCGAAGAGCTTGTATGTACCAGTCCTCTGCCGCTCGGCGGCGCCGGTACGGAGAGTCCGCGGCGCCGGTACGGAGAGTCCGCGGCGCCGGTACGGAGAGTCCGCGGCGCCGGTACGGAGAGTCCGCGGCGCCGGTTGAACCGCAGAGGGAGACCTCTTCCGGACCCTGAACGTGGCGGTGGCGGTGTTGTCTTCCGTCGTCCAAGGACGTTCCCGGGCCTGCGGGTTGGCCGGTCCTCCGCGAGCCGTGATCGCTACCGGGCCTGCTGATTAGCTGGTCTGCATGACTGAGTTAGGACCCGCCGCCTGGCCACCTGCCCCGATCAGGACCGAGAGGCTCGTGCTCCGTGAGCCCGAGGCCCGGGACCGTGCGGCGGTGATCGATTTGTTCACCTCGCCCGAGGTGGGCACGTACATCGGTGGCCCTCGGCAGCGCGACGAGTTCGAGCGTACGGTGCCCCGGGCGCCCAAGCGGCGCCCCGGCCTCTTCGTGGTCGATCTCGGCGGAGCGATGATCGGGATCGTCACGCTCGACCCGCGCGACCCGGAGCATCCGGTCCACGTCCGCCCCGGGGCCTCGGCGACCGAGCTCGGCTACATGTTCCTGCCGCAGGCGTGGGGACACGGGTACGCCGCGGAGGCGTGCGCGGCGGCCCTCGACTGGTGCACCAGAGCGCTGCCCGGCGAGCCGGTGGTGCTCACCACCCAGACCGCCAACGAACGCGCGATGCGCCTCGCGGCGAAGCTGGGGTTCACCGAGGTGCGGCGGTATGAGGATTGGGGCGCCGAGCAGTGGTTCGGCATGTGGTCCCCGGTCACGCGGTCCGACTGAGGGCGTGCCCGGCAGCGGCCGCACAAAGAAGCGTCCAGCGCGAACGCGGGATGGCACGCGCCGAGTCGCTTGAAGTCGGCAGGCAGGGCAGCGCCGAGGCCGTCTACCTGCCGGTCCAGGACGTCCTCGCCCTGCCCGGCGGCGAGCACCTCCTCGGCACCCTGCACGCTGCGTCCTGGGCCGTGTGCCGCGCGCAAAAGTTTCACGAACGGCCCAACCACGAACGCAATATGATCATCCTCCTTGCCGAGTCCGTCACCGCCCCGAAGTGACGGCTCTCGATCAAGGAGGTCCGCATCCCCCATGAGGCTCCCCCGCAAACGCCGCGTGGACCGCACCCGCAGTACGGACGAGACCGGAGGCCCGGAGCAGATCGAGGCTCCGGAGCAGACGGAGGGTCCGGAGCAGACCGAAGGTCCGGAACACACCGAAGGTCCGGAGCAGACCGAAGGTCCCGAGCGATCCGAAGGTCCCGAGCGCACGCGGCGCCCTACGGGCCGTGCGAAGTCCCGTGAGGGAGCCGGCCGGAAGGCCCGCGCCCTCCGCATCGACTTTCCCCGGCGAGGCCGCCGGGGCTGGCGGCGCTGGACGCCCTCCTGGAAACTGGTCTCCGGCCTGTTCCTGCTCTTCGCCAGCGCCCTCGCCGGCCTCTTCACGGTCGTCTACATGCGGGTCCAGATCCCGGACCCCCACGATTCCGCGCGCCGCCAGGCGACCGTCTACTACTGGGCGGACGGCAGCCGGATGGTGAGCATCGGCGATGTGAACCGGCAGGACGTGAAGCTCTCCCAGGTGCCGGAGTCCGTCCAGCGCGCCGTCATCGCCGCGGAGAACGAGGACTTCTACAGCGACTCGGGCGTCTCGGTGACGGGCATCGGCCGCGCCGCCGTCAACATCGTCAAGGGCCAGGAGACCCAGGGCGGTTCGACGCTCACCCAGCAGTACGTGAAGAACACCTATCTGAGCCAGGACCAGACCGTCCAGCGCAAGGTCAAGGAACTCTTCCTCTCCCTGAAAATCAGTAACCAGCGGCCCAAGTCGGAGATCCTCGAGGGGTACCTCAACACCTCTTGGTTCGGCCGCGACGCGTACGGCGTCCAGGCGGCCTCGTACGCGTACTACGGCATCCCCGCCGCGGAGCTGAACCCCAGTCAGGGCGCCCTGCTGGCCGCCGTCCTCAAGGGCGCGGAGAGCATCGACCCGTCCCTCAGCCCCGAGAACCACGAACGCGCCGAGGACCGCTGGAGCTGGATCCTGGACCGTCAGGTCGACACGGGTTCGATGAGCGCCGAGGAACGCGCGAAGTACACGGACTTCCCCGAACCGAAGCCAACCGTCAAACCGACCAGCCAGGCCGGGCAGATCGGCTACCTCGTCGACATCGCCAACAAGTACCTCAAGAGCCGCAGCGGGATCACGGACAAGGATCTGGCCGGTGGCGGCTACAGCATCCACACCACCTTCGAGAAGGACAAGGAGTCCGCACTCACCAAGGCCGTCGAGCAGGTGCGCGCGGACCGACTGGACCCGAAGAAGCGCGCCGAAGACCAGTACGTGCAGGTCGGCGCCGCGTCGATACGCCCCAAGGACGGAGCGATCGTCGCGCTCTACGGCGGCTCCGACGCGATCGAGCACTTCACCAACAACGCGGACACCTCAGGCGTGCCTGCGGCCTCGGCGTTCAAACCCTTCGTGTACGCCGCCGCTCTGGAGCAGGAGCTCGGAGGCACGAAACCCCCGACCGAAACCCCTACCCCGCAGTCCCCGAAACCCAAGGCGCCGGGGACGTCCCCGGCCGCCGCACAGCTGCGCTCGGCGCTGGTGGATTCCGACCACATACCGTTCGTGGAAGCCGGCAAGAAGATCGGGCTGAACAAGGTCAAGGACCTCGCGGTCGCGTCGGGACTGCGCGAGGAGAGCATGGCCAAGCTGGAGCCGACCTTCTCCATCGGCACCTCCACCCCCAGCGCCGTCCGGCTGGCCAGCGCCTATACGACCTTCATCAACGAGGGCCAGGCCACCGAGCCGTACTCGGTGACCGAGGTCCAGCGCAACGGCGTCGCCGTGGACGGCTTCGGCCGGCCCAAGCCGCGGCGGGCGATGAGCTCCGACACGGCCGCGATCGTGGGCGGGGCGCTGCGCCACGTGGGGTGGAACGCCGTCGGACCTCCGAAGAACCAGCTGACCTACGTCCCGTCCTGGGCGGGCAAAACCGGTCCGAACGACCGTATGAACTCCGCCTGGTTCATCGGAACGACGCCGGAGCTGAGCACCTCGGTGGCCATGTTCCGCACGAAGCCCGACGTCACGCAACTGCTGCCCATGCAAGGCGTCGGCGGCCCCGATTCCGAGCGGGGCAGTGCCTTCCCGCCGCTGATCTGGAAGGCCTACACCGACGTGGTGGTGCCCCCGCCGCCGTCCCTGTCGATCGGTCCTCCCCCGGGAGGACCGTGACGGTCCCGTAGCGCGGGCCCGTCCCCCGGCGCCGGTCGGAACGTCGTCCAGGCCCGCCAGGCCCGGCACGTCCGTTCAGGCCTCGTGCGTGCGCATCGTGAGGCCAGGCTGGTGTGCTGGCAGGAAACGCGTCACCGAGGGATGGCACACCTCACGCGTACGTCATCGTGTGCGCCCGTGCGGGCCGGGCGGTGGGTGGTTGGGTGGGTAGGTGGGTGGATTCACCTGCGGGTTCTCTGGGCCGGTCCGGTGAATTGACGCACTTCGATGTGCAGGCGATAGTTGCGCGGCCGGGAAGGGGCCCGGCCGCACAACCAGGGTGGGACCCAAGGACCATGCACGGCGCACAGGAAAACGACCAGACCACCGAGGGCAGGGGCAGCACACATCCGGACGTCGACCGGGCGTCGGACGCCACCGCACGACCCGACGGCGCCGAGCAGGACGTCGCGGACGCGAACACCTCGACGTCCGGCAGCGCCGCGCAGGACGTCCCGCCGGCGGCTGGAGGCATCGAGGGCGCCCGTGCCGCGAGCCGGGCGCTGCTCACCGCGCGGCGGTGGGACGCGGCCCGGCAGGTGGCGCGTACGGGACTGGAGGCGTCCGGGCCGGACGCCGAGCTGTCGCTGCTCCTCGCGCTCGCGCACGTGGCCGAGGACGACGACGATGAGGACGACCTCGCCGAACAGGTCTACCGGGACGCTCTCGAGGTGTTCCCCGACCACCTCGGGCTGCTCGCCGGATACGCGGAGCTCTGCCTGCGCAGCGACTTCCAGGACCGCCCGGCCCGCAACACCCGGGGCCCCGCCCTCGCGGCGCGGGTGGCCGAGCTGGCCCCTGACTCGCCCGAAGCCCGGCGCGTGGCCCGGACGCAGAGCGCGCCGTGGCTGAGGGCTGGCGGCGACGGGGCGGCGCGGCCGCCGCGCATCACCCGTACGCAGCAGTTCGACCTGCGGCAGGCGCTGTTGGCCGGCCGCGGCGTGCGCGCTGCGGCCGAACGGGCGCGGGCCGATGCTGGGCAGCGGCCGGACGACGCGCGCCGCGCCATGCTCGCCGAGGCCCTCGAGGCACTGGACCGGCCCGGGCGGGTGCTTCTGCTGCCGCTCGTCCGCCGGCCGTTCGAGTCGGGACTCGTACGGGCCGTCCTGCTCGGCACGGTCCTCGTCGCCGTGGTCTCCCTGGGGCTTCCGCAAGGGCTGTGGTGGGCCGGGCTCGTGGCCTACGGAGCGCTGCCACTCTGGCTGGGCGGGGTGCTGCGCGGCGCCCGGAGCCGGGGCGAGCAATCCGTTGCCGCGCATCTGGTCCCGCAGGATGCGCCGCTGCCCGACCTGCCGCCCGTACCACCGTACTCGCGCCGTGAGCTGGGACTCGTCCTGGCCGGGACGGCGGTGGTCCTGAGCAGCCTGGTGGGGGCCGGGGTGTGGTCGTACGAGCTGCGCACCGAGTATCCGCGGTACGACGTCGCCGTCCCGGACACGTTCCAGGACATGAGGCTCCTGTGGAACTCCCCGCTCAACCAGCAGCTGGAGGCGGTCGCCGGCACGGACCCGAAGGGCTACGAGTCCTTCACCCACGTGTACGGCGACCTCGAGACCAACGACGGGCGCATCGGCGTCCGCGTACTGACGGGCGACTTGCACGACATGTCGGCGGACACGCTGAGCTCCTTCGCGGACGCCCTACGCGCCGGGGCCGACGACGCCGGCGTCACGGTGAACCGGTCCTGGAAACCGACGGCCGGACCGGCCGGGGGCTGGCTGGAGTGCGTGGACCTCACCGCCCTCGACGGTACTCGGCGCGCCGTGTGCCTGTGGGGCGACAAGGGCAGCCACGGCATGGTGATGGTCACCGACCCGAACCTGGTCACCCGGGCCGACTCCCTGACCCGCGAGCTGCGCGCGGCACTGGTCCACCCGGCGGACGACGCGGCTTGATCTGCGGCCACAGCGCTGAGCTGCCGCAGCGCTGAATTCTAGGGCGCTCGGCGGAGGGACGGCGGGAGTCCACGCACTCCGTCCAGTCTGGCGCCGTCCAGCTTCGCCGCGGTGAGGTCGGCTCCCGTGAGGTTGGTCTTGCTGAGGTTGGCCTTCGAGAGGTCCGCGCCGTTCAGGTCCACCCCGGAAAGGTCCACGTTCGAGAGGTTCGCATGGGTGAGATCCGCGTCTGTCAGGCGAGCGCAAAACCCGCCGCGCGTCCTTCCCGTCCTGATGTCGCTCAAGAAGACACCTGAACAGAAAGTCGCCTTGGTCAGGTCCGCCTCGGTGAGCACGGCACCGGTCAGGTTCGCGTTGTCGAAGCTCACGTCGGTCAGGTCTGCGCACTGGGCGGCATCGGAGGTGCCGCAGAAGTACGCGTCCGAGAGGTTCGCGTCGAAGAGACTCGCATCGCGGAGATCGGCCGCGCCCAGGTCCGCGCCGTTCAGGTCCGCACCGTTCAGGTCCGCGCCGTTCAGGTCCGCGCCGTTCAGGTCCGCGCCGCGGAGATTGGCTTCGGAGAGGTAGACGCCGCGCAGTTGTGCATCGCTGAGGTTGGTGTCGCTGAGGTCGGTCCCGGTGAGGTCCGCACCCACCAGGGAGATGCCGCGCACGCCATGCGCGTACGAGGGTGCCCACCCGCTCAGGTCGGTGTGACTCAAGTTGATCGACAGCCCCTTGTCGAATTCGGGGCTACGCCCGGCCAGGCACAAGCCCGGCCCAGCCTGGCCCGGCTCGGCTCGGCTCGGCCCGGCTCGGCTCGGCTCGGCTCGGCTCGGCTCGGCTCGGCTGGAGTCTGCGTTCGCAGCCCTGAACGCGGGAGGCGCGCTCTCCCATCCCCATTCCGCAGCCCTCTCGCGAACGGCGAGCGAAGGCCGTCGGAGGCTCCGCGGAGGGTCGGGCAGGCGCCGGAGCGCACAAGTCCGTTCGCTCCCCCAGGATTCGAGCGGGGCTCATCTACGCGCGGAGAAAATATGCCCGCATAGTGGACGACTGTCGCGCGAGGGCTACTCACGAGTACTCCGATGCTGCTAGAAGTGTCGGGCCCCACCAACTCACCCCCCACGCCGTGGATTTGAGGCTGATCGTCATGCACTGGCGAAGACTCGGATCATCCGCACCGATCACCGTCACGGTGGTCGCCCCACGACCCGGCCTCACCCAGCCGGCCTCCACCACCAGCCACCACCGGCCACCTCCACGCCGTTCTCCACGACTCGCACTTCTCAGGCGTCGACCCCCTCGACGGCCGCGTCGCGATCGGCCCGAGCGTGCTGCGGAGGCCCGTCTCACGTGACGGCAGGCGGGTCGTGACACGAGATCACCGCACTGGGAGCACCGACGGTCCGGCCCAGGGCAGCAGATCTGGCACTTCATCCCGTACGGCCGCCCGCCCGGCGCCCGACAGCCTGCCCGGCTGACCGGCCGACCGGCCGCCGCCCGTCCACCAGCCACGGCGCCGATCGTCCGCCAGGACCCGGCGACGTAAGGGCTCGGCGTCCCAGCCGAGCGCACAGCAACAGTCCGCTCGTACGCCTATCGCGCGGACGTCACTCACCGCTAGAAGAGTGACGCTTCAACAACTCCTGTTCCCCACAACACTCCAAGGAGTTTGCTGTCATGCACACGACAATCGCGAGACGAGTTCTGCCCGTCCTGCTGACCCTCGCGGCCGCGACCCTGGGGCTCGCCCAGCAGGCCTCGGCCGCCACGGCAGCCGGAGAGCGCTACGTCGCTCTCGGCGACTCCTACTCCTCAGGGGTCGGCGCCGGAAGCTACCTGTCCGACAGCGGCAACTGCCAGCGCAGCAGCAAGGCCTACCCGTCCCTGTGGGCGGCGGCCAACGCCCCGGCCTCGTTCGCCTTCACCGCCTGTTCGGGAGCGACGACCAGTACGGTCAAGAGCGGCCAACTGGCCCCGCTCAACAGCTCCACCACGCTCGTCAGCGTCACCGCCGGAGGCAACGACGTCGGGTTCGCGAACGTCATGCAGACCTGTGTCCTGCAGAGCGAGGCCACCTGCGTCAACGCGGTGAACAACGCCATCGCGCAGATCAACAACACCCTGCCCGGAAGCCTCTCCTCCCTCTACGGCACCATCCACAGCAAGGCGCCGCAGGCTCACGTCGTCGTACTCGGCTACCCCCGCTTCTACCAGCTGAACGGCAGCTGCATCGCCGGCCTGAGCGAAACCGAGCGCGCGGCGATCAACCGGGGCAGCGACGCCCTCAACGGCATGCTCGCCAAGCAGGCCGCCAACGCAGGATTCTCGTACTCCAGCGTCGTGGACGAGTTCACGGGCCACGAGATCTGCTCGGCCAACGCTTGGCTGCACAGCGTCTCGGTGCCCGTCTCCAACAGCTACCACCCCACGGCCGCGGGCCAGTCCGGCGGATACCTGCCGGCCTTCCGCTCGGCCGTGTGACCGTCCGCGGGTCGCATCCCGGGGCCTTCCGCGTCGATGAGTCGACGCGGGTAGACCCCGAGGTCCACCGCACGGCACCACGCACACCAGCGCACCCGTCCCCCCTCAGAAATCCGCACCAGGAGGAAAGCGCATGAAGTTCCCCGAGGCATCCCCAGGTCCCCAGGCCGGCCCCACGGCCACGAACCGCCCACGAGGAATCGCACTCCGCTCCGTCCTCACCGCCCTCGCCCTCGTCCTCGGCGCGCTCTTCGCCCCCGGCGTCGGCGTCCTCGGCGGCGCCACCGCCGCCCAGGCGGCCACCAAGATCAGCCACGCCACGGCGACCTCGATGTTCCGCAGCTCCGGGATCACCTGGTCATCGTCCGGTGGCTGCTCCAACCGCAACAACGCGACCTGTACCTCCTTCGAGCAACTCAACCTCGCCACGGCGCAGGGCGCCCAGACCCTCAAGAGCGCCAGCGGCTGCGCGCTGAACATCACGGGCGGCACCGAGACCGGTCACGCCGGCGGGACCTACTCGCACTGGAACGGCTACAAGCTCGACTTCAGCAAGTACACGTGCATCGGGAACTACATCAAGAACACGTTCAGTTACATCGGGGTGCGCGGTGACGGCGCCCCGCAGTGGCAGTCCGGCGCCGGCAATGTCTACGCCGACGAGGGCAGCCACTGGGACGTGACGTTCTACAACTGCGGCGGCTGCTGAGCCTGAGCCCTCCGCGTGAAAGCCCAAGGGGCAAGGAGAGATCTCTCCTTGCCCCTTGGGCTGACAGCGCGCTGGCTGGGGGCTCGCCGCGAAGCTCGGGCCACGGCGCAGAATCGTCGGCCCCGCGCGACGAGTTCGACGCGGAGTGCGTACGGACGCTGATGGCCCCCGGCGGTGGCGACGCTGCCGTCGGACCTGCCCTGGCCACTGCGTCGGGCAGGTACACGCCAGTCGGCTGCAGGCCGCCCGCGTGCGCCTTCGTGATCTGTACGCACGCCCTACGGGAGCGCAGCTTCCTCTGATGGGCCTTACGCCGAAGGGGCTGGTCATGCCCGCATCCCACTACACGGTCAGTGACGTCATGACGCACACCGTCGTCGCCATCGGCCGCGAGGCGTCCTACAAGGAGATCGTCGAGCTGATGCACCGGTGGAGGGTCAGCGTGGTGCCCGTCCTGGAAGGCGAGGGCCCGCGTCGTCGGCTTGGTCTCCGAGGCCCGGCGTGTCCTTGGACCGACGGTGACCCTCGCGGCCCGGCACCTCGGGCCCCTACGGGCCCCCGGACGGGACCGTTCGGCCCTCGCTCTGCCGGCGGCCGTCGGCGGATGGTGGGGGCACACCCGCACCGGACATCGGCCTGGCGTGACACGGCGGAGCAGGAGGAGGGTCTCATGATGCGTCTCAAGGTGGCGGACCTGATGTCTGACGAGGTGGTCTCCGTGGCTCCGGGCACCGGCTTCAAGGACATCGCGAAGCTCCTCGCCCAGTACGACATCTCTGGTGTGCCGGTCCTGGACGACGAGGACCGCGTGGTGGGCGTCGTATCGCAGACGGACCTGCTGGCCCACACGGTGCCGGGGTCCGGTCCTTCCGGGCGGGGCGCCGCAGCGACGGGGCCGCCCACCGCGCGTGACGTCATGTCCGCGCCCGCGGTCGCCGTCCACGCCGAAGAGACGGTGGCCGACGCCGCCCGGCTGATGACCCGCCGGGGTGTCGAACGGCTCCCCGTCGTGGACGTGGAGGACCGGCTCGTCGGCATCGTCACCCGCCGGGACCTGCTCCGCATGTTCCTGCGCCCGGACTCCGAGATTCGCCGACGTGTCACGGACGAGGTCCTCACGGAGGTGCTCGGTGTGCCGGCCGGCGAGGTCGACGTCCATGTGGTGGACGGCATCGTCACCCTGGACGGCCAGGTCGAGCGCCGGAGCCAGCTCCCCGCACTGCTCAGCCTCGTCGAGAAGCTGGACGGTGTCGTCGCCGTGGCAGCACACGTCACCGCCCGCACCGACGACACGGCAGCCGTGCACGCCGACCGGGCCCGGCGCGCGATGCCGTGGTGACGCACGCCGGACCGCACGAAGGCGACCGGGGGCCGTGGACTGTGGGCCGCGGCCCCTCTGGAGGGGTGCGACCCAGCGGCCTCTACCGCGGTCCGGTCCTTCCGAGGGTGGCCGCGTGGTCGGGCACGAAGGTCTGCAGGTCCTTGGACGGACGCTCGTAGCCCGTGGACCGGGGCCTGGGCGGCAAGGTCAGCGACGGCACGGCCACGTCCGCGTAGGGGACCGAGGACAACAGATGGGCCATCATGTTGATCCGCGCGCTCCGCTTGTCGTCGCTCTCGACCACGTGCCACCGGGCGTCCTCCGTGTCCGTGTGGACGAGCATCTCGTCCTTGGCCCTCGAGTACGCCTCCCAGCGCGTGAGCGACTCCAGATCCATCGGGGAGAGCTTCCACCGGCGCAACGGGTCCTGCGCACGGGCGCGGAACCGTTCCTCCTGCACCGCGTCGCTGACGGAGAACCAGTACTTGCGGAGCAGGATCCCGTCCTCCACGAGCATCCGCTCGAACACCGGGCACTGGCGCAGGAAGCGCTGGTGCTCCGCGGGTGTGCAGAACCCCATGACGTGCTCCACGCCCGCGCGGTTGTACCAGCTGCGGTCGAAGAGGACGATCTCGCCGGCCGCGGGCAGATGTTCGACGTACCGCTGGAAGTACCACTGGGTACGCTCCCGCTCCGTCGGCGTGGGCAGCGCCGCGATGCGTGCGACGCGGGGGTTGAGGTGCTCGGCGACGCGCTTGATCGTGCCCCCCTTGCCCGCGGCGTCACGCCCCTCGAAGACGACGACGAGGCGGGCGCCTTCCGCACGCGTCCACTCCTGGAGCTTGACCAGCTCCGTCTGGAGCCGCAGCAGTTCTCTCCCGTAGACCGCCTTCTCGAGACCCATCGCCTTCTCCGCCCCTCTGCCGTCAGGTTCTGCGATCAAGTCAGTCACGGACCGCCTCCGTACGCAACGACGCCCCTCACACCACGGCGTGTCGCGATCCCGTCGTCCGGCCGGCCTTCCTCCTCGCCGCGTCCGGCCGATCGCGGCACCCTCTCGCTTCGCACTTCCCTCTCGAGAGGCCGGGCTGTCGCTAGCTGGCTCCCCACGGGGCGGGGAGCGAAGGGGAATCACGTGGGTGTGGGAGATCCGTTGACTCAAGTGCCTCGGATGCGGCTGGACGAGCTGCTGGACGAGCTCCAGGTACACATCGACGCGGTGCGCGGCACCCGGGACCGGGTTCACAGCCTGCTGGAGGCCGTCGTCTCGGTGGGGCGGGAGCTGGATCTGGCCCAGGTGCTGCGGCGCATCGTGGAGGCGGCGGCCCTGCTCGTCGACGCCGGCTACGGGGCGCTCGGAGTCATCGGCCCGGACGGCCGCACGCTCTCGCAGTTCCTGACCGTCGGTTCCCGGCGCCGAGGGGGTGGTCGTGGAGTTCGCGGCCGGTGCGGACGCCCAGGCGCGTCAGGGACTCGTCGTCCCCTTCGCGGGGACCCTCTCGGGAACCGCTCACGGGACGGGGCAGCCCGTCACGGTCGTGCACGCCTCGGACGACGACCGCTACCCGGCTGACGCCCAGACACAGGGAGGGCTGGGTCCCGCCGTCGCGGTCCCGCCGGGGACCGTCGGCGGGGAGAGCCGGGGCGTCCTGCTGCTCGCGCGCGCGGCGGGCGAGCCCGTCTTCGGCGACAACGAGCTGGAGCCGCTCGTCGCCTTCGCGGGTCAGGCCGCCATAGCCCTGGAGCTGGCGGAGCGGCGCCGGGACGCCGAGCAGATAGCCCTGCTGGAGGAGCGGGACCGGATCGCACGGGACCTGCACGACCTGGCCATCCAGCGCCTCTTCGCCACGGGCATGACCCTCCAGAGCGCCGCACGGCTCGTCGAGCACGAAGGGGCCGCAGAGCGCGTCAGCCGCGCCGTCGAGGACCTGGACGAAACCATCAAGATCATCCGATCGACGATCTT
>NZ_JBSGWY010000057.1:27563-40011 GCF_053609145.1 Streptomyces sp. NPDC054961 | reverse complement strand
GACGAGTTCATGAAGGACCCGTCCGAGGGCCTGGGCAAGATGCTTCCGGAGCTCATCGGTTCCAAGGGCCTGGGCTCGCTGAAGAAGGCCGGCTCCGCCGCCAAGCACCTCGACGACCTGGACGACTTCAAGGGGCCGGGCCGCAAGAAGACGGATTCGGACGGACCGGAGGAGCCTGCACGGTGCGGGGCCGACAAGGTCTGCGACGGCGACCCGGTCGACGTGGCCACCGGCCGGATGATCCTGCCGCAGACCGACCTGGCGCTGCCGGGATCGCTGCCCCTGGTGTTCGAGCGCACCTTCGAGTCCTCGTACCGGGCCGGGCGTTGGTTCGGCCACGCCTGGGCGTCCACGGTCGACCAGCGTCTGGAGATCGACGCCGAAGGCATCGTCTTCGTGCGTGAGGACGGGGGCTTGCAGCTCTACCCGCACCCGGCTCCCGGCATTCCCGTGCTGCCCAGCCACGGGCGGCGCTGGCCGCTGGAACGGGATCCGGACGGACAGGGATACACCGTCACCGACGTGGACCAGGGCTGCCTGCGACGGTTCGCCGTCCACGACGGGACGCTCGCGCTTCTGGAGGAGGTCGGCGACCGCAACGGCAACAGCCTGACCTTCGAGTACGACACGGAGGGCACCCCGCTCGGGATCACCCACAGCGGTGGCTACCGCGTCCGCTTCGAGACGGCCGAGGGGCGCATCACCGCCCTCTCGCTCGCCGACGGCCCGCGCGTCCTCACGTACGGCTACGAAAACGGCCACCTCACCGAGGTCGTCAACTCCTCGGGGACGCCGCTGAGGTTCGGTTACGACGGCGACGGCCGGATCACCTCCTGGACCGACACCAACGGCCACCGGTTCGGGTACGTCTACGACGAACTGGACCGCTGCGTCGCCCAGTCGGGCACCCATGGCCACATGAACACGCGGTTCGTCTACGAAGACGGCGCGACGACCGTCACGGATGCCCGCGGCCACCACCGCCGCTACGAGGTCAACACCCGTTCCCAGGTCGTGGCGGACATCGACGCCCTCGGCGCCGCCACCCGCTTCACCTTCGACCGCTTCAACCAGCTGCTGACCCACACGGACCCGCTCGGCAACGTCACCTCCTGCGAGTACGACGAGCTCGGCCGGCTGTTGAAGCTGACCCGCCCCGACGGCCGGTCGACGACGGCGGAGTACGACGCCCTGGGACTGCCGGTACGGATCGTCCGCCCCGACGGCGCGGTGGTCCGCCAGACCTTCGACGAGAGGGGCAACCGCACCTCGGAGACCGCCCCGGGCGGCGCCGTCACCCGCTTCGGCCACGACGGCCGCGGCCACGTCGTCTCCCTCACCGACGCCCTCGGCAACACCACCGCCTTCCGCTGCGACGCGGCGGGCCGCCCCGTCCGGATCACCGATCCGCTGGGCGCGATCACCCGGTACACGTACGACGCTTTCGGCCGGCCGGCCACGGTGACCGGACCGCTCGGCGGGACGACCGGACTGGAGTGGACCACCGAGGGACGGCTGACTCGCCGGGTGGACCCGGACGGCGGGGAACTCCGCTGGACCTACGACGGCGAGGGAAACCTGCTCAGCCACACCGACGCGGCCGGCGGCACCACGTCGTACGAGTACGGGGACTTCGACCTGCTCCGCGCCCGCACCGATCCGGACGGCGCCCGGCACCAATTCACCCACTATCCGGACCTCAGGCTGAAGCAGGTCACCAACCCCCGTGGGCTGACCTGGTCCTACGTCTACGACCACGCCGGCCGGCTGATCTCCGAGACGGACTTCGACGGCCGGACGCTCACCCGCTCCTACGATGCGGCGGGCCGCCTGCTCAGCCGGACCAACGGCCTCGGACAGACCGTGGGCTTCGAGCGCAACGTCCTGGGGCAGGTCGTCCGAAAGGACGCGGCCGGACTGGTCACCC
Organism: Streptomyces sp. NPDC054961; assembly: GCF_053609145.1. Classification (NCBI taxonomy): domain Bacteria; kingdom Bacillati; phylum Actinomycetota; class Actinomycetes; order Kitasatosporales; family Streptomycetaceae; genus Streptomyces; species Streptomyces sp. NPDC054961. Next base: position 38,084 of record NZ_JBSGWY010000057.1, on the reverse strand, counting down.
GTTACGAGTACGACCCCAGCGACGAGCTGGCCCAGGCAGTCGGGCCGGACGCCACCCTCACCTGGCTGCGAGACCGGGGCGGGCAGCTCCGGTCGGAGACCGTGAACGGCCGTGAGCTCCGCTTCGAACACGACACGCTGGGGCGCCGGATCCGCCGTACGACGCCGACCGGTGCCGTCAGCACCTGGACCTACGATGCGGCCGGCCGCCGCAGCCGGCTCTCCGCGTCCGGACGGGGGCTCGGCTTCGACCGCGATGCCGTCGGCCGCGAATCCGCCCGTACCTTTGGGGCGGTGACACTCACCAGCACGTGGGACGTCACCGGACGCCTCACCGCACAGCAGGTCGCGGCTGACGGGCGGACCGTCCGGCGGCGGGGCTACCGCTACCGCTCCGACGGCAGCCTCACCGGTGTCGACGCGGCAGACGGCGCCCCCTCCCTCGGCTTCGGTCTGGACCCGGCGGGGAGGGTCACGGCAGTCGACGGCGCGGGATGGACCGAGCGCTACGCCTACGACGCGGCGGGCAACCTCGCCTCCGCCCACTGGCCCGTGTTCCAGGCGGGCGCGGACGCGGAGGCGGCCACGGGAGAACGCGCGTACACGGGCAACCGGATCACGGACGCGGGCGGTGTCCACTACGAGCACGACGGGCAGGGGCGGGTGGTCCTGCGCTCGCGCAAGAGGCTGTCGCGCAAGCCCGACGCCTGGCGCTACACCTGGGACGCGGAGGACCGGCTGACCCAGGTGGTCACCCCCGACGGGACGACCTGGCGGTACGCGTACGACCCGCTGGGCCGCCGGCTGTCCAAGCAGCGGCTCTCCACCGACGGCGCGGTCGCCGAGGAGGTCCTCTTCACCTGGGACGGCACCACGCTCTGCGAACAGACCACCCGCACTCCGGACCTGCCCCACCGCGTGGTCCTGACCTGGGACCACGCGGGCCTGCACCCGCTCACCCAGACCGAGCGCGTCCTCGACGCCGCCGACCGCGAGGTGGACAGCCGCTTCTTCGGCATCGTCACCGACCTGATCGGCACGCCCACCGAGCTCGTCGACGAGCAGGGGACGCTCGCCTGGCACACCCGCTCCACCTTGTGGGGCAACACCAGCTGGAACAGGGATGCCACGGCGTACACGCCGCTCCGGTTCCCCGGACAGTACTTCGACCCGGAAACCGGCCTGCACTACAACCTCCACCGGCACTACGACCCCGAGACCGCCCGCTACCTGAGCGTGGATCCCCTCGGCCTCGACCCGGCACCGAACCCGGCGGCGTACGTGGACAACCCGCACCTGTGGGCGGATCCCCTCGGACTCAAGCCGTGCAAGGTCCGCGTGTCGCCCGTGGCTTCCGACTGGGCGACCAAGGGCGCTCACCTGCACGTCGGTCCGGACGAGGTCCGGATCCATGTGAACAAGGACGGGGAGCTGGTGGGCGAGCCCATCCGGCTGAAGGCCACCGGCTGGGCCAGTGACAAGAGCGTCAGGACCGCGGTCGAGGCAGTGGAGAACGATCCCAAACTGAGGGCCGATCTGCTGGCCAAGGCCAAAGCGGCCCAGCAGCACATGGAAGATCACAACTGGGGCAACACGCAGAATCGCAAGGACGAGATGCAGGCCCTCATCGACAAGCTGGAGAATTGGCCGTGACCGGATCCGAGTTCATTGCACGGCTGCTGGCCACCGGAGAGTTTCACGGGCTGCGCCCAGGTGCTCCTCTGGACGAGGCCGACCGTGCGATCGGCGTCGGCTTCATCGCCGAGGAGGACGATGCCGGTCGGTCACTGCGGCGGGACTACGGCCTCGTGGAGCTGTACTTTTCGGGCGGTCCGGACTGGGTCCTGACCAGCGGATCACTGGAACTGCACCGGATTCCCGGCGATCCGGACGTCGCCGGGGAGTGGCGTGGGGCGATGGGTGTCGGCTTCGCGCCCTACACGGAGTGGGACGAGGTGCTCCGGGCCCTCGCAGCGGCCGCCCCGGGCCTCGGCGCGGCCATGGACCGTACCGATCAGGGTGGTTTCCTGGAGTACCGCAATCCGCTCACCAAGGTGTCCGTGATGGTCGTGGAAGGGGAGGACGAACGGGACGACTGGCCGGGCCACGGGGACGTCTGGAGCGTCAGCTGGAGCCGCTGAACCGATCGGCCCGGCCCGGCCCTGCCGGGACCGTCGAGAAACCCCGTTCGGCCTTCGCCGGAGGCTCACCTGCGGCCCTCCGCTCCCGGCCGACGGCGGTGGGCACACGCACGGACCGGCAGGGCCCCGGAGGGCCCTGCCGGTGCGCCGGGTGCTGCCGGGTCAGTTCACGTTGACGCCGGACCAGGCCGAGGCGACGGCCTGGTACTCGGCCGACGTCGATCCGTACAGGTCGCCGGCCGCCTTGAGGGTGGCCGTGCGGGCGCCCTGGTAGTCGGTGGTGGAGGTCATGTAGACGGTGAGCGCCCGGTACCAGACCTGGAGGGCCTTGTCGCGGCCGATGCCGGTGACGGCGGCGCCGTTGGAGGTGGGGCTGTTGTAGGCGACACCGTTGATGGTCTTGGCGCCGCTGCCCTCGGACAGCAGGTAGAAGAAGTGGTTGGCGACGCCCGAGGAGTAGTGGACGTTGAGGTTGCCGACGGTGGAGGACCAGGAGTCGGCGGAGCTGCCGTCCTTGGAGGGCTTGTCCATGTACCGCAGCGGGGTGCCGTTGCCGTTGAGGTCGATCAGTTCACCGATGAGGTAGTCGCCCTTGTCCGAGGACAGGTTGGCGTAGAACTCCACGGCGGTTCCGAAGATGTCGGAGGTGGCTTCGTTCAGGCCGCCGGACTCGCCCGAGTAGTTCAGCCCGGCGGTGTTCGCCGTGACGCCGTGGCTCATCTCGTGGCCGGAGACGTCCAGTTCGGTCAGCGGGTGGGTGTTGCTCGCACCGTCGCCGTACGTCATGCAGAAGCAGGAGTCGTTCCAGAACGCGTTCACGTAGTTGCGGCCGTAGTGGACCCGGCTGGAGGCGCCGACGCCGTCGTTGCGGATGCCGTTGCGGCTGAAGGTGTTCTTGTAGAAGTCCCAGGTGGCCGCCGCGCCGAACTGGGCGTCGACCGCGGCGGACTGGCCGTTGGAAACGGTGCCGTCGCCCCAGGCGTTGTCGGCGTCGGTGTAGAGGGTCCCGTTGCCGCTGGTCTTGTTGGAGAGGCCGACGGTGTACTGGCCGCCGCGCGTGGCGTCCTTCAACTGGTAGGTGGAGCCGGTGAAGGTGGTGGTCAGCGGCACGGAGCCGACGAACACGCCCTTGCCGGTTCCGGCGGCGTTGGCGGTCTGGACCCCCTCCCGGGTGGAGAGGACCTCACCGCTGGTGGCGTCGGTGACGACGCGCTGGCTGCTGGGGGTGCCGTCGGCGCGCATGCCCTCGACGAGGGTCTCGTAGGCGAGGCGCGGGGTGCCGGAGGCGGCCCAGACGACGAGGCGGGCGGCTCCGGTCCGGTCGACCGAGGTGAGGGCCGGCTCGTCGGCGTCCTTGGCGATGCCGACGGTGGCCTTCACGGCGCCGGTCGCCTTGGCGGAGGCCTGGTCCGCCGAGAGCTTCGGGGTGAGCGAGGCGGGAGCGATGTCCGCCTTCGCGGCCTTGTCCACCGACTTCACGGATCCCCGGGAGTCCTGGTGGACTATCAGGTCTCCGCCGAGTACGGGGAGGCCGTTGTACGTCCGCTCGTAGCGCACGTGACGGTTGCCGTCCGTGTCGGTCACGACGTCCTTCGCGACCAGCTTCTCCGTGGCGCCCAGTCCCAGTGCGCGGGCCGTGGCGGGGGCCTCGTTGCCGGCTTGGGCGAGCCGGGCGGCGTGCTCCTGGGCGGGGACGGGCGCGGGAGCGGGCAGGGGGGCGGCCAGTGCGGTCCCGGCGCCGGCCTGGATGGCACAGGCGAGCAGGGCCGAGGCAGAGAGAACGGCTCCGGCGGCGAGCTTTCGCTTCACGTGTTTCCTTCCGATCCGACCGCGTGTGCGCGGTCGCACCTCGTTCCGGGGCACCGGGTAAGTGCCTGCGGGGGGCGGAACGGGTGCTGGCGTGCTGCTCCGTGGGGTCGAGCGACACCTGCCGGAGGGGATGGCCGGCGGCGACCTGCGGAACTGACGGAAGCATGACAATCACCTTGATCGAATGAACAGGCCCGCCAGGGAATTGGCGCGCCCCCGCCATGGCGAGCCAGGCCGATCCCCTGGGGGATGACGCCGGGAGATGCGAGCAAATCCGGGTGAATCGGTCGGCGTGAAGGGTGTTGACGGGTGGAGGGGAGGGGGTGATTCGGAGAATTCGGGGCCAACTCCGGCGCGGGGGCGGATGTGGCGTGCGTGTCACGGACATGTGAACGTCCCGTGAGCCCGGTTCGGAGGTGGCGGGAACGCGCCACTCCGGATGGTTGCCCGCAGGTCCGCGGGTCTGTAGTGCGGGGTGAAGGACCGGTGGAACGGGGCCGTCCACGGCAAAGCCTCCACGGCGCGGTGGGTGCCGTGGAGGCTTGTGGGATGGCCGGGGTGGCTGGGGTGGTTGGGGGCGGGCTGGTGAGGTGCGGACGTCAGGAGGTTCGGCCCCGGGTGCCTTCCAGGCCTTGGCGCGCTCCTCGTGGACGACGCGCCAGCCGTCGCGGCACAGGGCCATGGTGAGGTCGGTGTCCTCGGCGAGCGTGGTGTCGCTGACGCCGCCCACGCCGGGGACGCTCGGCACGCACTCGGCGAGGTCGAACCAGCACGCCGGGGCTCCCCGTCACGTCCTCGCCCCCGGCGTCGTCCTCGGCCTCGCCGTACCGCTCCGCATTCTGCACCGGGTCATGATGCGGTACGCCCCGCCCGGACCCTCAGGGTGTCCGCGGCGGACGGGGGCGAGCGAGCGCTCCGCGGCGCCGGGACAGCGAACCGGGTGCGTACGGGCCCTGGCCAAGACGGGCGGCGGTGCGCAAGGATCACGCCGCATCGCGCCGGCATCCCGTCCCGCGCACCACATCCCGACCTGGAGGATGTTCATGGATCGCCGCACACCCCGCGGCCTCACCGCCGCGGCCACCGTCACCGTGGCCCTGTTCGCACTGGCCGGACCGGCCACGGCCTCGGTTCCCTCCGCCCCCGCGGCGTTGCCCCAGGCCCGGGTCTTCATGGTCAACCCCGTCCAGTCCTCGGGCGTTCAGACGCTCACCGACGCCAAGGACGCCGCGGCCGCCGTGCCGTCCTCCGCCTACGCCGTGGTCGCGCTGCGCAACCTGGACGCCACCGGCGGACTGTCAGGGAAGTGGGCCTACGTCCGATCGGACACGGGCGCCTCGGCGAACGTCGCCGACGCCGGCGCCTTCACCCGGGCCGATGACCAGTTCGAGCAGGTCATGGCCTACTTCTGGGTCAACGAGGCGCAGGAGTACCTGCAGGGCCTGGGCTTCGGAAGCGAGCTGCCCGGGGCCAACGACCGGGCCCAGCCCGTACGCATCAACCAGTGGGGCGCCGACAACTCCTTCTTCAGCGACAAGAAGTCGGAGATCCGGTTCGGCAAGGGCGGAGTCGACGACGCCGAGGACGGCGAGGTGATCGTCCACGAATACGGGCACGCGGTGCACAACGCCCAGGTGCCCGGCTTCGGCACCTCCCCGGAGGCCGGCGCGATAGGCGAGGCCTTCGGCGACTACCTGGCCGTCGAGGTCGGCTCCTCCGCGGACGCCGCCTACGGGTGGCCGCGCAAGACGGACCTGGCCTGCGTCGCCGACTGGGACGCGGTCACGTACAGCTCGGCCCCGCACTGCCTTCGCCGTGTCGACGGGAACAAGGTCTACGCGGACCTGGAGGGCGAGGTCCACGCCGACGGCGAGATCTGGTCCCGCGCCCTCTTCGACATCCGGGGCGCACTGGGCGCGAGGACCGCCGACCGCATCATCGTCAACGCGCAGTTCGGTTTCGCGCCCGACACCAGCTTCCAGGACGCCGCACTGGCGACGATCGCCACCGCCCGGCGCATGTACGGCGCGAGTGCCGCGGATGCCGTGCGGCAGGCGTTCAAGGCCCGCCAGATCCCGGGAATCGAGTAGCGCCCGCGGGCGGTCGGAGCGCGGGCTCCGGCCGAGGCCCCGTGCCCGCGGGGCCCGGCCCCCGCGGGCACGTCCGGCGGTGGCGCGCACCGCGGTCCGCCGCGTGGTGAAACCGCCCCGTACGAAACTCAGTTCGTCAGCACGGGACGGCGCGTTACGCACGTCCGGGTGGTACTTGCCCGCGCGGGCCCGTTCCGGGCGATCGGGCCCGCGCGGGCGGCAAGAGTTGGCTCATGATCATGAACTCCGATACCAGCCCGGAAACCCCTGGCGCTCCCGGAACCCCCGGTGAGCTCGCGCCGGCGCCCTCCCGCCGGCCCTCCCGCCGTACCGTCATCGCCGGCGCGGCGGCCGTCGCGGGAGCCGGCGGGCTGGCCATGGCCGTCACCACCGCGGGGACCTCGCAGGCCGTCCCCGGCGCCGCGGTCGCCGACTGGGGCGCCTGCCTGACGATCGCCCGGGCCATCCTCGTCAGGGATGACGAGGACCAGCCGCTCGTACCGCGCTACGCCGACATCCTGCTGAAGAACGGCCTGCCCCGCTCGCGCCGCCCCGGCAAGAAGGTGCTGATCGTCGGGGCCGGGCCGGCCGGCCTCACCGCCGCCCACCTCCTGCGCGAGGCAGGCCACCAGGTCACCGTCATCGAGGCCAACGCCAACCGGGTGGGCGGCCGGATCAAGACCTTCCGCACCGGCGGCCACGAAAACGCCCCCCAGCCCTTCGCCGACCCGAAGCAGTACGCCGAGGCCGGCGCGATGCGCATCCCCGACAGCCACCCGCTGGTCACCGGGCTGATGGACAGCCTCGGCCTCAAGCGCCGGCGCTTCCACCTGGTCGACGTGGACGGAGCCGGCCGCCCCGCCTACCGGACGTGGATCCACGTCAACGGCATCCGCGTCCGCCGCGCCGACTACGCGCGCGCTCCCCAGACGGTCAACCGTTCCTTCGGCGTGCCGAAGGCGTACGAGTCCGTACCCGCCTCGCAGATCGTCCGCGACGCCTTCGCCCCCGTGCGCAAGGAGATCGAGGGCAAGAAGGACAAGGAACTCGTCGAGGGCTGGGCCAAGGTCATCCAGCGCTACGGCCACATGTCGATGTATCGCTTCCTGACGGAGGAGGCCACGCTCGACGAGCGGACCATCGACCTGATCGGAACCGTCGAGAACCTCACCTCGCGCCTGCACCTCGCCTTCGTGCACAGCTTCATCGGCGCCTCGCTGATCAGCCCCGACACCGCCTTCTACGAGCTGCCCGGCGGCACCGCCACCCTGGCCGACGCGCTGTACGCCCGCGTGAAGGACCTCGTACGGCTCGACCGCCGCGCCACCCGCATCACCCACGGCGAGGGCAAGGTCAGCGTCGAGACCGTCTCGGAGGGCCGCGGCGGCAGCGCCGTGCGGCGCGAGACCTTCACCGCCGACACCGCCATCATCACCGTCCCCTTCTCCGGGCTGCGCCACATCCCCGTCACCCCGGCGCTCTCGTACGGCAAGCGGCGCGCGGTCACCGAGCTGCACTACGACGCCGCGACCAAGGTCCTGCTCGAATTCAGCCGTCGCTGGTGGGAGTTCGACGAGGCCGACTGGAAGCGCGAGCTGGAGGCGGTGCAGCCCGGCCTGTACCGGAAGTACCAGACCGGGCAGACCCCGGCGAACGGAACCCTGCTGGGCGCGCACGACTCCGTACCCGGGGGCCACATCTCCACGGGCCAGCGCTCCCACTACGCCGCCAGCCGCGTGGTCACCCGCGACCAGCCCGAGGCGGCCGGAGTCATCGGCGGCGGCTCGGCCACCGACAACCCCAACCGCTTCATGTTCCAGCCCTCCCACCCCGTCGAAGGCAGCGCGGGCGGCGTCATCCTCGCCTCTTACAGCTGGTCGGACGACGCCCTGAAGTGGGACTCCCTGGACGACGAGGAGCGCTACCCGCGCGCACTCGCCGGGGTCCAGGAGGTGTTCGGGCAGCGCATCGAGGTGTTCTACACGGGCGTCGGCCGCACCCAGTCCTGGATGCGCGACCCGTACGCCTACGGCGAGGCGTCCGTACTGCTGCCCGGCCAGCACACCGAGCTCTTCCCCCACGTCCGCAAGGCCGAGGGCAACCTGCACTTCGCCGGGTGCCACACCTCCGTCAAGCCGGCCTGGATCGAGGGGGCCCTGGAATCGGCGGTGCGGACCGCCCTGGAGGTGCACACGGCGTAGCGGCCGCTCCACCGTCTCGGCTGCCCCGGGTCGGGCCGTCCGCCCCGGGTCGCGCCGTCAGCTCTCGGCGAGCACGATCAGCCAGTCCTCCTCGGAGAACCGGACCCGCTGCCGCTTGTCGGGGTTGATCCGCACCCCGTGGTCGGGGCCCGTGGCGCTCCGCGCGCGCAGCCGGTAGCCGACCGCGCATTCCCGGCGCCGCCGCGCCGACTCGACGGCGGTGGCGAACGAGACCTCATGACCGGCCCGGACGTAGTCCGCGGCCGGCTTGAGGTGGAACTCGTGGCCCTCCGCCGTGAACAACTCCTCGAAGACCTCGGCGAGATACGGGCTCTCCGAGATCTGGGTCAGCAGAAGGCTGATCAGCCTGCCGCTCACGATGAAGTCGGCGCCGTCCCGGGCCGGCGCGAGGAGCCGGTTGCCGTCGTCGGACATCTCGGTGGTGAGCGCGAGTTCCCGCTGCGCGGCGTCCCCGATGGCCCGCAGGTGCAGCAGGGCGACGAGCGTCCTGTCGTCCGCCCGCGCCTCCGGATCCGTCACCGCGGCGAGGGACGCGACGGGCGTCTGCGCGGCCTCGGGCTCCGTCTCACCGAGCACGATCACGCCGTCGTACGAGGGTACGTCCAGCTTGGCCAGGGTGAGCGGGTCGGTGATGTCGCCGTCCTGGAAGGAGACTTCGAGGCAGGACCCGGCCGTGATGGCGCCCGCGCCGGGCGCGGCCGCGTACGCGCCGAGCGATACGACGTCCAGGGTGGTTCCCGGGCTCACGTACTGGTCGAGCTGCTCGATGACCAGCGGCGCGCGGCGGTTCCAGCCGAGCAGGAGAAGGCGTTCGGCCTGGGCGGCCCGGGGTCCGGCCGACACGATCGCGGCCTCCTCGACATGGCAGGCCACGTCCGCCCGCACGGCCGTGTCGTCGTCCCGGGAGATGACGACGATCCGGTCGGCCGGGCCGATCGCCGTCCCCGGATGCGGATTGAGGGTGACGCTCCCGTCGGCGTGCAGCAGGCCGACCGCCGAGGACGTGGCGAACGACAGCAGCACCTCGCCGAACGTCCGTCCCGCGAGGTCCCCGGCGGCGACCGGGTAGAACTCGTCGCCCTCGAAGTCCAGCAACTCCGAGTAGACGAGCGAGAGGCCGGGCTGCCGGGCCGTCTGAACGAGGAGCCGGGCGACGATGTCGTCGACGCACAGGACGTGTCCCGTGGGCCCGGCCGCCAGCCTGGCGGTCCCGTGGTGGTGGGAGTCGCGGACGGCGGCGACCACCACCACGGCTTCCCGCTCCCCGGCCTTGGAGGCGGAGGCGGAGGTGGAGACGGCCGCGTCGAGGGCGAGCAGGGTCTTCACCACCTGGGCGTCACCCGTGGTCCCGGTCGGGGGCAGCACCAGCACCGCCTTCGCGGTGCGCGGACTCACCCGGCACAGCTCGGTGGGGTCGGTGGTGCTCCCGTTGCGGCAGATGATCCGTGTCCTGCCACGGTCGCCAACGCGCGTGGAGATCTCTTCCTCCATCGCCACCTTGTCCTGCGGGGCGAGCACCGCGATGGCGGACCGGCGCTGGTTCGCGTGGGCGGTCACCAGCTCCCCGATCACGGGAAAGACCTGGTCCGACCACCCCAGCACGACGGTGTGGCCCGTCTCCAGCACGGTGGAGTGCCCGAGCCGCAGCGACATGATGCGCCGGTTGATGCCCGTGGTGATCAGACTGACCAGGGTCGACACGAAGAGCAGCGCCACGAGCGCGAGGGACACGGAGGCCAGCACGTAGAGCGGGGAGCCGACGGCACCTCCGATCTTCAGCGTCTGGCCGACGCTGACCCACACGGCGGTGAGCCGGCCGGACAGGGTGGCCGGAGCGGCCCGGTCGGCCCAGACGAGGACCGTGCTCGCCGGGACGACGACGGCGAGGCAGGCCAGGGCGAGCCAGCCGATGAGCGCGGTCGTTCCCCCCGAGACCAGATGATCGAAGCGGTACCGCAGGCGGAGCCGCAGTGACGTCGTGTGCTGCTGCGCCACGCAAGCTCCCGTACATGAGTCGACGCGCCGTTCGGAGCGGCTGCCCGCCACTCCGGGAGCCACCCTAGGCAGATCTACGCGACCGCCCCCGGGAACCGCACCGGCCTCACTCAGAGGTATGAACGCGTCGTGCCGGGGACTCCTGCCGACGGCGCGGCGCGGGGGGGGGGGGGGCCCCCGGCCGCGGGGGGGGCCCGGGGGGGGCGGGGGGGCCGGGGCGGGGGGGTTGGGTGTATAAAAAAGGACCGGGCCCCCGCTAAAGGGG
>NZ_JBSGWY010000057.1:21968-27553 GCF_053609145.1 Streptomyces sp. NPDC054961 | reverse complement strand
CGGGGTGGCTGTTCGTGGCTCGGACGCCCGGGCCGCCCTCCACGTCGTCGGCCCCCGGGCGGGCGCCCTGGCGGCCCCCCCCCCCCCCCCCGGCCGTCCGCGGCGCGCGGCCGCGACGGACGGTCCGTGTCAGGCCGTGGTGGAGTGCGCCTCGCTCGTGCGGGTGCACAGGGCCCAGATGACGAAGATGCTGATGGCGATCGAGATGAGGGCCCAGACCGGCGTGTAGGGCAGCCACATGAAGTTGAGGATGATGTCGAGCGCGGCGATCGCCACACCGGTCACCCATGCCCAGGACGCGCCCTTGAGGATGCCCACGCCGACGACGGCGAGCACGATGCCCACGATGAGGTGGATCCAGCCCCACGCCGTGACGTCGAACTTGAACGTGTAGTTGCCGATCGTCGAGTAGACGTCGTCCTTCGCGATGCCGACGATCCCCTTGATGATGCCGAGGACGCCTTCGACGAGCATCAGGATACCGGCGAACATCGTGCCGCCCGCCGCCCAGGCGCTATGCCCTGAGGCGGGGTACTGGCTCCGGGGGGCCCTGCTGGGGGGCGTTGTCTGTGCCACGAGAAGCTCCTTCGTCGGGCGGGACACCGAGGGTCGGCGTCTGGCCCAGCGTCCCCGGCGAGCACGGGTACGGACACCGGAGCGCCGCCATTCGGGTGAATCCGCGCATCGGCGACGACGGTGAGGCCGACGGAAAGCGCTGCTCGGGGTGCCTGTCGCCGGGGAACCGGCGGCCTCGCGGCACGAGGGCCCGGACGGCCGTCGCGCGCCCGGGCCCCGCCGTCCGGCTCAGTAGCGCAGGGCCTTGCCCGTCTCCGCCTTGACCGTGCCCGACAGCGTGTGGGTGCTGCGGGCGGTGCCCACGCCGGTGGCGTTCGGGGCCACGTCGGAGACCGTCACCACGACCGTGTCCAGGAGGTTGCCGCCCTCGTCCTTGAAGTTCACCTGGACGGCGAAGGACTTCTTCGCGCTGTCCGTGTTCTTGGCCGAGACGGACACCGTGGTGCGGCCGTCCGCGTCCGTCGCGGGCGTACCCAGTGTGACCTGGTCCTTCGCGTCGACGCCGTCCTTGACCTCGGCGAGCTTGTCCTTCGCGACGGCCGCCGCCGACGCGGCCGCGTCCGCCGCCTCGGAGGCGGCCGAGGAGACCGCCGCCCCCGCCGAAGCCACGGCGGACGCCGCCTTCGAGGCCGCCGCGGACGGCCCGTCCCCGTCCGAACAACCCGCGACCCCCACCGCCAGGGCCACCCACACGACACCGGCCAGCCCGCGGCTGCGTACGCCTGCCATCACGCCTCCCTGCTTCGACTCCCTCCAGTCAACGGCCGCCCGCCGCGGCCCGCCCGCCCGGCCCGCCGTCCGGGTGGCCGTCCGGGTGGCCGTACGCGTGGCCGTCCGGAGGGCCACGCGAGCGGTCATCCGCCTGCGGACCCCCGGCGGAGGTCGTGGCGTAAGGCTTTCGTCACCACGCAGCCGCTGGTGCCGAGGGCCCGCGGCCCCGTTGAATGCGGGGGACGGATGCGAGGAGAGGCAGGGCAATGGCGCGGACAAGGTGGCGCGGGCGCGGCAGGCTGATCGTCGGCGTGGTCCTCGCGGCCACGCTGGCGCTGGGCGCCGGGCTGTACTGGTTCCAGCCGTGGAAGCTGTGGCAGGACTCGACCGTCCGCGAGGCCCTGCCGCCCGCGACGTCGTCCTCCCCGGCCCGATCCGGGCCCGCTTCCGGGCCCGCCTCCGGGGGCGGTACGGGCTCCCCGGCCCCGGTGGCCCCTGACGGACCGCGGACGGTCGCCCAGGGCACGCTGATCAGCCACGAGCACACCACCACGGGCACGGCCAAGGTGATCCGGCTCCCCGACGGCTCCCACATCCTGCGGCTGGAGAACCTCGACACCAGCAACGGCCCCGACCTGCGGGTGTGGCTGACCGACGCCCCCGTGAAGGAGGGCGTCCCGGGCTGGACCGTCTTCGACGACGGCACGTACGTGAGCCTGGGCAAGCTCAAGGGCAACAAGGGCGACCAGAACTACGAGATCCCGGCCGGCGTGAACACGGCCGACTACAGCAGCGTCACCATCTGGTGCGACCGCTTCGACGTCTCCTTCGGCGCGGCGGCCCTCGCGACCGTCTGAGCCGACAGGGCCGGAAAGGGCGACAGGGCCGGAACGCCGCACGGCGCTTGACGCACCGCCGCGCGTGACGGAGGACCCGCTCCGGTCCGCCGCCCGGTCGGCGCCGCCCCCGGCCGCCGCGGTCTCACGTCAGGTCGGTGCGGGGATCGATGGCCCAGTGACGGGTCCGCAGGACGCGGCCGGCGAACGTCACGTCTTCCTCACCCAGCGACCTGAAGCCGAGGGACCGGCAGATGCCGTTCGACGGAGCGTTCGCCAGGGCCGGAAACGCGTGGACGACCCCCCACCGGTCTTCCTCGCGGGCCAGTTCGAGCACCGTCCGGACGGCCAGCTTGCCGAGCCCGTGTCCCTGGAACTCCGGCAGCACCATCCAGCCGATCTCGCTGGTCTGGTCGCCGCCGGCGTCGTGGGACCAGAGGGTCACGGTTCCCGCCACCACTGCCGGTTCCCTCTCGTCGGGAACGATCATTTTGATCCACTGAGTGCCCTCGGCCGCACTCCGGACGTCACGTCCGACCTTCGCCGCCATTCCCTCGGGCGGCAGCGGGCCACCGAGGTCGGCCATCATGGCCGGGTCGCACCGCATCCGGACGTAGGCTTCGACGTCGCCGGACGTCACATCACGCAATCGCACGCGCCCGCCCTCCTCCGGCCTACTCGGCACCGTTCATACGAGCATACGACGATCCCCCTGACGCTACGTCACGAGGAGTGGACCGGTCCCGGTGGAACCGATTCGCCTGATGGGCCCCCGTGCGTTGGATAGCTGAACTATCTTGCCCTCGTGGACCAGTTGAATGCCGAAGACCCGACCCGCATAGGTCCGTACCGCCTCATCGCCCGGCTGGGCGCGGGCGGTATGGGCCTGGTCTACCTCGGGCGCTCCGAGGGCGGGCGCACCGTCGCCGTCAAAGTCGTGCAGGCCGATCACGCCGGGAACCCCGAGTTCCGCAGGCGCTTCGCCCGCGAGGTGGCCGCCGCGCGGCGGGTGGGCGGAAGTTGGACGGCGGACGTGCTCGACGCCGATCCCGAGGCCGCCGTGCCCTGGGTGGCGACCCAGTACATCCCGGGGCCCGATCTGCACACCGTGGTCGCCAAGGACTTCGGGCCGCTTCCCGAGCACTCGGTCCACACCCTCGCCAACCGTCTCGCCCTCGCCCTCCAGGCCGTGCACGACGCGGGCCTGATCCACCGCGACCTCAAGCCGTCCAACGTCCTCGTGACCGTCGACGGCCCCCGCGTCATCGACTTCGGCATCGCGCGGGCGAAGGAGAGCCTCGCCGGGGACAGCCTGCTCACGCGCACGGGCACGCTGATCGGCTCCGCCGGGTTCATGTCTCCGGAACAGGTCCGCGGCCTCGAACTCACCCCCGCCAGCGACGTCTTCTGCCTGGGGGCCGTCCTCGTCTACGCCGCCACGGGGCGCCTGCTCTTCGGCGCCGGGGACACCGGGCTGAACGCCCACCTCTTCCGCGTCGCCGAGGAGGAGCCGGACCTGACGGGCGTGCCGGAGAGCCTGGTCGGTCTCGTCCGCGCGTGCCTGCACAAGAACCCGGCCGAGCGGCCCACCCCCCAGCAGGTGGCCGCACGCACGGCCACGGACCAGGCCGCCGAATGGCTGCCGGGCGCCGTGCTGGCACAACTCGGACGTCACGCGGCCCAGTTGCTGGACTACGCTCCCGTGGCTCCCGCAGGCCCCGAGGCGACCGCCGCGCAGAGGGACCCCCGGGTCCCGCCCGCGGAGTCGTACCCCCTGCCGCCCGCCTACGCCCCGACCGCCCCCGCGCACTCCGGCCCCGCGCAGGGATTCGGACCGCCCCCGGGCCCCGCCGCCACCGCCTGGTCCGCGGCGCCGCCCGCGACTGCGTTCACGGCCCCCGTGGAGGACTCCGCGGCCCTGTACGCCAAGCGCTGGCGGGCCCTGGCCGTGGCCGTCCTGGCGCAGCTGGCGGTGGTGCTCGAAGCGACGGCCTTCACCAACGCGCTGCCGTCCGTCCAGGCCGACCTCGGCCTCGCCACGGATGGCATGGGTACGATGTTCACCGTCTACGCCGCCGCCTTCGCCGCGTTGCTGCTGCCCGGCGGGCACATCGCGGACCGCCTGGGGCGCAGAAGTACGCTGATCGCCGGCCTGGCCGGATTCGCGGCGGCCTCCCTGCTCGGCGGCATCGCCTGGGCCCCCGGCCCGCTGATGTGCGCCCGCGTCCTGCAGGGCGCCTCCGGCGCGCTGCTGACCGCCTCCGCACTGGCCCTGCTGGTCGCGGGCTTCACCGACCCCAGGGAACGCGGCCGGGCCTTCGGGGTCTACGCCGTGTCCAGCGCGGGAGCTTCGGTCCTCGGGCTGCTCGCGGGCGGCTGGTTCGTCGAGGCGATGAGCTGGCGCGTGAGCCTGTACGTGTCCGTCCTCATCGCCGTGATCGTCCTGACCGGCGCGCTCACCCTGCCGCGCGACCGTCCGGGACCGGCCCGTGGCGGCCCCGACGTCCTCGGCTCCCTGCTCGGTGCCGGCGCGCCGGCCGCCCTCACCTACGGTCTCGCCGAGGGCGGATCGCGCGGCTGGGCCACGACCCCCGTCGTGATCGCGCTCGTGGCCGGCGCCGTCCTGCTCGTGGCCTTCCTGTGGTGGCAGGCCATGACGTCCGACCCGCTGCTCCCGCCGTCCGCCTTCACGGACCGCGACCGCCTCGGCTGCCTCCTCGCCCTGCTCCTGGCCGGTGCCGGCACGGTCGTCCTGTTCTCGTTCCTGAACTACCACCTGCGGTACGTCCTCGGATACGGCCCGGTCGAGGCGGGGCTGCTGCTCCTCCCCATGGTCGCCGCGCTCGTCGTCGGCTCCACGCAGATCTCCGCCCGGCTGGTGCACCGGGCGGCGCCCAGGATCCTGATCGCGGCGGGGCTGCTGCTCGCCGGCGTCGGGCTGGCGATCCTGGCCGGCATCGAGGACAGCGCCGGGTACGCGCCCAAGGTGCTGCCCGGCACGCTCCTCGTCGGCCTCGGCCTCGGCATGGCCCTGATGCCGCTCCTCGCCACCGCGACCGCCGGCATCGCCCCGCGGTACGCCGGCGCGGCCTCGGCCGGGGTTCTCACCGTCCAGTACCTGGGGGAGGCCGTCGGGGGCATGCTGTTCGCCGTCGTGGTCGCCACCCACCTGCAGGTCGACGTGGTGCACGGGGTGCTCGAGATACCGCTGAGCGCCTACACCATCGCCCTGTGGTGGGCTGCCGGCGCCCTGGTGCTCGCGGCCCTCGTCGCCGTGGTGACGGTCAGGGCCACGCGGCCGCGGGGCGAGATGGCCCAGGCCGCCGCGCTGCCCCTGTAGCCCGTCCGCGCCGCCGTGGCCGGGGGGGGCCCCCCCCCCGGCGGGGCGGCCGCGGGCCGCCCGGGGGCCGGCGCCGCGGGCCCGCGCGGCCCGCGGGAAATAGCCCCCCCCCCGCCGCGCCC
>NZ_JBSGWY010000057.1:18940-21958 GCF_053609145.1 Streptomyces sp. NPDC054961 | reverse complement strand
CGGGGGGGGGGGGGGGGGCGGCGCGCCCCCCCCCGGGCCCCCCCGCCCCCCGCCCCCCGCGGCGCGGCCCCCCCCCCCCCGCGCCCGGCCCGGGGGGGGGGGCCCGGGCGGCGGTCAGCGGTCAGGGGCTGCCGTGGACCAGGGTGAAGACGGCGCCCTCCGGGTCCGCGACCGTCGCCAGCCGGCCGCTCAGGCCGTCGCGCGGCGCCTGGACGATCCGGCCGCCGAGCCGGACGACGCGGTCGGCGGCCGCGTCGGTGTCCTCCACCTCGAAGTACGTCATCCAGTGCGGCCCTCGGTCGTGCGGCAGGGACCGGCCGACTCCGTGGACGGCGGCCACCGGCCGGCCCCGGAGGAGGAGGGTGAGGTAGTCGAAGTCGGCGGAGGCGGTGGAGTGCTGGCGGGCCTCGTGGCCGAAGACGTGCTCGTAGAACTTGCCGACCGTCGAGGTGTCCTGTGTGATCAGCTCGTTCCACACGGGGGTGCCCGGGATCCCGGCCCGCCCGGTGCCGAGGCGGGCCTCGGCCTGCCAGAGTCCGAAGGTCGCGCCGAGCGGGTCCGAGCAGATCGCCACCCGCCCCGCGGCCCCCGCGTCCAGCGGGCCCACCGCGACCGTGCCCCCGCAGGAGCGGATCGCCTCGGCCGTCGCGTCGGCGTCGTCCGTGGCGATGTACGTCGTCCAGGCCACCGGGAGATGACGGTCCGGCGGCAACTCGCCGATGCCGGCCACCTCGTGCCCGTCGAGCATGGCCCGGACGTACTGGCCCAGCTGCTCGGGGCCGGGCTCGTACTCCCAGCCGAACAGGTCCGCGTAGAACTCCTCGGTGGTCCCGAGGCTGTGCACCATCAGGCTCGACCAGCACGGCGTGCCGGGCGTGCGCCGCGTTGCTTCCAATGCCTCGGTCATGTCAGCCGTCTCCTCCGTGGAACTGCTCGTGGGGCTTCCCGGAGCTGATGCTTGCACCCCGAGCGGTTCGGCGCGCCCCGACCCGGCCGGGTTTCGCTTGAGCCGGACGAGATGACCGAATCGGTGCGGCCCGTCGATGTCCGATTTGTTACGCGGGGTGCCTCGAGGGGGAGCAAAATGGCCTCCATGACCTTGACCTCGAGCCCCTCCCCGCTGCTCTCGGCAGCCGATCTCAAGACCGAGCTGGCCGGCCCCAGGCCGCCGGTCCTGCTGGACGTCCGCTGGCAGCTGGGCGGACCGAACCAGCGTTCCGCGTACGAAGCCGGGCACCTGCCGGGTGCCGTCTACGTCGACCTCGACGCGGAACTGGCCGGTCCCGCGGGGGCGGGCGGGCGGCACCCGCTGCCGGACGCGGAGGAGTTCGGGGCGGTGATGCGGCGGGCCGGGGTCTCGGCGGACCGGCCCGTGGTCGTGTACGACGGCGGGCAGGGCTGGGCGGCGGCGCGCGCGTGGTGGCTGTTGCGCTGGACGGGTCATGCGCGGGTACGGGTGCTGGACGGAGGGCTGGCCGCGTGGACCGCCGGTGACGGACCGTTGTCAGTCGATGCCGAGGCCGCACGGGAAGGCGATTTCAAGCCAAATCCGGGTGAGATCGGCCTGCTGGACGCGGACGAGGCGGCCGCGCTGGCCCGGTCCGGGGTCCTGCTCGACGCGCGGGCGGGGGAGCGCTACCGGGGCGAGGTCGAGCCGATCGACCCGGTCGGGGGCCACATTCCCGGCGCGGTGTCGGCGCCGACCACGCAGAACGTGGGCCCGGACGGACTGTTCCTCGCGGCGGACGAACTGCGCGCCAGGTTCGAGGCGGTGGGCGCGGGCGGCTCGGCCCGGGTGGGCGTCTACTGCGGCTCCGGGGTCTCGGGGGCCCACGAGGTGCTCGCCCTGTCGGTGGCGGGCATCCCGGCGGCCCTGTACGCGGGAAGCTGGTCCCACTGGTCCGCGGACCCGTCCCGCCCGGTGGCGGTGGGTCCGGACCGCGGCTGACGCCCCCCGGCCGGGGCCGCGCGGAGCGGTGGGAACGCGATGCCGCACCGAGTGCGGGGGGAATTCATAATCGGCATTCTTCACCGAACGTTTACCGCCGATAATCTTTTGGAAATTGCTCGTCCGTGATATGATCGCCCGTATCCAATGGATTTGTTGTTAGCCTTTTCGGGTCTGATCTCTCGGCCCGAAAAGGAATCCGCCCGTGTGCTACGCATCCGATGCCGCCCCGCCGCTCCACGGCCCGGCCGTCACCGCTGTCACCTCGGAACCGCTCGTCCTCACCGCTGCCGACGGCGCACGCTTCGCCGCCCGTCTGGCCGTGCCCGAGCGGCCCTCCGGCACGGGCGTGCTCGTACTCCCGGACAACAACGGCCTCTCCGATTTCTACGAGACGCTCACCGTGCGCCTGGCCGAGCAGGGGCACACGGCGCTGGCGATCGACTATTTCGGCCGCACCGCGGGACCCGATCACCGGAGCCGTGACGAGGGATTCAGGGAAATGGGCCATCTGATGCGGCACCTGGCCCAGCTCACCCCGTCGGGACTGGATGCCGACATGGCCGCCGCCATCGCACACATACGTGCGAGCGGTGCCCGTCGGGTGGTCTCGCTCGGCTTCTGCTTCGGCGGCCGCCAGGCGTTCCGCACCGCCGCACCGGAGTTCGGGACGGCCGGCGCCGTCGGCTTCTACGGCTTCCCGGACGCCATCAACGGCTCGCCGGGACCCACGCAGCTCGCGGCGGGGCTGACCGCGCCGATCCTGGCCTTGTGGGGCGGCGCGGACGAGGCCATCCCGCAGGGTGTGGTCGAAGCCTTCGACGGAGCCCTCGCCGAGGCCGGATGCCCGCGCGAGTTCGTCACCTACGGGGGAGCCCCGCACGGCTTCTTCGAGCAGGGCGCTCACGAGTGCGCCGAGGCGTCGGCCGACGCCTGGCGCCGGGTGCTCGCCTTCATCGCCGCGCGCCCCTGAGCCGTCGCACGGTGAAGGGCGCGGCGGGGGGGGCCCCGGGGGCCCCGGGGGGGGCCGGGGCGGGGGGGCGCCCCCCGGCGGGGGGGAAGCGCGGGGT
>NZ_JBSGWY010000057.1:4972-18930 GCF_053609145.1 Streptomyces sp. NPDC054961 | reverse complement strand
CGCCCGGGCGCCCGCCCGGCGCGGCGCGGCGGCGGCCGCCGCCCGGGGGCGGGGGGCGCCCGAATACCCCGCCCGGCGCCCCTCCGCCGCCGCCGGGGGCCGCCCGCCGCGGCCGCCTCCGGGCGGACCCGTGGTGCGCCGGTCCGGGCGGTCCGCCCGGCGGCGGGTTACTCCTGCTTCTTGCGGCGGGTGCCGAAGACGATCTCGTCCCAGCTCGGGACCGCCGCCCGGCGGCCGGGCCGGACCCCGTCGGCTTCCGCCTGGCGGTCCGTGGTGCCCGTCAGGCGGTCCCGGTGGCCCGCCACCGTGCGCGGCATCAGGACGTCCGCGTACGCGGCGCCCGCGCCGGCCGCCGAGGCCGACGCCGCCGCCGGCTCCTCCGGCTCCGGTTCCTCCACCGGCTCCGGGACCACGAGGTCGCCGCGGAAGCTCGGTACCGCCTCCAGCAGGCTCGTCAGGGTGTCCCGTTCCTCCTCCGGCTCCGGAGGGGGCGGCGGGGCCGGGGCGACCGGGCGTTCCAGCTGGCGGTCGAGCGCACGGTCCAGCGGCCGGTCCCGGGGCAGCCGGGCGATCCTCGGCACGAACGGGAAGCTCGGCTCGGGCGTCGCGGGCAGGTCGTCCGACTCGCCGATCAGGGAGCGGGCTTCGTCGTCGACGGCCACGACCAGCCGGCGCGGCGGGTCGTACGTCCAGCTCGCCGCGTGCGGCTCGCTCGCGACCCGGTACACCAGGAGGACTTCCCACGTGCCGTCGTCGCGGCGCCAGGAGTCCCACTGGACGGATTCCTTCTCGGCCCCGCGCAGCGTCAGCCGTTCCTGCACGGCCTCGCCGAGCTGGGGTCCGGTGTTCTCGCCCGGCCGGCGCACGGGGGTCTTGCGGGCCCGCTCGGCCATGAACGCGCGCTCCGCGAGCACGGGGCCCTCGAAACGGCGCACCCGGTCGACGGGGATGCCGGCGAGCTGAGCGACCTCCTCCGCGGAGGCTCCGGCTCGTATGCGGGCCTGGATGTCGCGGGGGCGGAGGTGGCTCTCCACCTCGATCTCGATCTGGTTCAGGCGCGCACGGTCATTGCGCACGGCAGCCCGTAGACGCTCGTCGATCGGAAGCGTGTACTCCGTGCTGTCCGCAGCCTTGAGCACCAGTCGTGTGCCGTCATTTGAGACGGCCACGACACGCAGTTCGGGCATGGGAACCTCCCGGGTGGTGCCTGCCGACGTCACGTGCGTCGCTGCTTCCGCTAGTCGAGTGTGGCCTGCCCGGGTGCAGCCTGCCACTACCTTGCCGAGTTAAACCGGCGTGTCGGGCATGCGCCCTTGATCGCTGTTATGGCACGGTTACCTGTTGGGCACGCACAGTGACCGAATGGTTACTGTGCGCAGCAGAATCCCGTGCAACACCGCGGCATCGCTGGTCTCGAGTGCCGTTGTTCCATCAGCCGGCCCCCTCTCCCGGGTCCGGACATCGATAAGGAAGGACGGCCCCAGGGCTCGCCACAGTACTCCATTCGGGCCACCTGGGTGGACCGCCGCGCCGCCGAACTTGTCCCGGACGGCGGGAGTTGGGCTGCCCTGGAACGGGTCCAGATCCGGACGGACCGGGGCGTGTGTCCGTTTTGGGGTGTCCTGCTTCACAGAATCTCCGGAAATGGAACTATCTGTTTCGCTCATCGGTCATTCACTGGAGGAAGAGGCGGAGCGCGAGAGGCAGGACACGTAGGGGATGGCGATGGGTCAGAAGACGACGCGGGCCGGCGGGACGACGCACGAGCCGGACCAGGAGCCGAAGAGGAAGCTCGACCTGAGTGCGGCTCAGGTCGCGGGTTCCTCCCTCGCCACCGTCGCGGCGGCCCTGCTCGCCTCGACGATGGGCGTCTACGGGACCATCCTCGGCGCCGGTGTGGTGAGCGTGGTGGCCACGGCGGGCGGGCCCGTCATCCAGCACTTCTTCCGGCGCACCGGCGACCAGCTGCGCGAGAGCGCCTGCCCGAAGGCCCGTCAGGTGCCGGTGCGCGGGGCGCACGAGGAGCCGGTCGGGGAACGGGCGCCCGACGGCACGATGGTGCTGCGCGAGGTGCCCCTTCCGGCGTCACCGCCCCCGGCCGGGCTCTCGGAGGAGTTCGGCGAGGCCACCGTGCACGGCAGCCGGGTCCGGGGCTGGAAGCGCACGGCGGCCGTCTCCGGCCTGGTGTTCGCCCTCGCGGTCGGCGGCCTCGGGACCTACGAGGCGATCGCCGGCACCTCCGTCAGCAAGGGCGGCGGGACCCTCTTCTCCGTCGGCACGCAGAAGGCGGGCCGCGACAAGCCCGCCGCGCCCGAGGGCGGCACCGACGAGAAGGGCAAGGGCGGGACGGCCCCGGAGACCGGGAACTCCCCGAGCCCCTCACGCTCCGACGGCGGCCGGAGCCCGGGCGCGCCCGATCCGTCCTCCTCCCCGTCCCCGGACGCGTCCCCGGGCCCGGGGACGAGCCCGTCGAAGCAGGACCCGACGCCCACCCCGACGCCGACCCCGTCGCGGAGCAGCGGCAACGCGACGCCCGGCGGCGCGGGCTCCGGCTCCGGCTCCGGCACCGGCTCCGGCTCCGGCTCCGTCGGCGGAGCGGACTCCGGCTCGGGGCAGGGCTCGCAGACTCCCTGAAGCGGCCGGGACCCGGGACCGGCCCCGGCCGCCCGGGTTCAGTCGCCCAGGACCCGCCGCAGGTAGTCGTTGCCGAACACCCGGTCCGGGTCCAGCCGGTCCCGGAGCGCGGTGAACTCGCCGAAGCGCGGGTACACCCGGGCGAAGTACTCCGCGTCCCGCGTGTGCACCTTGCCCCAGTGCGGCCGCCCGCCGTGCGCCGTGAAGATGCGCTCGGCGGCCGTGAAGTAGCCCTGGTAGGGGGTGCCCTTGTACATGTGCACCGCGATGTACGCGCTCTCGCGCCCCGAGGCCGTCGACAGGGTGATGTCGTCCGCCGGAGCCGTCCGCACCTCCACGGGGAAGCTGATCCGCAGGTCGGAGCGGTCGACCATGGCCTTGAGCTCCCGCAGCGCCTCGACCACGCGCTCGCGCGGAAGGGCGTACTCCATCTCCACGAACCGGACCCGGCGCGGGCTGGTGAACACCTTGTACGGGATGTCCGTGTACGTGCGCGCCGACAGCGCGCGGCTGGCGATCCGGGCGATGCCGGGGATGACCGCGGGGACGGCGCGGCCCAGGGAGTTGGCGGCCTGGAAGACGCCGTTGGACAGCAGCTCGTCATCGACCCAGGCCCTGACCGCTCCGGGCGGGGCGGCCGGGCCCAGGCTGCGGTTGTTCCGCTTGGTGTTGCAGTTGCCGGTGTGCGGGAACCAGTAGAACTCGAAGTGCTCGTTCTCCGCGTGGTGCTGGTCGAACTCGGCCATCACCCGGTCGAAGCCCATGGGCTCCTCACGGGCGGTCAGGAAGAAGACCGGCTCCACCGCGAAGGTGATCGAGGTGACGATGCCGAGCGCCCCGATGCCCAGGCGCGCCGCCGCGAAGACCTCCGGATTCTCCTTCTCCGAACAGTTCAGCAGCCTCCCGTCCGCCGTGACCAGCTCCAGACCGCGGATCTGGGCGGCGATGGAGGCCGAGTCGCGGCCGGTGCCGTGGGTTCCGGTGCTGGTCGCCCCGGAGACCGTCTGCTCCATGATGTCGCCCATGTTCGTGAGCGACAGGCCCTCCTTGGCGAGGGCCACGTTGAGGTCCTTCAGGACCGTGCCCGCCGCCACCGTGACGGTGCCGGCGGTCCGGTCGATCGCCTGGATCCCGGCCAGGGCCTGCGGGCGCAGGAGCACGCCGTCGGTCGCCGCGGCCGCGGTGAAGGAGTGGCCGGTGCCGACGGCCTTCACCTTCAGCCCGTCCCCGGCGGCCCGGCGGACCGCCTCCTGGAGTTCCCCGACCGATGCCGGGGTCACCACGCGCGTGGGCGTGGCGCTGACGTTGCCCGCCCAGTTATGCCACGCGTCGGTCCGTGTCCCGCTCTTGTCTGCTGTCCCCGTCGTCGCCATCGCTAGAAGGCTCCTCCCCTTGCGCCGACCTCGTCAGCCGGCGATATCCCGCGAACGCCACCGCCGCCGCCGCGGTCCCCGCCGAGATGGAGACGACGTACCCGGTCTTCGCACCGGCGGCGTCGATGACCCAGCCGGCCACGGAGGACCCGAGCGCGACCCCGACCGCGAGGCCGGTGCTGATCCAGGTCATGCCCTCGGTCAGCTTCGCGCGTGGTACGTGCGCCTCGATCAGGGCCATCGTGGTGATCATCGTGGGAGCGATGGCGAGGCCCGAGACGAAGAGCGCCACGGCCAGAAATGGAAGGTTCCCGGCCAGTAGGAGGGGGATCATACTCACGGCCATCGCACAGATGCCCAGCACCCACCTGCGTTCGGCCTTGCCCTTGAGGTGGAGCAGGCCGAAGACGATGCCGGCGAGGCAGGATCCGACGGCCCAGACGGCGAGGATGAAGCTGGCGGCGGCCTTGTGGCCCTGCTCCTCGGCGAAGGCCAGGGTGACCACGTCGATGGAGCCGAAAATCGCCCCGGTGGCCACGAAGGTGGCCATCAGCACCTGGAGTCCGGGGGAGCGCAGCGCCGAGGTGCGGTCGGTGTCCGCGCCGCGGGGGTGCGGGGCCGGTTCGGTGGCGCGCTGCGCGGTCAGCCACCAGACGCCCACCAGCAGACAGGCCCCGGCGACCAGCGGGCCGGCCTCGGGGAACCAGGTGGTGGACAGCCCGATGGCGAGGATCGGGCCGAAGATGAAGCAGACCTCGTCGAGGACCGACTCCAGGGAGTACGCCGTGTGCAGTTCGCGCGGGGAGTCCCGGTAGATGGCCGTCCACCGGGCGCGGATCATCGAGCCGACGCTCGGTACGCAGCCGGCGAGCGCGGAGAAGAGGAACAGGGTCCAGTCGGGCGCGTGGTTGGCCGTGCAGAGCAGCAGGCCGGAGACGGCGAGGACCGCCAGCAGGGTCGCCGGGCGCAGCACGCGCCGCTGGCCGTACTGGTCGACCAGGCGGGAGACCTGGGGGCCGATGACGGCGGCGGAGAGCGCGAGGGTGGCGGTGAGCGCGCCGGCCAGCGAGTACCGGCCGGTGAGCTCGGAGATCATCGTGAGGATGCCGACGCCGACCATCGACAGCGGGAGCCGTCCCAGGAGGCCGGCGGCGCTGAACGACCGGCTTCCCGGTGCGGCGAATATCGCGCGGTAGGGACTGGGCAAGGTGCCCTCCGTAAGGGACGTCGTTGGCCCATACAGGTTAAGACCGCGCACCAGGCGCCCGCATGGGGAGGAACCAAAGAAAGTAAGGGTGACCTTACCTGCGCTGCCGGGGTGGTGGCGCCGGGCCCGTTTCCCGGCCGACGGCCCCGGGTGGCAGGATTTGAACCATGTCTGACCAGCTCCGCGCCTCCGCTCCCGGCTCGGCCGAAGGCCCCGCCGCCCCTTACGACGCCCTCCTGCTGCTGTCCTTCGGCGGTCCCGAAGGGCCCGAAGACGTCGTGCCGTTCCTGGAGAACGTCACGCGCGGGCGGGGCATCCCGCGCGAGCGGCTCAAGGAGGTCGGCAAGCACTACTTCGGCTTCGGCGGGGTCAGTCCCATCAACGGGCAGAACCGCGAGCTGCTGGACGCGCTGCGCAAGGACTTCGCGGAGCACGGGCTGGACCTGCCGGTCTACTGGGGCAACCGCAACTGGGCCCCGTACCTGAACGACGTGATGCGCGAGATGGCCGCCGACGGCCGCCGCCGCATCGCCGTCCTGGCGACCAGCGCGTACGCCTCGTACTCGGGCTGCCGGCAGTACCGCGAGAACCTCGCCGACGCGCTCGCGCTGCTCGTCGAGGACGGGGTGGCCGAGGCGGACCTGCCGAAGGTCGACAAGCTGCGCCACTACTTCAACCACCCCGGCTTCGTGCGGCCCGTGGTCGACGGCGTGCTCGCGGCGCTGGAGTCGCTGCCCGCCGAGGTCCGCTCCGGCGCCCGGCTGGCCTTCACCACCCACTCCATCCCGATCGCGGCCGCGGACACCTCGGGTCCGGCGGCGGACCACACCGGCGACGGCGAGGGCGGTGCCTACGTCAAGCAGCACCTGGACGTCGCGAAGCTGGTCGCCGACGCCGTCCGGGCCGAGACCGGCGCCGAGCTGCCCTGGGAGCTCGTCTACCAGTCGCGCAGCGGCGCCCCGCACGTCCCGTGGCTGGAGCCGGACGTCTGCGACCACCTGGAGGCCCTGCACGGGGCGGGCGCCCCGGCGGTCGTCATGGTGCCGATCGGCTTCGTCTCGGACCACATGGAGGTCCTCTACGACCTCGACACGGAGGCGACGGCGAAGGCCGCCGAACTGGGGCTGCCCGTCGCCCGCTCGGCGACGGTCGGCGCGGACCCCCGGTTCGCTGCGGCCGTCCGGGACCTCCTGCTGGAGCGGGCGGCGGCGGAACGCGGCGAGGCCGTGGAGCGCTGCGCGCTCGGGCTCCTGGGAGCGAGTCATGATCTGTGTGCCGTGGGCTGCTGCCCGGCACGGGGGCCCCGGCCGGCGGCCGCGGGTGTGGACAGTCCGTACGCGTAGGGAGTGGGACCGGCTGTGACGTCAGGGATTTCCGAACAACTGAAGACCGAGCTGCTGGACGTGGCCCTGGAGGCCGCGGGCCGGGCCGGCGCGCTGCTGCGGGACGGCCGGCCGGCCGATCTGGCCGTCGCGGCGACCAAGTCGAGCCCGATCGACGTGGTCACCGAGATGGACCTCGCGGCGGAGAAGCTGATCACCGGGATCCTCGGGGAGCGGCGCCCCGAGGACGGGCTGCTGGGCGAGGAGGGTTCCGACACGGCCGGGACGAGCGGCGTGCGCTGGATCATCGACCCGCTCGACGGCACCGTGAACTACCTCTACGGGCTGCCGAACTGGGGCGTGTCCATCGCGGCCGAGTACCTCGGGGAGGCCGTCGTCGGCGTGGTGGCCGCGCCGATGCGCGCGGAGACCTACCACGCGGTGCTCGGGCGCGGTGCGTGGATGGGCGCGACCCGGCTCGCGTGCCGTCCGGCGGCGCCCCTGGACCAGGCGCTGATCAGCACCGGGTTCGCGTACGTGCAGTCGCGACGGGCCCACCAGGCCGACGTCATCCAGCGGATCATCCCGCTCGTGCGGGACATCCGGCGCGGCGGCTCGGCGGCGCTGGACCTGTGCGACGTCGCCGCCGGCCGCCTCGACGGACACTTCGAGCGCGGGCTCAACCCGTGGGACCTGGCGGCGGGGGACCTCATCGCCCGGGAAGCGGGCGCCCTGACCGGGGGCCGGCCGGGGCAGCGCGCCTCGCTGGAACTGACCCTGGCAGCCGGCCCGGCGGTGTTCGCCTCGCTCCAGCCGCTGCTGGAGGAGGCCGGGGCCTGGCACGACTGAGCCGGCCGCGGCCGGAGCCGCGGGCGGAGCGCGGGGGAGCACGTGAAGGAACCCCGGCGGCCGGGTGGCGGCTGCCGGGGTTCGAGGGGCCTGGGTGGGTGGGCCTACCGGCGAGCGGTCGGCCGGGTGGTCAGCAGGCGGGGACGGAGACGGGTACCGAGAGCGGTACTCCGTGCTCGGCGGCGAGGCGCTGGAGGTCTTCCAGCTCCGCCTGTTCCACTTCCACGAGGAAGTCGTCGCCCGTCTCGCGGGCCTGCCTGAGGTCCGACTGCGTGCTCCTGATGCGCTGCAGGAGTCCCGCGGTGAATGCGTCCATGGGGTTCGCCCCCTCTTCGTGGGTCGGCGGCGGCGCGTGGCAAACCGCCGTCAGGGAGTGTTCGGGGTGTGTTCTCGTCCTCCCCGGTGCCCTGGTCCCAGAAACCTCGTGAGGCGAGGGAATCCTCACTTCCGTCCCTCGCGTAGCCCCGTGTGGCGTCTTACAGCCGGTTTACGGCCGAAAGGGGCAGGATGGTCGACGCACCCCACACGCCTGCCCTGACGGGCACTGAGGAAGGAAACGACGTGCGCGTACTCGTCGTCGAAGACGAGCAGCTGCTCGCCGATGCGGTTGCCACCGGACTGCGTCGGGAGGCCATGGCCGTGGACGTCGTGTACGACGGCGCCGCCGCCCTGGAGCGCGTCGGAGTGAACGACTACGACGTGGTCGTGCTCGACCGGGACCTCCCGCTCGTGCACGGTGACGACGTCTGCCGGAAGATCGTCGAGCTCGGCATGCCCACGCGCGTGCTCATGCTGACGGCCTCCGGCGACGTGAGCGACCGGGTCGAGGGCCTGGAGCTCGGGGCGGACGACTACCTGCCCAAGCCCTTCGCGTTCACGGAGCTGACCGCCCGGGTACGGGCGCTCGGGCGCCGCACCACCGTGGCGCTGCCCCCCGTGCTGGAGCGCGCCGGGATCAAGCTGGACCCGAACCGGCGCGAGGTCTTCCGCGAAGGCAAGGAGGTGCAGCTGGCGCCGAAGGAGTTCGCGGTGCTGGAGGTCCTCATGCGCAGCGAGGGCACCGTCGTGTCCGCCGAGCAGCTCCTGGAGAAGGCGTGGGACGAGAACACCGACCCGTTCACCAACGTGGTGCGCGTGACGGTGATGACGCTGCGGCGCAAACTGGGCGAGCCGCCGGTCATCGTGACCGTCCCGGGTTCCGGCTACCGGATCTGACGCGGATGGCAACGACCCCGGTGCCACCAGCGGCGCCACCGAAACCGACCTGGGACCCCGGCCAGCCCGAGGGTCCTTTCCCTTGGCTGCGCCCGACCATCCGGATACGCCTCACGCTGCTGTACGGCGGGATGTTCCTGATCGCCGGCATCCTGCTGCTGTCGATCATCTACCTGCTGGCGGCGCAGGCGCTCAAGGAGGGCAACGCCGTATTCAGGATCACGGGCGGCCAGGGCGACGTCCAGATCGTCAGCCCCAACTGCCCCGGCGTGGGCACCGGCGCCCGGACGGCCGACCAGTTCAACGCCGCGATCGCGCAGTGCGTCCTCGAGCAGCGCAAGCTGGCGCTGGACGACCTGCTGAGCCGCTCGCTCATGGCCCTGATGGGTCTGAGCATCATCGCCTTCGCCTTCGGCTACGCGATGGCCGGACGGGTGCTCTCGCCGCTCGGCAAGATCACCCGGACCGCCCGCCGGGTGGTCGGTTCCGACCTGACCCGGCGGATCGAGCTGGATGGTCCGGACGACGAGCTCAAGGAGCTCGCCGACACCTTCGACGAGATGCTCGACCGGCTGGAGCGGGCCTTCACCGCCCAGCAACGGTTCGTGGCCAACGCCTCGCACGAGCTGAGAACGCCCCTGGCCATCAACCGGACGCTGCTGGAGGTGCACCTCTCCGATCCGGGGGCGCCGGTGGAGCTGCAACAGCTGGGCAAGACGCTGCTCGCCACCAACGAGCGCAGCGAGCAGCTGGTGGAGGGCCTGCTGCTGCTGGCCCGCAGCGACAACCAGATCGTCGAGCGCAAGCCCGTGGACCTGGCGGAGGTGGCCTCGCGCGCCATCGACCAGGCGCGGGGCGAGGCCCATGCCAAGGGCGTGGAGATCCGCGGCGAGCGCGCGCTGGCCGTCGTCCAGGGCAACGGCGTCCTGCTGGAGCGGATCGCGCTGAACCTCGTGCAGAACGCCGTCCGCTACAACGTCCCGGAGGGCGGCTGGGTGGAGGTCACCACCGAAGCCGTGCACGGCCATGCGGTCCTGTCGGTATCGAACACGGGTCCCGTGGTTCCCGCGTACGAGGTGGACAACCTGTTCGAGCCCTTCAGACGGCTGCGTACGGAGCGAACGGGCAGCGACAAGGGTGTCGGGCTCGGCCTCTCCATCGCGCGCTCCGTGGCGCGCGCGCACGGCGGGAGGATCCAGGCGGTCCCGCGCGAGGGCGGTGGCCTCGTGATGCGTGTCACCCTGCCCTTGTGACTCCGCTCACCCTATGTTCGCTGCTGGCTGAATGCTTGGGTGATGAAGACAGTGACTTCTGTGCGATCGATCACAGTGTCGGGTGTCGAACCGTATGCGTTCAGTGACCTGTTGGGGGCCGGAAAGCCCGGGAAGTCCGGGTTTCCGGCCCCCCTAGCGGCGGGAAATACATGGGGTGGCGTTTGTGCAAGACGGCCCCCGGACCGTGTACGGTCCCGGTCGTCATCCCAGCCAATCGCTGCTTCTGATGTGCGGCTGGGTGTCGATTGAGTAACAGACCTTGATGTGAGGCAAAATCTCCGCCTCAGGTCGGGCACAAGTCCGGCCTCTCGCGCGTTACCTGCGCTGAGACACCCGCTAAATCCCAGAGGGGGAGAGCGAACTATGGCAACGGACTACGACACCCCGCGCAAGACCGACGACGACGTAGACAACGACAGCATCGAAGAGCTGAAGGCGCGTCGCAACGAGAAGTCGTCCTCGAACGTCGACCTGGACGAGATCGACAACGCGGAGGGCCTCGACCTGCCCGGCGCGGACCTCTCCAACGAGGAACTGGCCGTTCGGGTCCTGCCCAAGCAGGCCGACGAGTTCACCTGCACGAGCTGCTTCCTGGTGCACCACCGCAGCCAGCTGGCACGCGAGAAGAACGGTCAGCCGATCTGCCGCGAATGTGACTGAGAGGCGTCGGCCGTGACCGGCTCGACACCCTTCCGCAAGCACCGCTTTCGGAAGACTGGTGATCCGGCGGAGACGCAGGCGGGAGCCAAAGGCCTGGAAACGGGCCCTGGAGCCCCCGGCGTACCCGCCGTGCTCCCCGACACCGCCCAGGCGGTGCCGTCGGCCCCAGGGGCCGACGAGGGATCCCGGTACGCCTCCGGGGTCCGTCGGCTGCAAGCCGTCAAGAACGGTGTGCGCAAGGGCGGCGAAAGTGCCAGGGCCGCCGCCCTTCACCTCGCCGACCGGGTCATCGAGAACGCACCGCGCGTTCCGGTTCGGGACCTCGCGACCCTGCGCGCGCAGTTCCCGGGCCTCGGGCCCGACCAGCTCGCGGGCAAACTGATCGCCGGCGCCGCCAACGCGACGTCCACCGTCGGCGCGGGGATCGGCGCGGCCGCCATGCTGCCGGTGCCGCCCGCCATCCCGGCCGAACTGGCCGCCGAGATCACCGCGGTCGCCGCGATCGAGCTGAAGCTCGTCGCCGAGCTCCACGAGGTCTACGGCCTGCGCCCGCCCGGGAACCTCAAGGAGCGCAGCTCCGCCTACCTCATGTCGTGGACGGAGGAGCGCGGGGTGGACCTGACCAAGCCGACGACGCTGAACGCGGCGCTGGGCGGTCAGATGAAGCGCGAACTGCGCCAGCAGATCATGAAGCGGATGTTCCGCAACCTGCCGAACCTGATGCCCTTCATGGTCGGCGCGGCCGTCGGCGCGGTCATGAACCGCCGCGACACCCGCAAACTCGCCGAGAAGGTGCGTACGGACCTGCGGGCCCGCGCCGTGGCCTGGAACGCGCTGCCCCCGCTCCCGCCCCTCGAGCGGCCCGCCGAGGGCCTTCCCGGGGTCGTCAGGGCCGCGGTCGAGGGCCGCGTCGTCGACCCGCTGGCCTGATCCTCGCGTCAGGCCTCGGCCTGCGCGGCGCGGATGGCCGCCGCCAGGGCCTGGGGCTCGCGCGTGGAGACGTAGACGTACGGGGTCGGGTCCGCCGGGTCGGTGACCTCGACGCGGACCGCCGTCGGCACGTAGCTGCGCATCAGCATGAAGGCGCGGGTATCGGCCTTGTGCGTCCGCCAGGCGCGGGTCTCCTCGGGATCCAGGACCTCCGGGTCGCCCAGCGCCGCCACCGGGATCCGGGCGTCGCCCGCGGCCAGCGCGCCACCCACCACGCGCACGCGCTGGGATCCGTACGAACTCACCAGCAGCCCCGTCAGCGCGGTGCCGCCGATCAGCCCGGCCAGCAGCGGCATCGTGCCCAGCGGCAGCAGCATCAGCGCGCACGCGAGACCGGCCAGTGCGGCGATGCCCCACCAGGAACGGGGGGCGGTCAGACGTTCGTCGTGGTGCGCGGGGGAGAGCTGCATGCCTCCAAGCCTCCCACGGGGCGACCGGCGGGTAGCCGCGCGGGTAAGGTCTGCGGCTGTGAGTGGACGAAACACAGCGTTGACGCCCCCGGCCGATGCCACCGCGCCGGTGAGGCACCCCGATGCCCCGGCACCCGGCGAGCTCCTCGGTGCGCACTACGAGCACTGCTTCGGCTGCGGCGACGGCCAGCCGCACGGACTGCACCTGGAGGCCCGCGCGGGAGAGGGCGTGCGCGTCAGCGCCGAGTTCACCGTCAAGCCCGCCCACCAGGGCGCGCCGGGCCTCGCCCACGGCGGCGTCCTCGCCACCGCGCTCGACGAGACCCTCGGATCCCTGAACTGGCTGCTGCGCGTCATCGCCGTCACCGGCAGGCTGGAGACGGACTTCGTCCGGCCCGTGCCCGTGGACACCGTGCTGTACCTGGAGGCCGAGGTCACCGCCGTGGCCGGCCGGAAGATCTACTCCAGCGCGGTCGGTCGAATAGGCGGTCCGCAGGGGCCCGTCGCACTGCGCGCGGACGCCCTCTTCATCGAGGTGAAGGTCGACCACTTCATCGACAACGGACGGCCCGAGGAGATCCGGGCGGCGATGGCCGACCCGGACCAGGTCAGGCGCGCACGCGCCTTCGAGGTGAACCCCTGATGTCTGACAACAACAGCGCCCGCGGCGGCGTCGACGTCCTGATCAGGCGCGTCGACCCGGACGTGCCGATCCCGGCCTACGGGCACCCCGGCGACGCCGGCTGCGATCTGGTGACCACCGTGGCCGCCGAGCTGGAGCCCGGAGAGCGGGCCGTACTGCCCACCGGAGTCTCCATCGCGCTGCCCGACGGGTACGCGGCGTTCGTGCACCCGCGCTCCGGCCTGGCCGCACGCTGCGGGCTCGCGCTCGTGAATGCCCCCGGGACGGTGGATGCCGGGTACCGTGGGGAGATCAAGGTGATCGTGGTCAATCTCGACCCTCGCGAGAGCGTCCGGTTCGAGCGTTTCGACCGCATTGCCCAGCTGGTTGTCCAGCGGGTCGAGAAGGTGCGCTTCCACGAGGTGGCGGAACTTCCCGACTCGGCGCGGGCCGAGGGGGGTTTCGGCTCCACCGGTGGTCATGCGGCCGTGGCCGGATCCGGCGCTGGTCAGCAGGGTGGGAATGGCTACGCTTCGGTCGTATCCGACCGGGAAGGACAGTGACGTGTTCGGACGTCGCAAGAAGAACGACTCCGTCAAGGACGGCGGCGCGGCCGAGCAGGTCGTCGACGGCGTCGGCGCCGATGAGCAGGACGGCGCCCAGGAGACCGACGAGGAACAGCCGCGCAGGGTGAACCTGCCCCCGGCCCCGCGGCCCGACGGCCCGTGGGACGTCTCGGAGGTCCCCGGCAACCCCGAGGACGGCCGGGTCGACCTCGGCGGCATCCTCGTACCGGGTGTCGAGGGCATGGAGCTGCGCGTCGAGGTCGCCGGTGACGCGATCGTCGCCGCGACCGTGGTGCTCGGGGACAGCGCCGTGCAGCTGCAGGCCTTCGCCGCCCCCCGCAAGGAGGGCATCTGGGGCGAGGTCCGCGAGGAGATCGCCGAGGGCATCACCAAGCAGGGCGGCATCATCGACGAGGTCGAGGGTCCGCTGGGCTGGGAGCTGCGCGCTCAGGTGCCCGTTCCGCTCCCGGACGGGCAGACCGGCGCCCAGCTGGTCCGCTTCGTCGGTGTGGACGGCCCGCGCTGGTTCCTGCGCGGTGTCATTTCCGGCCAGGGCGCGGTGCGTCCCGAGTCGGCGGGCGTGCTGGAGCGGATCTTCCTGGACACCGTCGTGGTCCGCGGTGAGGGCCCGATGGCCCCGCGCGACCCGATCGTCCTGAAGCTGCCCAACGACGCGCAGATGGTGCCGGACGGCGTGCAGACCACCGAGGAGCACGAAGGCTCCCGCTTCGGCGGCGGCATGGGCCAGCTGGAGCGCGGTCCGGAGATCACCGAGGTCCGCTGACCCCGGTGTGGACCCGTACGGCCGTGGGCCGCACCCCTGGAGGGGTGCGGCC
>NZ_JBSGWY010000057.1:0-4962 GCF_053609145.1 Streptomyces sp. NPDC054961 | reverse complement strand
CGCGCCGCCGCCCGCCCCGCGCGCCCCCCGCCCCCCCCGGCGCCCCCGCCCCCCCCCCCCGCCCGTGTCCGGGCGCCCGCCGGCCGCCCGGACGGCAGCGGTGGTCCGGCCGCCCGCGGTGCCGGGGGCGGTGTCAGGGATCCGTCAGGGATCGGCACATACGCCGTCAACGGTGCGTGAACGGGAGGAACGTCCCGGAGAATGAGCGCATGGGACGCGGCAGGCTAAGGATCTATCTCGGCTCGGCACCCGGAGTGGGCAAGACGTACGCCATGCTCTCGGAGGGACACCGCCGGGCGGAGCGCGGCGCCGACATCGCCGTCGGCTTCGTGGAGCACCACGGGCGGCCGCGCACCGAGGTCATGCTGCACGGCCTGGAACAGGTCGAGCGCCGCGCGCTCTCGTACCGGGGGGCCGCCTTCACCGAGATGGACGTGGACGCGCTCCTGGCCCGTGAACCGGCCGTGGCCCTGGTGGACGAGCTGGCGCACACCAACGTCCCCGGCTCGCGCAACGCCAAGCGCTGGCAGGACGTCGAGGAGTTGCTGCGGGCCGGGATCGACGTGATCACCACCGTGAACATCCAGCACCTGGAGTCGCTCGGCGACGTGGTGGAGTCGATCACGGGGGTGCGGCAGCGGGAGACCGTCCCCGACGAGGTGGTGCGCCGCGCCGACCAGATCGAGCTGGTCGACATGTCCCCGCAGGCGCTGCGCCGCCGCATGGCGCACGGCAACATCTACACGTCCGACAAGGTCGACGCGGCCCTCTCCAACTACTTCCGCCCCGGCAACCTGACCGCGCTGCGCGAGCTCGCGCTGCTCTGGGTCGCCGACCGGGCGGACGAGTACCTCCAGCAGTACCGCGGCGAGCACGACATCCGCTCCACCTGGCAGGCGCGCGAGCGGATCGTCGTGGGCCTCACCGGGGGCCCCGAGGGGCGCACCCTGATCCGGCGCGCCTCGCGGGTGGCCGCGAAGGGATCCGGCAGCGAGATCCTGGCCGTCTACATCGCCCGCAGCGACGGGCTGACCGCGGCCTCGCCCAAGGAGCTCGCGGTCCAGCGGACGCTGGTCGAAGACCTGGGAGGAACGTTTCACCATGTGATCGGCGACAACGTCCCCGAGGCGCTGCTCGCGTTCGCCCGCGGGGTCAACGCCACGCAGATCGTGCTCGGCTCCAGCCGGCGCCGCTCCTGGCGGTACGTCTTCGGCCCCGGGGTCGGGGCCACCGTGGCCCGCGACTCCGGGCCCGACCTCGACGTGCACATCGTCACGCACGAGGAGGCCGCCACGGGCCGCGGCCTGCCCGTGGTCCGGTCGGCGGCCCGGCTCGGCCGGACCAGGCTGGTGGCCGGCTGGGTGGCCGGGGTGATCCTGCCGCTGCTGCTCGCGGCGCTGCTCATCCACATCGACAACGACCCCGGCCTCGCCAACGAGATGCTGCTCTTCCTGGCGCTGACGGTCGCCTCCGCGCTGCTCGGCGGGCTCTACCCCGCGCTGGCCTCGGCGGCCGTCGGGTCCCTGCTGCTGAACTTCTACTTCGCCCCGCCCCTGCACCGCTTCACCGTCGCGGACCCGAAGAACATCGTGGCCATCGCCGTCTTCTTCGGCGTCGCGGGCTCTGTGGCCTCGGTCGTCGACGCCGCCGCCCGCCGCACCCACCAGGCCGCCCGGCTGCGCGCCGAGTCCGAGATCCTCTCCTTCCTGGCCGGCAGCGTGCTGCGCGGCGAGACCACCCTGGACGCGCTGCTGGAGCGGGTGCGCGAGACCTTCGCCATGGAATCCGTGGCCCTGCTGGAGCGGGAGGGCGAGGTCGAACCCTGGCGGCCCGCCGGCAGCGTCGGCCCGAACCCGGTCACCCGCCCCGAGGACGCCGACGTGGACATGCCGATCGGCGACCACATGGCGCTGGCCCTGTCCGGCCGGGTGCTGCCCGCCGAGGACCGCCGCGTCCTCGGCGCCTTCGCCGCCCAGGCCGCCGTCGTGCTCGACCGCCAGCGCCTGGTCGGGGAGGCGTCGCAGGCCCGCCGGATGGCGGAGGGCAACCGGATCCGGACCGCGCTGCTGGCCGCCGTCAGCCATGACCTGCGGACCCCGCTGGCCTCGATCAAGGCCTCCGTCAGCTCCCTGCGCTCCGACGACGTGGAATGGTCCCCGGAGGACCGGGCGGAGCTCCTGGAGGGCATCGAGGACGGCGCCGACCGGCTCGACCACCTGGTGGGCAACCTGCTGGACATGTCCAGGCTGCAGACCGGCACCGTCACCCCGCTGATCCGCGAGATCGACCTCGACGAGGTGGTGCCGATGGCGCTGGGCGGCGTACCCGAGGGCAGCGTGCTGCTGGACGTTCCGGAGACCCTGCCCATGGTGGCCGTGGATCCGGGGCTCCTGGAGCGGGCCGTGGCCAACGTGGTCGAGAACGCCGTCAAGTACAGCCCGGCGGGGGAGCGGGTGTGGGTGGCGGCCAGCTTCCTGGGCGACCGGGTGGAGGTGCGCGTCGTCGACCGCGGTCCGGGCGTGCCCGACGAGGCCAAGGACCGGATCTTCGCCCCCTTCCAGCGGTACGGGGACGCGCCGCGCGGAGCCGGCGTCGGGCTGGGGCTGGCCGTCGCGCGCGGTTTCGCCGAGGCTATGGGCGGCACCCTGGCGGCCGAGGACACCCCGGGCGGCGGCCTGACCATGGTGCTCACCCTGAGGGCGGCCACCGGCGGACGGCCGCAGGTCCCGGTGAGCGTGGACGGCGAGGGGCGCGGCGTGCCCGGGGACGCGGAGGGGCCCGGGTGGGCGGACGGGCACGGGGGCGCGCGCGGGGCCCCCCACGGGCCGGAACCCGCGGAGTTCGATCTCGATTCGATACGACAGAAGGCAGGACCTCAATGACCCGGGTGCTCGTGGTGGACGACGAACCCCAGATCGTCCGGGCCCTCGTGATCAACCTGAAGGCGCGCAAGTACGAGGTCGACGCGGCCGCCGACGGGGCGAGCGCCCTGGAACTGGCGGCCGCCCGCCACCCCGACGTCGTCGTCCTGGACCTCGGCCTGCCCGACATGGACGGGGTCGAGGTGATCAGGGGACTGCGCGGCTGGACCCGCGTGCCGATCCTCGTGCTCTCCGCCCGCCACAGCTCCGACGAGAAGGTGGAGGCCCTGGACGCGGGCGCCGACGACTACGTCACCAAGCCCTTCGGCATGGACGAGCTGCTGGCCAGGCTGCGCGCGGCCGTCCGGCGGGCGGAACCCTCCGCCGGGGCCGGAGACGACGAGGTGATCGTCGAGACCGAGGGCTTCACGGTCGACCTCGCCGCGAAGAAGGCGGTGCGCGCGGGGCGCGACGTACGCCTCACGCCCACCGAGTGGCACCTGCTGGAGGTCCTGGTCCGCAACGCCGGGAAGCTGGTCAGCCAGAAGCAGCTGCTGCGGGAGGTCTGGGGGCCCTCGTACGGCACCGAGACCAACTACCTGCGCGTCTACATGGCCCAGCTGCGGCGCAAGCTGGAGGCGGACCCCTCCCACCCGAGGCACTTCATCACCGAACCCGGCATGGGATACCGCTTCGAGAGGTAGTGGGCGCGCCGGTACGCTTCCTGTATGAGTGCTGAACCGCGTCCCGAGAAGTCCGCCAAGCCGGCGAAACCCGCCAGGCCGGCGGGCCGGTTCCGCCGGATGATAGAGCGGCTTTCCACCTCGCAGGAGGACCTGCATTCGGCTGAGCTGCAGGAGGACGCGGAGGCCGCGGGGTGCACGCGGATCTGCGACTGCCACGACCGGCAGATAGTGAAGGTCACCGGGACCCTGCGGACCGTCACGCTGCGGCCGCGCGCGGGCGTCCCCGCGCTGGAGGCGGAGCTGTTCGACGGCTCCGCCGCGCTGGACGTCGTATGGCTCGGGCGTCGCTCGATCGTGGGAATCGAGCCCGGCCGCCGCATGATCGCCTCCGGGCGGATCTCGATGAGCCACGGCCGTCGGGTGCTCTTCAACCCGAAGTACGAACTCCGACCGCTCGGACAGGAGCACTGACGGTGCCGTCATTCGACAAACCGACCACGCCGCACACACCGAACCCGTCGGCAGGGCCGAACCCGCCGGCCGTGGATCCCGCCGCCGAGCCGTCGGCGGACCAGAAGGCCGTGACGCAGGCGGCCCTCTTCGACGCCTTCGGCGGCATCCGGGGCACCGTGGAGACGATGCTCCCGGGGCTGCTCTTCGTCATGATCTACACGATCAACAAGGACGTGAAGCTGTCCGCGATCGCCGCGGGCGCCGTCGCGGTCCTGCTGGTGATCGTGCGGCTGCTGCGCAAGGACACGGTGAAGCACGCCTTCAGCGGGGTCTTCGGCGTGGGCGTGGGCGTGGCCTTCGCCCTGTTCACGGGCAGCGCGAAGGGCTTCTACCTGCCGGGCATGATCTACGGCGCCGGCCTGGGCGTGGCCTTCACGCTCTCCGCGCTGGTGGGCTTCCCGCTGCTGGGGGTGATCCTGGGGCCGGTGTTCAAGGAGAACCTGTCCTGGCGCACGCGCAACCCGGGGCGCAAGAAGGCCTACATCAAGGCGAGCCTGGCCTGGGGCCTGATCTTCCTCGCGAAGTACGCGATCCTCTTCCCGCTGTACTGGTGGGGCGACGCGACGCAGCTGGGCTGGGTGCTGATCGCGCTGAAGCTCCCGCCGATGGTGCTGGCGGTGTACTTCACCTGGCTCTTCCTGGCGCAGGCCCCGCCGCCGATCAACGTGATCGCGGAGTGGGAGGCCGAGGAAGCCGCCGAGAAGGCGGCCAAGGCCGCCGCCAAGGGCCACAAGGCCTGACCCGGCCCCGCCGTACCCCTCCTGTCCCCGGACACGCTCGTAGGGGCGGGCGGCCCGCCCCGGGGGGCGCCCCCCCCCCCCCCCCCCCCGGGGGGGTCGTGGGGGGGGTGCGAGAGTGCGGTTCCCCGCCCCGCCTGGCTGGCTGCGGCCCGCACGGGTGGG
>NZ_JBSGWY010000056.1:17469-47294 GCF_053609145.1 Streptomyces sp. NPDC054961 | reverse complement strand
GCGCCGACGGCCGCGCCCTCCGCCCGGTCCGCAGCCGGGGCCGCCTCCGCGCCCGGACCCGGACCCGCACCCGCACCCGCACCCGCCGAGGCCCTCGCCGGGCCGGCCCCGTACGCCTCGTACTGGTTCCCGGACTCGCTCCCCGGTGGCGTTCCCGGCCCCGGGATCACCTGGCGCTCCCTCATGCGCTGGAGCCCCGAGTCGGATCCCGACCTGGCGCACAACACCGCGACCGTGCCGCTGGCGCCCCGCTTCACCCCGGTCCCGGCGAACGCCTCCGCCCGCGCGGGCCAGGCCCGCATCACCTCGCTCGTCTCCTTCGGGAGCACCGCGGGAAATCCCTCCCAGGGGTCCGTGACCGCCGACTCCTACGCCCTCACCCACTGGGCGTACATCGACGAGCTGGTCTTCTGGGGCGGTTCCTCCGGCGAGGGCATCGTGCTGGCCCCGAACGCGCCCGTCGTCGACGCCGCGCACCGCAACGGCGTGCGGGTGCTGGGCAACGTCTTCCTGCCGCCCCTGGCCTACGGCGGCGACCTCCGGTGGACCCGGGACCTGGTGCGGCGGGACGCCCTCGGCCGGTTCCCGGTCGCCGAGAAGCTGGTGCGGGTGGCGCGGACGTACGGGTTCGACGGCTGGTTCGTCAACGCCGAGACCGGGGGCGGCGACAGCGAACTGGCCTCCCGCACGCAGCAGTTCCTGCGGGCCCTGCACGCCGCCGGCGAGCCCCACGGGCTGCGCGTCACCTGGTACGACGCGATGAACTCCACCGGGCAGGTCGGCTGGCAGGGCGCGCTCAACGAGCTCAACCAGGAGTTCTTCGAGGACCGCCGGGGCAAGGTCGCGGACACCGTGTTCGTGGACTTCCGCTGGACCCCGGCGAAGCTGGCCGCCTCCGGGACGCTCGCGGACGGCCTCGGGCGCAGCCGCTACGACCTGTGGGCGGCCGTGGACACGGAGTCGAACGGCTGGAACGCCTCGGTGGACTGGGACGCGATCGTCC
This sequence comes from Streptomyces sp. NPDC054961, assembly GCF_053609145.1. Classification (NCBI taxonomy): domain Bacteria; kingdom Bacillati; phylum Actinomycetota; class Actinomycetes; order Kitasatosporales; family Streptomycetaceae; genus Streptomyces; species Streptomyces sp. NPDC054961. The sequence goes on along the minus strand of NZ_JBSGWY010000056.1, from coordinate 46,291 downwards.
CGCGCGAGCGCGACCACGTCGTCTCCTACGGCTTCTACCGGCCCGAATGGACCCGCAACCACCTCACCGACCGCTCCCCGGGCGCCTTCCACCGGGCCGACGACCGGTTCTGGACGGGCGAGTCCCTGGACCCGGCCCGTCCCGACCCGCACGGCACCTGGCGGGCACCCGCCACCGCCGTCGCCGACCGGTCCACCGTGTCCGCGCTGCCCTTCGCCTGCTCCTTCAACACCGGGCACGGCGAGCGCTGGTACGAGGACGGCAGGGCCGTGTCGGACACGCCGTGGAACCACCTCGGCCTCCAGGACCGGCTGCCGGGCCGCCGCTGGGTCGTGGACACCACCGGAACCCGCCCCGAGGTCACCCTCGATTTCTCCGCCGCCTGGCGCGGCGGTTCCAGCCTGCTCGTCTCCGGTGGGCTCACGGCCCCGGCCGCCGTCGGGCTGCACTCCACCCGGCTGCCGCTGACCCGCTCCACGGTCGTCGAGCTGGTGCACCGGGCCGAGTCGGGTCCGGTCGCGGTCGAGCTCGGCGTGGCCACGCGCGAGCCGGCCGCCCCGGGCCGGGAGGTCCCGTACACCTGGCTGAAGGGGCGGGACCGCGCCGCCGGGCAGGGCTGGCGCACGACCCGGGTCCGGCTGTCGGATCTGGCGGGCGGCACCGCGTACGGCCTGGCCGTACGGATCACGGGACGCGGAGAGAGGCCGGTGCGCTGGCGGCTCGGCGCCCTGTCGGTGCGCGACGGCGCCGCGCGGCCACGCCCGGGCGCTCCGGGGACACCGGCCGTGACCGCCTCGGCCCAGCAGTCCGGCACGGCGGCCCTGCGGCTGTCCTGGCGGCGGGCGGCCGGACCGGTCCGGCACTACGAGGTGTCCCGCGTCCTGCCGGACGGCGCCCGCCGCTTCCTCGGCGGCACCTGCGCCGCCGCCCTCTACCTCCCGGCCGTCGAACGGGCCGGGCTGGAGGAGGCTGCTGTCCTCGAGGTCCGGGCCGTGGACGAGCTGTACGCCGTCTCCGCGCCCGCCCGCACCACCCTCGCCTGGACCTGAGCCCTCCGACGCACCGCCGACGCATCTCCGCGGCACCTCCGCCGCGCCTCCGCCCGCACCTCCGACGCGCGAGGGCCGGGCCGCGCCGGGAGGACCGCCGGCCCTCCCGCCGGCGTACGGCCGGGGCCCCCGGGGCCGGGGGCCCCTCGGTTCACTCGGGCCGGGCGGCGGGGTCGGTGCGCGGGACGGCCACCGTCACCCGCAGGCCGTGCGGCGGGTTCGTCCCGTAGGAGAGGGACCCGCCGCCGGCGGCGAGCAGGGCGCGGGAGATGGACAGGCCGAGTCCGGAGCCCTTGACGTTCTGGTGGCGTCCGCTGCGCCAGAACCGGTCGCCGACGCGGAGCAGCTCCTCTTCGGTGAGGCCGGGTCCCCGGTCGGCGACCACGACCCGTACCTCCTCGCCGACCACGGAGAGCGACACCTCGACGTCCTCGCCCTCCGGCGTGAACTTGAGGGCGTTGTCGATGACGGCGTCGAGCGCGCTGGACAGGGCGATCGGGTCGGCCCAGCCGGTGGCGGCGGTGCGTCCCGTACCGGTGAGCCGGACGCCCTTCTCCTCGGCGAAGGGGCGCCAGGCGGTGACCCGCTCGGCGGCCAGCCCCGCGATGTCGATGAGGCTGATCTCGGCGGTGGCGTGCTCGGCGAGCGCCAGGTCCAGCAGATCGTCCAGGACCTGTGTCAGGCGCTTGCCCTCCGTGCGGACGGAGGCGATCTCCTCGTTGCCCTCGGGGAGTTCCAGAGCGAGCAGCTCGATCCGCAGGAGCAGCGCGGCGAGGGGGTTGCGCAGCTGGTGCGAGGCGTCCGCGACGAAGGCCCGCTGCTGTTCCAGGACCTCCTCCACGTTGTCGGCCATCTCGTTGAACGAGCGGGCCAGGCGTCTGAGTTCCGGGGGGCCGCCGGCGGCCGCGACGCGGGAGTTCATCCGCCCGGTGGCGATGCCGTGGGCGGCGGCGTCGAGGGTCTGGACGGGCTTGAGCACCCAGCTGGTCAGCCGCAGGGCGGCGCCGAAGGCGAGGAGCATGGCGGCGCCGAGCCCGGCGGCGATGAGCAGCCAGCCCCACAGGATCCGGGCGCGCATCTGGTCGGTGGGCGACTCGGTGGCGACGACGGCGACCACGTCCCCGTCGAGGACGACCGGGGAGGCGACGAGGAGTTTGCCGTGGGTCTGCCAGGGCCACACCTGGCCCGGGTCGTGGCTGCGGCGCCCGGCGAGGGCTGCCTCGAAGGCGAGGCGGCCCTCTCTCGACTTGGGGAACTGCCACCAGCCGGGGGCTCGGACCATGGCGTTGTCGTCGCGCAGGAAGATGCCGACGTTGATCCCGTACAGCTCCTGGTAGCGGGCCAGTTCGACCTGGAGGGTCTCGCGGCGCTCGTCGGCGCCGCTGGAGTTCGAGCCCTCGGCGTCGATGACGAACTGGGCGAGCGCGGCGAAGCGGGCGCTGTCGTCGATCCGGTCGACGACCACCCGCTGCTGCTGCCCGGCGGCCAGCGACACCGCGAGCGGGAAGCCGAGGGCGAGGAGCACACCCGCCATCAGGACGACGAGCAGGGGGAGCAGGCGGGCGCGCACGACGGATCCCCCGCTAGAGGGCGGGCGGCGCGGAGTCGGCGGGCGCGGTGGCGGCGGCCTGCGCGGCGGGCGGCACGACGAGCCGGTACCCGACGCCGCGCACGGTCTCGATCAGCGCCGGCATCCGCAGCTTGGAACGCAGCGAGGCGACGTGCACCTCGAGGGTCCGCCCGGTCCCCTCCCAGCTGGTGCGCCAGACCTCGCTGATGATCTGCTCGCGCCGGAAGACGACGCCGGGACGCTGCGCGAGCAGGGCCAGCAGATCGAATTCCTTGCGGGTGAGCGGCACGTCGTCGCCGTTGACGCTGACCCTGCGGGTGGACAGCTCGACGCCGACCGGTCCGAGACGGACGGTCCCGGGCGTGGCCGTACCCCCGGCGACGGTCTCCTCGGAGGCCCCGGTGCGGCGGGCGACGGCATGGATGCGGGCGAGGAGTTCGCCCGTGTCGTACGGCTTGGTGACGTAGTCGTCGGCGCCCATGTTGAGTCCGTGGATGCGGGAGCGCACGTCGGCCCGCGCGGTGACCATGATGACGGGCGTACTGGTGCGCTTGCGGATCTTGCCGCACACCTCGTACCCGTCCTGGTCGGGCAGACCGAGGTCGAGCAGGATCACCCCGTAGGGAGCGGCGCAGCCCGCGGCGCCGGCCGGCAGCAGGGCCTGCAGGGCTTCCTCGCCGCTGCGGGCATGCGTCACCCGGAAGCCGTGCCGGGCGAGGATCGCGGACAGGGCGGCGGCGACGTGGTCGTCGTCCTCGACGAGCAGCAGTCTCATGTCGTCACCCTCTCTCCCTCTGTCTCGTCCGTCGGGGGCAAGTCCGTGGTCATATCGTGCAGGCACCCGGGGACCACGCGCGTCCACGGGTTGTCCGGCCGCCGTCCGCTTCACGGCCACCAAGCATCCACGCCGATGGAGACTCCCACGTCAAGGCGGTTGTGGTCCGGCGGGGCTTCCGTACTGCTTCCGTTATGCGCCCGGCGGGTCCCGAAGGCCCGCCAGGAGCCCTGCGCGTACGGAGCGTATCGGTGCGAGGCCCGATCGTTATGCTCAATTCTCCCTCAGATGTGATGACGGTGTGAGCGTCACCTCATTACTGTCCTCCCAACCGACGGAGGACGGAGCTAGAAGCCGATGAGCGGAGTATCAGTGACCAAGGACGTGCGGGACGCGGCCGGTGCCCCGGACGACCTGGTGGTGCTGAACAACGTAAACAAGCACTTCGGCGCGCTGCACGTGCTTCAGGACATCGATCTGAGCATTGCCCGCGGTGAGGTCGTCGTGGTGATCGGCCCTTCGGGGTCGGGCAAGTCCACGCTGTGCCGGACCATCAACCGCCTGGAGACGATCGACTCCGGCACCATCACGGTCGACGGGAAGCAACTCCCGTCCGAGGGGCGCGAACTGGCCCGACTGCGCGCCGATGTGGGCATGGTCTTCCAGTCGTTCAACCTCTTCGCCCACAAGACGGTCCTGCAGAACGTCATGCTGGGCCAGCTGAAGGTCCGCAAGACGGACCAGGCGGCGGCGCTCGAGAAGGCGAAGTCCCTCCTCGACCGCGTGGGCGTCGGCTCGCAGGCCGACAAGTACCCGGCCCAGCTCTCGGGCGGCCAGCAGCAGCGGGTCGCGATCGCCCGTGCGCTGGCGATGGACCCGAAGGTGATGCTCTTCGACGAGCCGACCTCGGCGCTCGACCCCGAGATGATCAACGAGGTGCTGGAGGTCATGCAGCAGCTCGCCCGCGAGGGAATGACCATGGTGGTCGTCACGCACGAGATGGGCTTCGCCCGCTCCGCCGCCAACCGCGTCGTGTTCATGGCCGACGGGAAGATCGTCGAAGAGGCGACGCCCGAGCAGTTCTTCAGCAATCCGCGCAGTGACCGCGCCAAGGACTTCCTGTCGAAGATCCTGCACCACTGAGCTTCGCATCTGGTAGTGATCCGGTGACGGATCGTCGTCCAGCAAGCAACTCTCACGCCTGTCTCACGTCTCACTTCGAGGGAAGTCCACCATGAAGCTCTCCAAGGTCGGCGCGGCCGCCGCCGTCGCCGTAGCTCTCGCCCTGACCGCGACCGCCTGTGGCGGCGACAGCGACAAGCCCGCCGGCGACGCCGGCTCGAGCGCCGGTGCCAAGAAGGACAAGATCGTCATCGGCATCAAGTTCGACCAGCCGGGTGTGGGCCTCAAGACCCCCGACGGCAAGTTCACGGGCTTCGACGTGGACGTGGCGACGTACGTGGCCAAGGAGCTCGGCTACGAGCCGGACCAGATCGAGTTCAAGCAGGCCGTCAGCGCCGAGCGCGAGAACCTCCTGGCCAACGGCGACGTGAAGCTGGTCGTCGCGAGCTACTCGATCAACGACAAGCGCAAGGAGAAGGTCGACTTCGCCGGCCCGTACTTCCTGGCGCACCAGGACCTGCTGGTCCGTGCCAACGACACCTCGATCACCAAGGCCGAGGACCTCAACAAGAAGAAGCTCTGCTCCGTCACCGGCTCCACCTCGGCGCAGAACGTCAAGACCAAGCTGGCCCCCGAGGCCGACCTGCTCGAGCAGGGCGGCTACTCCGAGTGCCTGACCGGCCTGGAGAACAAGGCCGTCGACGCCCTGACCACGGACAACTCGATCCTGGCCGGCTACGCCGCGCAGGACAAGAACAAGGGCAAGTTCAAGCTGGTCGGGCTGAGCCTGAGCAACGAGAACTACGGCATCGGTCTGAAGAAGGGTGACAAGGACCTTCAGACCAAGGTCAACGCCGCCATCAAGAAGATGGAGGCGGACGGCGCCTGGGAAGCGGCCGTGAAGAAGAACTTCGGCCCGGCCGACTACAAGAACGAGCCGGCTCCGGCGGTCACCGAAGGCAGCTGACCCGGCGGCCGGTCCGCCGGCCGATTCATCGGTGAGGGACGTCGCCGCCCGCCTGTCACGGGCGGCGGCGGGCCCCACCGGCCAACCTGGCCATCCTGGGGAGAGCGCAGGCCATCGTGTTCGATTTTCTTGATTCCGGGCAGTACGACGTGCTCGGAGCCTTCTGGGTGACGGTTCAGCTCACCCTCTACTCGGCTGTCGGGGCCCTGATCTGGGGCACCGTCCTGGCCGGGATGCGGGTCAGTCCCGTCCCGCTGATGCGGGGATTCGGCACCGCGTACGTCAACCTCGTGCGCAACACCCCACTGACCCTGCTGATCATCGGCTGTTCGCTGGGTCTCAACCAGACCCTCGGCGTCACGCTCGGCGGCGGCACCTTCAAAGAGATCGGCTTCCGGCTCGCGGTCCTCGGATTCGTCGCGTACACCGGCACGTTCGTGTGCGAGGCGCTGCGCTCGGGCATCAACACGGTCCCGGTCGGACAAGCGGAGGCGGCCCGCGCGCTGGGCCTGAGCTTCGTCCAGACGCTCACCCTGATCGTGCTCCCCCAGGCCTTCCGGGCGGTCATCGCGCCGCTCGCCAACGTACTGATCGCACTCACCAAGAACACCACGGTGGCTGCGGCCATCGGCGTGGCCGAAGCGGCCCTGCTGATGAAGGAAATGGTCGAGAACGAGGCCGACGCGCTCTTCGCCGTCTTCGGAGTCTTCGCCTTGGGCTTCGTCGTTCTGACCCTGCCCACCGGCCTGCTGCTGGGCTGGGTGGCCAAGCGAGTGGCGGTGAAGCGATGACTTCCGTGCTGTACGACACCCCCGGCCCCAAGGCCAAGGTCCGCAACTGGATCTACACCGTCATCTTCCTCGTGATCGCCGCGGGCGTCCTGTGGTGGATGCTGTCCGCCCTGGCGGACAAGGGCCAGCTCGAGGGCGCCAAGTGGAGCCCGTTCGTCACCGACGGCGAGGTCTGGACGACGTTCCTGATCCCCGGCCTCCTCGAGACCCTGAAGGCCGGCGCCATCTCGATGGTGATCGCCCTGCCGCTCGGCGCCCTGCTCGGCATCGGCCGCCTCTCCGACCACACGTGGATACGCGCCGCCGTGGGCACCTGGGTCGAGTTCTTCCGGGCCGTCCCGGTGCTGATGCTGATGCTCTTCGGCTCCGCCTTCTTCGTGCAGTACACGGCCGTGGGCTCCGAAATCCGGCCGCTGTACGCCGTGATCACGGGCCTGGTCCTGTACAACTCCGCAGTGATCGGCGAGATCGTGCGGGCCGGCGTGCAGTCGCTCCCGAACGGCCAGACCGACGCCGCGAAGGCGATCGGCATGCGCAAGGGCCAGGTCATGACGTACGTCCTGCTCCCGCAGGCGGTCACGGCGATGCTGCCGGCCCTGGTCAGCCAGCTCGTGGTGATCCTCAAGGACACCGCCATCGGCGGCGCGGTGCTGGGCCTGGGCGAGCTCCTGTCGATGAACCGCCAGATCGCGGCGAACTACAGCAACACCATCCCGACCCTCGTGGTCATCGCCGCGATCTACATCGTGGTCAACTTCGGCCTCACCACCTTCGCCTCCTGGCTGGAGGGCCGTCTGCGCAAGTCGACGCGGACCACCGACGCGACCGTCCCGATCACCCTCGACGCGGGCTCGAACTCGGGCGGCGGCATCTGACCGGACCCCCGGCGGAATATCGGACACACGCTCGAACCGGCCTCCGGCATCCGGGCTGACAGACGGTCAGTACACTGACGGGACACGAGTGGTGCGGCGGAACTCATCCGCCCCGCCCCCCCCCCCCCGCCGGCCCCCGCCCGGCCGGGGTGCGCGGTCACGCGCGGCGGGGGCCCGCGGGCGGCCCGCCGCCCCCCCCCCCCCCCACCACTCGGCCTTGTCCGGACCGGCGTCACTTGACGCAGGCACCTCCAGTGGGTTGCATACGTTCTGTGATCACATACCGGACACCGGGAGCCACATCATGGACCCGGTGATCGTCGTCGGCGCGGGGCCCGTCGGGCTGTCCCTGTCCCTCGCCCTGGCCGGCCAGGGCGTGCCCTGCGTCGTGCTCGACGAGGGACCCGGCAAGGAGGAACCCCGTCCCGCCCGCACCGTCGCCCTGCACGCCGACGCCGCCGCCATGGTGCACCGGCTGGGCTGTACGACCCTGCGCGACGAGGGCGCGTACTTCACCGCCTGGCGCACGATGCGCCGCGGCCGCGACTCCCAGCGGATCACCTTCGAGGACGGCCCGGCGCCGATCCACCTGCCCCAGCACGCCCTGACCCGCGGGCTGCGCGACGCCGTCGCCGCGCACCCCCTGGTCCAGCTGGTCACCGAGAGCAAACTCGACTCCCTGGAGCAGGACGACCACGGGGTCACGGCCCACACCCGGGGGGCCGAAACCACGTGGTGGCGCGGGAGTTATCTGGTCGGCTGCGACGGAGCCCGCTCCACCGTGCGCAAGCTGCTCGGCATCCGCTTCCCCGGCCGCACCGCCGTCGAGCGCCACGCGGTCGCCGCCCTGCGCACCGAACTGCCCTGGCCGGGCGAGGCGTTGCTGCACCGCGGCCAGGCGAAGGGGGTCGACGAGGTGACCGCCCGGCCGCTGGCCGACGGGGTGTACCGGCTGGACTGGCTGCTCCCCGCGCGCGGGGACCTCGTGACCCCCGACGCCCTCGTGATCCTCATCCGCGACAGCCTCGCGCTGTGGTGCGGGGGCACGACTCCCCCGTACGACCTCCTCGACACCGGGGTCCACACCCTGCACCACCGGCTGGCCCGGCGCTGGCGCGACGGCCGGGCCTTCCTCGCCGGGGACGCCGCGCACCTGCTCGGCGCGCTCGGCACCCAGGGCGTCGAGGAAGGGCTCCGGGACGCCGAGAACCTCGCCTGGAAGCTGGCCCTGGCCTGGCACCAGGGAGCCTCCGAAGAGCTCCTCGACAGTTACGAGGACGAGCGCCGCAGGGCCATCGCCGCCCGGCTGCGCGTCGCCGACCAGGCCCTGCCCGCGCTGCGCGCAGGGGGCGGCTTGCGCACCTACCTCCCCGGAGCCTCGCGTTCCGCCGAATCCCTGCTGACCGACGGCCACTTGGGGCGCGGTCCGCTGGGCGCGGAGCCGGTGTACGCCCCGCCCGTGGCCGTACGCCAGGTACCGACCGCCACCGAGCCGGGCGGGCCCGTCGAGAACATCCCGGTCACCGCGCCCGACGGCTCCACGGTTCCGCTGCGCGACCAGCTGGGCCGGGGCAGGCTCCTGGTCGTCCTGGTCGCCCCCGGCACGGGTGTCTGGGACCGGCGCCACTGGGTGGGCGCCGGCCTGATGCCCCGCCTCGCGGCGGCGGTCGGCGCGCTCCCGATGCGGGCCGACCTGCTGGTCGCGGACGCGTACCCGGGGGCCGCGGCCCACACCGTGCTCCTGATCCGGCCCGACGGGCATCTGGCGGCGACCTTCGCCGGCGTCCGCCCGGCCGAGCTGTACGAGGCCGCGGACGCGGTCCGGCACGGACCGCCGACGCCCTCCGCCCCGGCCTCCTCCCCTTCTCCCGCCCCTGCCGTCGCGCCCGTCGTCACACCGATGATCGATTGACCCTCCGGCCGACTCGTGCTTCACTCACGGACATGACCGGCAACGACGTACGCCTGTGGCGGAGGGTCCATATGGACCTGCTCCGCTACGCGGGCTGCGTGTGTCGCCCTTCCTGCTGATTCGCCTTCCTCCGCGCGCCTGCCCCGTGCCGCGCGCTTTCGCGAACCCCCAGGACGGTCCCCCTCCATGCCTGTACGTACCCCCGCGCCCTCGCACGCCCCGGCTCCCGCCTCGATTCCCGCGCCGCCGGCGGGCCCTGCGCCCGCCGCCGTCTCGGCGGCGGAGCTGCTCGCCTTCACGAACCGCGTCGCCTCCGACTCCGAGCTGATCGCCTCCCTCCCCCTCGACGCCGAGGGCCGGACGTGGATCCGGCTCGACGGGCCGGGCGGCAGCGAGGCCTGGCTGATCGGCTGGCCGCCGGGCACCGGCACCGGCTGGCACGACCACGCCGAGTCCCGGGGCGCGTTCACCACCGCCCGCGGCCGCCTCACCGAGAACTCCCTGGCCGTCCGCCTCCCCTCGGAGGGCTGGCAGTCCCTCTCCCTGGCCCCCGGCGTGGACCGCACGCGCGGCCTGGAGGCGGGCACCGGGCGTGCCTTCGGGGAGCACCACGTGCACGAGGTGCTGAACGAGTCCGGGACCGAGCACGCGATCTCCGTCCACGCGTACGACCCGCCGCTCCCGTCGATCCGCCGCTACAGCCGCACCGGCCCGGTGCTCACGCTGGAGCAGGTCGAGCATCCGGCGGACTGGCAGTGAGCGGCATCGACGCCCTCGTGGACCGGCTGCGCACGACGTACACCCGCGTGGACCCGGCCGAGGCCCACGCGGCGTTCCTCGGCGGGGCCCTGCTGGTGGACATCCGCTACCAGGCCCTGCGCGAACGCGACGGCCTGATCCCGGGTGCGCTGGTGATCGAGCGCAACGAACTGGAATGGCGGCTGGACCCGGAGGGCTCCCACCGCCTGCCCGAGGCCACGGACCACGACGTCCGGATCGTCGTCGTCTGCAACGAGGGCTACGCCTCCACCCTCGCGGCGGCCTCGCTCCACTCGCTGGCCCTGCCCAACGCCACGGATCTCGTGGGCGGGTTCCAGGCGTGGCGGTCGGCGGGGCTCCCGGTCGTTCCTTCATGAAGCGGCCCCTGGCGGGGCCGTATCGCGGCCCCGCCAGGGACCCCTCCCAGCGGTAGCTGGGAGGGGAGGGCCCGGGCGGAACACGGGCAACGGTGGAAGGGGCGGGGCGGGGAAGCGGTTTCGCCGAGATCGGCGGCCGCCCCCGCGCAACGGTGGCCCGCTAGGCCTAGGCCTTGGCCGCGGCCGCGGACACCGCCGGGACCCGGAGGGTCAGCCGGCCCGCCACCCCCGTCGCGCACAGCGCCAGCAGACCGGCCCCGGCGACGATCACGCCGTACACCAGCGGAAGCACCACCGGCGCGGCCACCCCCGTCATGCCCACGCTGAACGCGGTGAGGACCGCCAGTGCGATGCCCGACCCCAGCACGGCCCCCATCAGCAGCACCGCCAGCGCCTCGACCCGCACCATCGCCCGGACCTGCCGCCGCGTGGCCCCCGTCAGCCGCAGCATCGAGAACTCCCGCAGCCGTTCGGCCGTGGACATCGCCAGCGTGTTCACCACCGCGATCGCGGTGAAGGCCAGGACGAGGCCCATCGCCAGCAGGTTGATCTCCGCCCCGGCGGCCTGGCGCTGCGCCCGCGCCCCGTCCGCGTCGGCCGCCGAGAGGACGGCCACGCCCGGGTAGTCCCGTACGGCACCGGCCAGCTGTTCCCTAGCGGTTGCGGGGGCCACGGCGACCAGGACACTGCTCGCCAGCGGGTTGTCGGCGTGTGCGGCCACCAGGTCGTGCGGCAGCGTCAGGTCGCCGAAGCCCAGCCCCCGCGCGTACACCGCCGACACCGTCAGGGTGACCGGCGTCCCGTCGCCCAGGGTCAGCGTCAGCGGGCCGCCCGGCTTCAGCCCCAGCTGGTCGGCGGCCAGTTCGCTCACTGCCGCGCTCCCTTCCCCGAAGCCCGCCAGGCTCCCGCCCGTCACTCCGGGGTTCCAGGTCCGCTCCAGTCCGGCCGGACTCACGCCCTGCGCCGCGTACTTGGTCAGCCCCACCCGTACCGACGTGTGCACGATCTCGGTGGCCGCCTCGACCCCGGGGGTCCGGCGGATCCGCTCGACGGCGCCTCCGGGCACCCCGGGCCCCCGTCCTTCGAGCACCCACTCGGCCCGCACCCCTTCGCGGGCCTGCGTCCGGGCCGCGTCACCGAGGGTCGGGGTGACGAAGAGCACGGTGCTCGCCATTCCGACGAGCAGCGTGAGCGGGGTGACGGCGGAGGCCATGCGGGTGGCGTTGCCGCGCAGGTTCGCGGTGGCCAGGTGACCGCCGGCGCCCGCCAGCCGCAGCGGTCCGGCGAGCACCGCGGTCGCGCCCCGGACGATGAGGGGGCCCAGGAGCGAGACCGCTCCGGCGAGCACCACGACGGCGAGGAAGGTGACCGGTGTCGACGCGGGCTCGGTGCGCAGCGTGCTCAGTACGGCGACCAGCACGACCCCGGCGGCCAGCAGCAGCGCCCCGACGGCGATCCGCGCCCACGCGGGCCGGCTCCGCTCGACGGCGGACTCGGCGAGCGCCTCGGCGGGACGGATGCGGGCGACGCGCCGGGCGGTGATCCGGGCCGCCGCCCAGGCTCCGAGCAGGCTCGCGCCGAGGGCGGCGACCATCGGGAAGATCCCGGCGGTGCGCTCCAGGGTGACGGGAACGACCCCGCTGCCGACGAACCGGCCGTGCAGCCAGGCGGCGAGCGGCAGTCCGGCGAGGGCTCCGGTGACTCCGGCGGCCAGGCCGACGAGCAGGGCCTCGCGGCCGATCATGCGGCGCAGCTGGCGGGGCGTGGCGGCGATGGCGCGGAGCAGGGCGAGCTCGCGGTGGCGCTGCTGGACGGAGAGGGCGAAGGTGCCGACGACCACGAGGATCGCCACGAGGAGCGAGGTGCCGCCCATGGCGCCGCCCATGGAGACCAGCTTGACGCGGGCTCCGGCGGCGTCGAGGAATTCCACGGGGCCGCGGCCGTCGCCGGAGGCCACCTGAGCGGTGGTGCTGTGGAGCGCCGTGCGGATGCGGTCGGCGAGTCCGGCGGCGTCCACTCCGGGTGCGGGGAGCACCCCGATGGCGCTGACCCGGCCGTCGCGGGCGGCGAGCCGCTGGGCTTCGGCGTCGCTGAAGAACAGCGCGCTCTGCTGCGCCAGGCCCCCGCCGGCCCCGGTCGCGGCTCCGGTCCCGTCGCCCGTGGCCGCGATCCCGCTGACCTCGTACGTCTTGGGGTCGCCGGTGGACTGCACGGTGAGCTCGGAGCCGGGCTTCAGGCCCGCACGGGCGGCGAGTGCCCGGTCGACGACGAGCTCGCCGCCGTCCCGGGGCGCGCGGCCCTCGGTGAGCGTGAAGGGGGTGAGCGCGGCGGAGCTCCAGGCGTGCCCGTACGAGGGCTTCGCGCCGCCCTCGTCCTGGACGCCCAGGGCGCCTTGCACGAGGGGCACGGCCTGGAAGGTGAGCTCGGGGACGGCCCGCTGGACGCCGGGCACCGCGCGGACGGTGTCGACGGTGGCGGCCGGCAGCCAGGCCCGTTCGGCGACGGGCTTGGCCTTGTGCTTCGTCTTGCTCTTCTGCGGATCACCCTTCTTCGCCTTGACCGTCGTCGCGTGGACGTTCTGGTCGGCGGAGACGACCACCGGGGTGCCCGCGTAGCGTTCGGTGGCGATCGTGCCGCGGAGTCCCGTTTCCAGGAGGGTGCCGCAGGCGGTGATGAGGGCCGCCGCGCACCACAGGGCGACGAAGGCTCCGAGGAAACCGGCTTTGCGGTCCCTGACGGTCTGGAGTGCGTAGCGCAGCATCATGGCGGCAACTCTGCCGCCGGGGAGCCCTCTTGGCAGTGGAGCACCCCGGCATCTGCGTCCGGGGGCTACCCCCACCCCGGGAGCGGTTTCAGCCCCCGGGGTACCCCAGGTCGTCGGTGTCCTCGCCCTCCGCCTCCAGCGCGCGGCGGACCACCTGCAGGGCCATGCCCTGCGGGTATCCCTTGCGGGCGAGCATCCCGGCGAGGCGCCGGATCCGCTTGTCGCGCTCCAGGCCCCGGGTGGTGCGGAGCTTGCGCTCCACGAGCTCGCGGGCGGTCTCCTCCTCCTGGTCGGAGTCCAGCTGTTCCAGGGCGTCCTGCACGAGGGTGGCCTCCACGCCCTTGGTGCGGAGCTCCTGCGCGAGCGCCCGGCGGGCCAGGCCCCTGCCGCGGTGCCGGGCCTCGACCCAGGCCTCGGCGAACGCGGCGTCGTCGATCAGGCCCACCTCCTCGAACCGGGAGAGGACCTGCTCCGCCACCTCCTCGGGGATGTCCCGCTTGGCGAGGGCGTCCGCGAGCTGCCGCCGGGTCCGCGGCATCCCGGTCAGCAGGCGCAGGCAGATCGCCCGCGCCTGCTCCTCGGGAGTCTGGGGCGGCAGCTCGGGGAGGTCTTCCCGGCCCTCCGCGCGACGGCCGCCCCGGCCGCCTTCGCGGCGGCCCCGGCGGCCTCCGTCGCGACCGCCCTCGCGGTGGTCCTCACCGCCGTCCGCGCCGCCGCCCCTTTCCTGCTCCCACACGGGTCAGCTCTTGGCGACGGCGGACTTGGCCGCGATCTTGGCCTTCGACGCGGGAACGGCCACGGCCGGCGTCTCGGCGGACGCGTCCGCGCCGGCCTCGGTCGCGGCGGCGGCGTCCTTGCGGACACCCACGCCCAGCTTCTCCTTGATCTTCCGCTCGATCTCGTCGGAGAGGGCCGGGTTGTCGCAGAGGAACTTCCGCGCGTTCTCCTTGCCCTGGCCGAGCTGGTCGCCCTCGTACGTGTACCAGGCGCCGGCCTTGCGGACGAAGCCGTGCTCCACGCCCATGTCGATCAGGCCGCCCTCGCGGCTGATGCCGTGGCCGTAGAGGATGTCGAACTCGGCCTGCTTGAAGGGCGGCGCGACCTTGTTCTTGACGACCTTGACGCGGGTGCGGTTGCCGACCGCGTCCGTGCCGTCCTTGAGGGTCTCGATGCGCCGGATGTCGAGGCGCACGGAGGCGTAGAACTTCAGCGCGCGGCCACCGGTGGTGGTCTCGGGCGAGCCGAACATCACACCGATCTTCTCGCGGAGCTGGTTGATGAAGATCGCGGTGGTCTTGGACTGGTTGAGCGCACCGGTGATCTTCCGGAGGGCCTGGCTCATCAGACGGGCCTGGAGACCCACGTGCGAGTCGCCCATCTCGCCCTCGATCTCCGCGCGCGGCACGAGCGCCGCGACGGAGTCGATGACGATCAGGTCGAGCGCGCCGGAGCGGACCAGCATGTCGACGATCTCGAGCGCCTGCTCGCCCGTGTCCGGCTGGGACAGGATGAGGTTGTCGGTGTCGACACCGAGGGCCTTGGCGTACTCGGGGTCGAGCGCGTGCTCGGCGTCCACGAAGGCAACGGTGCCGCCGGCCTTCTGCGCGTTGGCGACGGCGTGGAGGGTCAGGGTCGTCTTACCGGAGGATTCCGGTCCGTACACCTCGACCACGCGGCCGCGGGGCAGCCCGCCGACGCCGAGCGCGATGTCCAGCGCGGTGGAGCCGGTGGGGATGACGTCGATGGGGTCGTTCGGCTTGTCGCCGAGCCGCATCACGGCGCCCTTGCCGAATTGCCGTTCAATCTGTGCGAGAGCGGCGTCGAGAGCCTTCTCACGGTCGTTGCCTGCCATGGGTTCCACCCGATTTGCTTGAGTCGATCGCTTCACGCCATTGACGCTAACGCCTGCCACTGACAACGCGGTCCCCCGCCCGGTTTGGCTGTGGATAACCAATAAGAATGCGTGTTCGATTTCCCTGTCAAGCGCGCCACGCCGGACCCGTCCGCCCCACCGGCGGCTGACAGGATCCCGTGCCATGACAGACGACACCTCCAGCATGTTCCCGGTCGGCCGGACGGCCCTCATCGCCCTGGTGCCCGAGGCCGATCCCCTGGTCGGCGACTGGCGGGGCCGGCTCGACCCCGCGGCCCGGGCCGGCGTCCCGGCGCACGTGAGCGTGCTCTACCCGTTCCTCGACGAGAGCCGGATCGACGCCTCCGTCCACGCCGGGCTCGCCGGGATCCTGCACCCCCACCCCGCCTTCGACCTGCGCTTCGAGCGCACCGGCCGCTTCCCGGGGTGCCTGTACCTCGCCCCCGAACCGGCCGGCCCGCTGCGCCGCCTGACCTCGGAGGTCGCCGGACGCTGGCCGGAGGCCCCGCCCTACGGAGGGCGGTACCCCGACACGGTCCCGCACCTCACCGTGGCCCAGGGCGCACGGACGGCGGACCTGGACGCGGCCGAGGCCGACCTCGCCGGCCGGCTCCCCCTCACCTCCCGCGTCTCCTCGGTGAAGCTGGTGGCCTACGACGGCATGGCCTGGCGCGAGCGCGCGTCGTTCGCGCTGCGGGGGAACCGGGCGGGCGCCGCCCCGGCCGAGTGACAACCCAGGGTTGACACCCTTCGGACTGTCAACCTAGGGTTGCACCTATGACGAACCCTTCGGTGGAACCCGTTCGCATGACCAATCCGGTACGCCTCGACGACCTCATCGAGGCCATCAAGAAGGTCCACCCCGACACCCTGGAGCAGCTCAGCGGCGCGGTCGTCGCCGCCGAGGCGCTCGGGGACGTCGCGGACCACCTCATCGGCCACTTCGTCGACCAGGCCCGCCGCTCCGGCGCCTCCTGGACGGACATCGGCCGCAGCATGGGCGTCACCCGCCAGGCCGCCCAGAAGCGCTTCGTCCCCAAGGCCGACAAGGCCG
Organism: Streptomyces sp. NPDC054961; assembly: GCF_053609145.1. NCBI lineage: Bacteria > Bacillati > Actinomycetota > Actinomycetes > Kitasatosporales > Streptomycetaceae > Streptomyces > Streptomyces sp. NPDC054961. The sequence continues at coordinate 30,403 of NZ_JBSGWY010000056.1, read as the reverse complement.
GGGAAGGCGCCGACGTCGATGCCGCCCAGGGCTTCGGCCGCTTCACGCCCCGCGCCCGCAACGTCGTCGTGAACGCCCAGAACGAGGCCCGCGCGGCCGGCAACGCCGAGATCGGCGCCGCCCACCTGGTCCTCGGACTGCTCGCCGATCCCGAGGCCCTCGCCGTGCTCGCCCTGCGGGCGCAGGGCGTCGACCCGCAGGACCTGCGCGCCGCCGCGACCGCCGTGCTGCCCGCGTCCGTCGCCGAGCTCCCCGCGCTCGTCCCCTTCGACGCCACCGCCAAGAAGGCGCTGGAACTCACCTTCCGCGAGGCCCTCCGCCTGGGCCACAGCTACGTCGGCACCGAGCACATCCTCCTCGCCCTCCTGGAACTCGAGGACGGCGAGGGCCTGCTCTCCTCCCTCGGCATCGACAAGGCCGCCACCGAGGCGACCGTCACCGAAGCCCTGGAATCCGTACTCGGCGGCGCTGCGAAGGAGTAGTGCTCCGCCCGGAGGCGTCGCCCTCCCCCGCCACCGCGTACCGCTTCACGTACGCGCCGAGGAACGCCTGCAACGTGGCGACGGCCGGGATCGCGATGAGCGCCCCGACCGCGCCCAGCAGGGCGGTGCCGGCGATGACCGATCCGAAGGCCACCGCCGGGTGGATGTCGACGGTCTTGGCGGTCAGCTTCGGCTGGAGCACGTAGTTCTCGAACTGCTGGTACACGACCACGAATCCGAGCACGTACAGCGCGTACCAGGGGCTGACCGTGAAGGCGAGCAGGATCGGCAGCGCGCCCGCCAGGTAGGTGCCGATGGTGGGGATGAACTGCGACACCAGCCCCACCCACACCGCGAGCGCGGGCGCGTACGGCACGTCGAGCACCGCGAAGCAGACGTAGTGCGCGGCCCCGGAGACCAGCGCCATCAGTCCGCGCGAGTAGAGGTAGCCGCCCGTCTTGGTGACGGCGATCTCCCAGGCCCGCAGCACCTCCGCCTGCTTCGCGGGCGGCAGTACGGAGCACAGGGCGCGCCGCAGCCGCGGTCCGTCGGCGGCGAAGTAGAACGAGAACAGCCCGATCGTCAGCAGCTTGAAGAGCCCGCCGAGCACGGTGGCGGACACGTCGAGCACGCCGCTGGCACTGTTCTGCACGTACTTCTGCAGCCAGTCCGAGTGCAGCAGGCTGTCCTGGATGTCCAGCCGGGACAGGTCCGTGTGGAAGGCGTCGTTGATCGAACCGATCACCGAGTCGAGATAGCCCGGGAAGCCCTCCACCAGATCGACGATCTGCGAGGCGAGGATCGATCCGAGCAGGACGACGAATCCGGCGGACGCGACGAACACCCCGAGGAACACCAGGAAGGCGGCGAGCCCGCGGCGCACCCCGCGGGCCGCCATCCTGGCCACGGCCGGTTCGATCGCGAGCGCCAGGAAGAACGCGATCAGGATGTTGATCAGCAGCCCGATCAGCTGGTGGAAGGCCCAGCTGCCGAGCTGGAAGCAGGCGACGAGCGCCAGGACGAGGACCACCGCGCGCGGCAGCCAGCGCGGCATCCGGGCCCCGTCCGCGCCCGGCGCGGGCGGGGAGACGGGGGGAGGAGGCACGGGAGCGGGCGCGTCGGGCGGTGCGCCACCGGCATCGCGGTCGCCGGGGACCGGTCCGGCCCTCTCGGGCTGGGGGGTCGTCGTCTCATCAGTGGCTGCCACGCCGCCAAGTCTGGCCCACCCGGACCCCGTAGGGACAACCCCCGGGTCCGTCAGCGCAAGGAGGCCGGCACGTCCACGGCCGAACACACCGCGCGCCACACGTCCTTGGCCTCCCAGCCCGCGTCCAGCGCCTCGTGGACCGTGCGGCCCCCGAGCTCCGTCATGACGTGGTCCCGCGCGAAGGAGTCCGCGTAGCCCGCGCCGAAGTGCTCGGCCATCCGCTCCCAGAAAATCGTCAACCGCATGCCCCCAGTATCGCGCCCCGGAGAGTGCACCGGCCGCGTTCGGACCCCTTCGGCACACGACGGGCCCCTACGGTTTCTCGCATGCCTGGAGACGAAGCTTCCACGCCGGCGCCGACGGCCCCCACGGCCCCGGCGACGACCGCCACGGCGGCCGCTGCGGGTCCGGCGGACCCGCTGGCCCGCGCCGAGCAGTTCATCTGGCTCACCGCCCGGGTCCTGGAGCAGCGGCGGTTCGCGTTCCACTTCCTCGGCGGGGACGCCGACCCGGTGGACGCCGCCCTCGGCGCCTACCTGGGCGGCGACGGCGGGTACGGCCACGCCCTCGACCCGGACGTGCGCGGCCCCCTGAGCCATCCGCTGCACACCGCCCACGCCCTGCGCGTCCTGGACGGCCTCGGCCGCTGCTCCGGCCAGCGCATCGAGCGGCTCTGCGGCCACCTGACCCGGGTCTCCACCCCGGAGGGGGCGCTCGGGGTGCTCTCCCCGGGCTCCGGCGGCTATCCGGCGGCCCCCTACCACCCGCCGCACGACGACCCTCCGGGCGATCTGCTGACCACGGGACCCGTCGTGGGCCTCCTGCACCGCAACCGGATCTGGCACGCGTGGCTGTTCCGGGCGACGGACTTCTGCTGGGACCAGGTGGAGAACCTGCGCCACGCGCACCCCTACGAGCTCCAGAGCGCGGTGGCCTTCCTGGACGGAGCCCCCGACCGGGCACGGGCCGCGGTGGCCGCGGACCGGCTGGGCCGCCTCGCGCGCGAGCGGCGGCTCGTCGTCCTGGACCCCGCGCAGGAGGACGCGTACCCCCCGGCCCCCGGCTACGCCCCGGGCGAGCGCCTGCATCCGTACGACCTCGCCCGCCGCCCCGAGTCGCTGGCCCGCGGCTGGTTCACGGACGCGGAGCTGCGCCGCTCGCTGCACCACCTGGCCGGTCTGCAGCAGCCCGACGGGGGCTGGCCGGTGATCCGGGGGGCGTGGGCGCCGGGCAGTTCGCTGGAACGGCGGCCGATCGCCACCCTGGAGGCGCTGCTGACGCTGCGCGCCTACGGTTTCCTGCCTAGCCGCCCAGGGCGCGCAGTCCCGCGGTGACGAGCACGGCCGCGCCGACCACCACGAGGAAAGGGGCCCGCAGCAGCAGGGCGATCCCGGCGGCCGCGAGCCCGGCGGCGCGGGCGTCGAGCACGAGCTCGTGCCCGGTGGCGAAGGTCTGCTGCGCGGTGAGCGCGGCGAGCAGCGCGACCGGCAGGAGCGCGGCGAGCTTGCGCACGGCCGGCCGCTCCAGGGCCCCGGCGGGGACGAGCAGTCCGGCGAGCTTGACGGCGTAGCAGCCGACGACGGTCAGGGCGATGGCGATCCAGACGTTCACGAGCGGCGGCCCTTCAGCCAGAGGATCACGGGGGCGGCCAGCGCCGCGACGAGCACGGGCACCCCGGCGGGCAGCACGGGGAGCAGGCCCAGCCCGAGGACGACCGCCAGTGCGGCGACGGCCCGCTCGGCGGAGGTCTTCAGCATGGGCGCGAGCAGCGCGAGGAAGACGGCGGGTCCGGCGGCGTCCAGCCCCCAGGCCCTGGTGTCCCCGATGGCTTCGGCGCCGAGCGCGCCCAGCAGCGTGGTGAGGTTCCACAGGACGTAGAGGCTCAGCCCGGTGACCGTGAAGCCGAGGCGGGCCGACGTGCGGCCGGGCTGGGCGAGGGCCACGGCGGTGGTCTCGTCGATCACCCAGTGCGCGGCGAAGGGCCGCACGCCCCTGGGGAGCGCGAGCAGCTGGGACAGCCGCAGCCCGTAGAACGCGTTGCGGGTCCCGAGGAAGAAGGCCCCCGCGGCGGCGGTGAACGGGTTCCCGCCCGCCGCCAGCGCTCCGACCAGCGCGAACTGCGAAGCCCCGGTGAACACCAGCAGGCTCAGCACGCACGCCTGGAGGGTGCTGACGCCCGATCCGGCGGCGGTCACCCCGAAGGCGAACCCGGACAGCCCGACCGCGACCCCGACGCCGAGCGCGTCCCGTACGACGGCGGCGCGCGGCTTGATCACCGCGGCTCCGGCCACGGCTCCAGCCCCTGCTCCGGCCCCGGGCCCGGCTTCGGCCCCGTCGGGGACCTCCCGGCCGGGTACGCGGTCCGGTACTTCTCGTATGGCCATCCGATGTTCTCCCACGCCCCGAACCTACGGACGGACCGCGGTCCGGGTCTTGTACGTTCTTGCACCAATGGATGAAGTGATCAAGGAAATGGCGGCCGGGCTGGCCGGGGTGCCCGGCGTTCACGGAGTGATGCTCGGCGGCAGCCGGGCCCGCGGCGAGCACCGGCCGGAATCGGACTGGGACCTCGGCGTCTACTACCGCCGTGACGCGCTCGACCTCGACGCCCTGCGCGCGCTGGCCGGACCGGACGTGGAGGTGGCCGGTCCGGGCGGCTGGGGCCCCTGGGTCGACGGCGGCGCGTGGCTGCAGGTCGACGGGGTGGCGGTGGACTGGATCCTGCGTGATCTGGACCGGGTCGGGCGGGTGTGGGAGGACTGCCTCGAGGGCCGCTACGAGGTGGGCGTGCAGCCGGGGCATCCGCTCGGCTTCTGGTCGCCCTGCTACCCGGGCGAGGTGGCCCTGGGCCAGGTCCTCGCCGACCCCTCCGGCGAGTTGACCGCCCTGCGCACCCGGACCGCGGTGTATCCGGAGCCGCTGGGCACGGCCCTGATCGCGGGGGCCTGGGAGGCGGAGTTCCTCGTCGCGGGCGCCGCGAAGGGTGCGGCCCGGGCGGACGGGCTGTACGTCTCGCTGTGCCTGTCCCGGGCGGTCGGAGTCCTCGTCCAGGCCCTGTTCGCCGCGGACCGGCGCTGGTGCCTCAACGAGAAGGGGGCGCTGGCCACCGCCGGACTCCTGCCGGGCGCGCCGGCCGGCTTCGGCGACCGCGTCCGGGCCCTGCTGGGCGCGCAGGGCACCACGGCCGCGGCCCTGACGGCGACGGTGGCCGCGGCGCGCGCCCTGGTCGAGGAGACCCGCGCGGCCCTGGCCTGAGGGCTGTCCCGCCCTCCCTCAGCCGGCCTCACCGGCCGCCCGTTCCCGCCGGTAGGCACCCGGTGGCACGCCCACGATCCGGGTGAAGTGCCGGTTGAGGTGGGGCTGGTCGGTGAAGCCGACGGTGACGGCCGCCTCCGCCGGCGGGATCCCTGCGTCGAGCAGCAGGCGCGCCCGCCGGACCCGGGCATCGGTCAGCCAGGTGTGCGGCGGCATGCCGTACCGGTCCCGGAAGGCCCGCAGCAGGGCGAACGGGCTCGTGCCCAGCTCCGCCGCGAGCCGCTCCAGCGACGGCGGCTCACCCATCCGGTCCTCCAGCACGGCGCGGGCCCGCTCCGCGTCGGCGGCGCCCGCGCGGCGGACCGTGCGGAAGGGCAGCGGCCCGCCGTGCCGCGTCAGCATCCGGGCCACCACCCCGCGCAGCAGCGTGTCGGCGGCCAGCGCGTTGCCGGCCTCCGCCGCCCGGTGGACCTCGGTGATGGCACGCGCGCCCTGCGGATCGGCGACCATGTCGGCGGTGAAGCCGGGAGTCCCGTGCGGGGTGCCGATCTCGGCGGCGACCTCGGTGATCAGGGCCCGGGAGGGGTAGAGGGTGGCGTAGGCCCAGCCCTCGGGGACCCCGGCGCGCGCGGTGTGGGCCACCTCGGGGTTGATCAGGACCACGCTGCCGGGCCCGGCGCGTACCGTTCCGCCGGGCAGGCCGATCTCCTCGACGCCGCCGGTGACGGCCGCGATGACGTACCCGTCGTGGGCGTGGCGCGGGAAGGTGTGGCGCACGTAGTGGGCGCGCAGGAGGTCCAGGCCGGGCAGCTCCGCGTACTGCCAGTGCCGCGCCCACTCCCGGCGGCCCTCGTCCGCTCCGCTCCCCGTGCCCATCCCCTCATTCTGCGCCCCTCCGGGCTCCGGCGTTTGCGCAGGTCCGGCCGGTTGTCAGTGGGCGGGTGCACGATGGGGGCATGTCCGGTACCGCGCTCGACTCGTTCTCCCCCGCGACCCGTTCCTGGTTCACGGGGGCCTTCGTCGCGCCCACCTCCGCCCAGGAGGGCGCCTGGCGGGCGATCGGGCAGGGTTCGGACGTGCTGGTGGTGGCCCCCACCGGCTCCGGCAAGACCCTGGCCGCCTTCCTGGCCGCCCTCGACCAGCTCGCGTCCGTCCCGCCGCCCGCCGAGCCGAAGAAGCGCTGCCGGGTGCTGTACGTATCGCCCCTGAAGGCCCTGGCGGTGGACGTGGAGCGCAATCTCCGCAGCCCGCTGACCGGGATCCGGCAGGAGTCCGCCCGCCTGGGGCTGCCCGAGCCGGAGATCCGGGTCGGGATCCGCTCCGGGGACACCCCGCCCGCCGAGCGCCGGGCCCTGTCGACCCGGCCGCCGGACATCCTGATCACCACGCCCGAGTCGCTGTTCCTGATGCTGACCTCGGCGGCCCGCGAGGCCCTGGCCGGGGTCGAGACGGTGATCCTGGACGAGGTGCACGCGGTCGCCGGGACCAAGCGCGGCGCCCACCTCGCCCTGTCGCTGGAGCGGCTGGACGAACTGCTGGCGCGTCCGGCCCGCCGGATCGGGCTGTCGGCGACGGTCCGGCCGGTGGAGGAGGTGGCCCGCTACCTCGCGCCGCGCGGGAAGGTGGAGATCGTCCAGCCGCCGTCGGCCAAGGAGTTCGACCTCTCGGTGGTCGTCCCGGTCGAGGACATGGGCGAGTTGGGCGGCTCCCCCGCCACCGAGGGCAAGGAGGGCGGCGACAAACCGTCGATCTGGCCGCACGTGGAGGAGCGGATCGCCGATCTGGTCCAGTCCCACCGCTCCACGATCGTGTTCGCCAACTCCCGCCGCCTCGCCGAGCGCCTGTGCAACCGGCTCAACGAGATCGCGTACGAGCGCGCCACGGGCGCTCCGCTGCCCGAGGGTTCGCCCCCGGCCGAGGTCATGGCCCAGTCGGGCGCCGCGCTCGGCGCGCCGCCGCTGCTGGCCCGCGCCCACCACGGTTCGGTGTCCAAGGAGCAGCGGGCCCTCGTGGAGGAGGACTTGAAGGCCGGCCGGCTGCCCGCCGTGGTCGCCACCTCCAGCCTGGAGCTGGGCATCGACATGGGCGCGGTGGACCTCGTCATCCAGGTGGAGTCCCCGCCGTCGGTAGCCTCCGGCCTGCAGCGCGTCGGCCGGGCCGGGCACCAGGTGGGCGCGGTCTCCACCGGAGTCGTCTTCCCCAAGTACCGGGGCGACCTCGTCCAGGCCGCCGTGGTCACCGAGCGGATGCGCACCGGCTCGATCGAGTCCCTGCGGATCCCCTCCAATCCCCTGGACGTCCTCGCCCAGCAGCTCGTCGCGATGACCGCGATGGACACCTGGCAGCTGGACGACCTGCTCGCCCTGGTGCGGCGGGCGGCCCCCTTCGCGGCGCTGCCGGACTCGGCCTTCACGTCCGTGCTGGACATGCTGGCCGGCCGCTATCCCTCGGACGCGTTCGCCGAGCTCAGGCCCCGGGTCGTATGGGACCGCGTGGCCGGCACGATCACCGGCCGGCCGGGAGCCCAGCGGCTCGCGGTGACCTCGGGCGGAACCATTCCCGACCGCGGCCTCTTCGGCGTCTTCCTGGCCGGCTCGGATCCGAAGAAGGGCGGCGGCCGGGTCGGCGAACTCGACGAGGAGATGGTCTACGAGTCCCGTGTCGGCGACGTCTTCACCCTCGGCACCACCTCCTGGCGGATCGTCGACATCACCCGCGACCGGGTCCTGGTCACCCCCGCCCCCGGGGTCCCGGGCCGCCTGCCGTTCTGGAAGGGCGACCAGCTGGGCCGCCCGCTCGAACTGGGCCGCGCGGTCGGCGCGTTCCTGCGCGAGCTCGGCGCTCTCGCGCCGGACGACGCCCGGCTGCGGCTGCTGGCGGCCGGCCTGGACGCCTGGGCCGCCGAGAACGTGCTGGCGTACCTCTCCGAACAGCGCGAGGCCTGCGGCCACGTACCGGACGACCGGACCATCCTCGTCGAGCGGTTCCGCGACGAGCTCGGCGACTGGCGGGTCGTCATCCATTCCCCCTTCGGCGCCCAGGTGCACGCCCCTTGGGCGCTGGCGCTCGGCGCCCGCCTCTCCGAGCGGTACGGGATGGACGCGCAGGTGATGCACGCCGACGACGGCATCGTGCTCCGCCTCCCGGACGCCGACCTGCTGAGCATGGACCTGGACCTGCTGGACCACGACCCGGCGCAGGACCGGACCTTCGCGTTCGACGACGAGAAGGCCCCGCTCGGCGCGGCCGACGTGACCTTCGACCACGGGGACGTCCGCCAGATCGTCACCGACCAGGTCGGCGGATCCGCGCTGTTCGCCTCCCGCTTCCGCGAGTGCGCGGCACGCGCCCTGCTCCTGCCGCGCCGCGACCCCGGCAAGCGCACCCCCCTGTGGCAGCAGCGCCAGCGCGCCTCGCAACTGCTCCAGGTGGCCTCGGAGTTCGGCTCGTTCCCGATCGTGCTGGAAGCCGTGCGCGAGTGCCTGCAGGACGTGTTCGACGTACCGGGCCTGACCGAGCTGATGGGCGACATCGAGGCCCGCCGGGTGCGCCTGGTCGAGGTCACCACCGCCGAGCCCTCCCCCTTCGCCCGCTCCCTCCTCTTCGGGTACGTCGCCCAGTTCCTCTACGAGGGCGACTCCCCCCTCGCCGAGCGCAGGGCGGCCGCGCTGTCGCTGGACTCCCGGCTGCTGGCGGAACTGCTGGGCCAGGCGGAGCTCCGCGAGCTGCTGGACGCGGAGGTGCTGACGGAGCTGGAGCGCGAACTCCAGTGGCTGACGGAGGACCGGCGGGCCAAGAGCGCCGAATCGGTGGCCGACCTGCTGCGCCTGCTGGGCCCGCTGACCGGGGCGGACCTGGCGGCACGCGGCGCGGACCCGGCATGGGCACCGTCCCTTTCCGAGTCCCGCAGGGCGATCCGCGTCCGGATCGGCGGCGAGGACCACTGGGCGGCGGTCGAGGACGCCGGCCGCCTGCGGGACGCTCTGGGCACGGCCCTCCCGGTGGGCGTCCCCGAGGCGTTCACCGAGCCGGTGAAGGATCCGCTGGGCGACCTCCTCGCGCGGTACGCCCGTACCCACGGCCCGTTCACCACGGCCGACGCGGCCGCCCGCTTCGGCCTGGGCTCCGCCGTGACGGACGGCGCGCTGCACCGGCTCGCCGCGTCCGGGCGGGTGGTCCAGGGCGAGTTCCACCCGGCGGGCATCGGCCAGGAGTGGTGCGACGCCACGGTGCTGCGCCGGCTGCGGAGGCGCTCGCTGGCCGCGCTGCGCCAGGAGCTGGAGCCGGTCCCGCCGGCCTCCCTCGCCACCTTCCTCCCCCAGTGGCAGCACCTGGGCGGGGCCCTGCGCGGGATCGACGGCCTGGTCCGCGCGATCGAGCAGCTCCAGGGCGCCCCGGTCCCGGCCTCCGCCCTGGAACGCCTGATCCTCCCGTCCCGGGTCTCGGGCTACACCCCGACGCTCCTGGACGAACTCACCACCACGGGCGAGGTGGTCTGGGCGGGTGCGGGAGCCCTGCCGGGCAAGGACGGCTGGATCTCCCTCTACCTCGCCGAGGCGGCCCCGCTGCTCCTCCCCCCGGCGCACCCCCTGGAGCTCTCCCCGCTCCACGAGGCGGTCCTCAGCACGCTCTCCGGGGGCTACGGCCTGTTCTTCCGCCAGCTCGCGGAGTCGGTGCGCGACCGGGTGCCGACCGTCTCGGACGCGGACCTCTCCTCCGCCGTCTGGGACCTGGCGTGGTCGGGCCGCCTGACGAACGACACCCTCGCCCCCCTGCGCTCCCTCCTCGGCTCGGGCCGCACGGCCGGCGCCACCGCCCACCGCGCACGCCGCACGGTCCCGCGCGGCCGCTACGGCGCCCTCGCCGTCCCGGCCTCCCGTACGGGCCCGCCCACGGTGTCGGGCCGCTGGTCGCTCCTGCCGGGCCACGCCCCGGATCCGACCCACCGCGCGCACGCCCTGGCCCGTACCCTCTTGGACCGCCACGGCGTGGTCACCCGGGGCGCGGTCGCCGCGGAGGGCGTGGAGGGCGGCTTCAGCGCGGTCTACCGGATCCTGTCCGCCTTCGAGGACAGCGGCCAGGCCCGCCGGGGCTACGTGGTGGAAGGCCTGGGCGCGGCCCAGTTCGCCATGGACGGGGCCGTCGACCGCCTCCGCGCCGCCGAGCGGACCCCGCCCCCGCTGGCGGCGGTGGTCCTCGCGGCCGCCGACCCGGCGAACGCGTACGGCGCGGCCCTGAGCTGGCCGGAGCCCCCGACCGGCGCCACCCACAAGCCGGGCCGCAAGGCGGGCTCCCTGGTGGTCCTGGTCGACGGCGAACTCACCCTCTACCTGGAACGCGGCGGCAAGACGCTCCTCGCCTGGCCCCCGCCGGACGACCCCCGCCTGGCGGCGGCGCTGGAAGCCCTGACGGGCGCCTCCCGCACGGGCACCCTCCCCGCCCTCACCATGGAACGGATCAACGCCACCCCCGCCCTCACCTCCCCCTACGCCCCGCCCATCGAAGCCTCGGGTTTCCACGCCACCCCCCGCGGCCTCCGGCTGCGCTAGCTCCGCGCGGGCACTCTCCCGGCTGCGCTGGCTCCGCGCGGGCACGCCCCCGGCTGCGCTGGAGCCGCCGGCACGGCCGCCCGCGCCCGCCCGCCCGCACCCACACTCACCCGCCCGCCCGCCCGCCCGCCCGCGCACCGCACCGCACCGCACCGCACCGCACCCGCCCAACGCCCCGCGCGGGACAATGGGGCCATGCCCGAAGGTGACAGCGTCTACCGCGCCGCGGCCCGGCTCCGCGAGGCCCTCACGGGCAAGGTGATCACCCGGTCCGACCTCCGCGTCCCCCGCTTCGCCACCGCCGACCTCACCGGCCGCACCACCCTCGCGGTCGTCTCCCGGGGCAAGCACCTCCTCATCCGTCTCGGCCCGGCCGCGGATCCCGACGCCCCGGTCCGGGAAGCCGCGACCCCCCTCACCCTCCACACCCACCTCCGCATGGACGGCACCTGGCGGGTCTTCCCGACGGCCGGTCCCACCGCCCCGGCCGTCACCGCCGCCGGCGGCCCCACCGCCCGCCGCCGCGCGGCCAACGGCACCCCCGGCCCGGCCGGCCCCGCCCACGAGATCCGCGTCATCCTCGCCAACGCCGAACACACCGCCATCGGCTACCGCCTCCCCGTGGTCGAGCTGCTGCGCACCTGCGACGAGGACCGCGCCGTCGGCCACCTCGGCCCCGACCTCCTGGGGCCCGACTGGGACGAGGCGGCCGCCGCCGCGAACCTCCTGGCCGCCCCGGAGCGCCCCCTCGGCGAGGCCCTGCTCGACCAGCGCAACCTGGCCGGCATCGGCAACATCTTCAAGTGCGAGCTCTGCTTCCTCGCCCGCCTCACCCCCTGGACCCCCGTCGGCGCCATCCCGCCGGCCACGCTCCCCCGCATCGCCGCCGCCGCGCACCGGCTCCTCGAAGCCAACAAGGACCGCGGCCGCCGCAACACCACCGGCCCGCGCCACCCGGGCCAGGACCTCTTCGTCTACGGCCGCCGCCACCGCCCCTGCCTGCTCTGCGGCACCCCGCTCCGCGAGGCCCCGCAGGACGACCGCCCCACCTACTGGTGCCCCCGCTGCCAGTCCGGCCCCACACCGTAGTTGACGCTCCGTCAGATCTGGTCGTACCGTCCCCGCATGCCCACACCCACTGCGTACGACCTCACCGGCCGCACCGCGCTGATCACCGGCGCCGCCAGCGGCATAGGCCGCGCCACCGCCGTGCTCCTCGCCGGGGCGGGAGCGGTCGTGCACTGCGCGGACCGCGACGCCCAGGGCCTCGAGGAGACCGCCGAGCTGATCGCGAAGGCCGGCGGACAGGCCACGGCCCACCCCCTCGACGTGACCGACCGCGCCGCGCTCAAGGACGCCATCGCCCAGGCCGGCCCCCTCGACATCACCGCCGCGATCGCCGGGATCATGCACACCAGCAGCGTCCTGGACACGACCGACGAGGACCTCGACCGAGTCCTGGACATCAACTTCAAGGGAGTCCTGCGGACGTGCCAGGAGGCAGCCCGCTCCATGATCGCGGCGGGCCGCCCGGGCTCGATCGTCACGATGGCCTCCGGCGCCGTGGACGCCGCCCAGCCGGGCCTGCTCTGCTACAGCGCCGCCAAGGCCGCCGTCGTCCAGCTGACCAAGACCCTCGCCACCGAGGCCGGCCCGCACGGCATCCGCGTCAACGCGGTCGCGCCCGGCTGGATCCGCACCCCGATGACCGGACGGCACAGCCCCGAGGTCCAGGAGCAGACCGAGGCGATGATGACGCGGATGTCCCCGCTGCGCCGGGTCGGCGAGCCCGAGGACATCGCCCAGGCCGTGCTCTACCTCGCTTCGGACGCCTCGTCCTTCATGACGGGCCAGATCCTTCGCCCGAACGGTGGGGTCTCGATGCCCTGGTAGCCGCCTCCCCGTCCCGGGCCGCCGTCCCCGCGGCGGCGCCCGGCCTCCCGGCCGCGGACCCCCACCGGACTCCCACCCGACTCCCCGCAGACCCGCTACCCGCCCGGCTCCTCGCCGGCGGTGCTCCACCGTTCCACCGCCGTACGCACGTCCGCGCCGCCGCGGACGCGATCGGCCGCCCTACGGCGTCTGCTCCTGGGCCCCGGTACACAGTGCACGGGCAGCAGCCCGAGCCCCCACCCCCCGACGGCGACCGCGCCCTCCACGGGCCCGGCCTCGGCCGGCGCCAGCGTCAGCCGCAGCACGGCCCACCACCAGACGGCGCCCACGGCCAGCGCGAAGGCCAGGCCCGCAGGTATACGCAGCACACGCCGCACGGCCACCTCCCAGGGGCCGGGGACCGGGACAGGCCCCATCCTCCCGCACCCCCTGCGAACACGCACCCAGAAAGCCGGGAGCCCCGGGCCGGGCACCAGACGCCGCGCCGGGCGCCGGCCCCACGCATTGACCCCCGCCAGCCCCCGCCACCCACTAGCTCGAGCACGCGG
>NZ_JBSGWY010000056.1:0-17459 GCF_053609145.1 Streptomyces sp. NPDC054961 | reverse complement strand
GGGGGCGGGGGCCGGGCCCCGCCCCCACCCCCCCCCCCCCCCGGCCACCCCCCCCCCCCCCCCCGGGCCCCCCCGGGGGGGCCCCCCCCCCCCGCCCGGGGCTCCGGCCACACTCATGCACGCGCTCACGCACGCTCACGCACTCGTCGACAGCGCGTCATGCGGCTACGACGTTCACCGCTTCCACGGGCGCCTTGATGGTCACCCGCTCCGGGCCACCCGTGACCGAGGCCACGGACACCGAATTGAGCATGGGGCGGACCGGTGCGGACACCGGCTCACTTGCCGCGGCCGACTGTGCCAGCTCGGCGAGCGACAGCTCGTCGCTCACTTCGCGCATCAGCTCGGACATCCGTACGTCAAGCGCGTCGCAGATCGCGGAGAGCAGCTCGGAAGACGCCTCCTTCTGCCCCCGCTCAACCTCGGAGAGATAGCCGAGCGAAACTCGGGCGGACGAGGAGACTTCGCGCAGAGTACGGCCCTGGCGCTGGCGCTGCCGACGCAGCACGTCACCCAGCAGGCGACGGAGCAGAATCATCGGTGGCTCCCTCCTCTGACCGTGTAGCCGTAACCTTCACGCCCCACCGTACCGCCTCGCGCGGCGGCCGTGCGGGGAGCGATGTCGTGTTCACTCAGGGCTGCAAACATCAAATCCCCCCGTTCTGTTCCGTATCCTGCCCCCGCAGATTCTCGCGGAGTTCGCTCGCAAGCAGCTCGAGCACTGTCCGTGCACTCTCCCTACGAATTTCCTCACGGGAGCCGTTCAACCGCAGCCGGGCTGTTTTCCTGCCGCCGGGACCCGCCACAGCGACGAAAACGGTGCCCACCGGCTGCCCGTCCTGGGGGTCCGGGCCGGCCACTCCGGTGGTGGCGATGCCCCAGGACGCGCCCAGCACCCGTCTGACTCCGGCCGCCATCTCCTCCGCGACCTGCGCGTTCACCGCGCCTTCGGCCGCCAGCAGTTCCGCGTCCACGCCCAGCACCCGGTGCTTCAGCTCGGTCGCGTACGCCGTGACCGATCCCCGGAATGACCGAGAAGCGCCGGGGACCGCCGTGAGCTCGGCGGCCACCATGCCACCGGTCAGCGACTCCGCCACCGCGACCGTATCGTCACTCTCCGCGAGCAGGCGCAACACGTCCGCCGCAACGGCCCCGGTGTCCCCGGCAGCCCCTGCCGCACTCTTCGCCACCTCAGAAGTCACGGAAGAATCACCCGCATCTTGTGCCACAGCGCCACCCCATACACCACTCGCGACACCGCCGACGGCGCCGTCCCCACTCCGGCACCCGGTCCGGTGCCCGCACCCGTGCTCGTACCAGCGTCCGCACCCGGGTTCGTACCGGTCCCGGCAGCGGCCTCGGCGCGGATTCCGGCTCCTGAGCGAGCGCCGGCCCCCGCACCGGTCCCCGCCGGGCTCACTCCGCGGCCAGCCCCTTGCGGCGGAGCACGACGGCCTGACGGATGTAGTCCAGACCGGTGACCACGGTCAGGACGACGGCGACCGCCATCACCCAGAACCGCAGGGTCGCCAGCGGCCCGGTCAGCGCGAGCACGTACATGCCCACCGCCGTCCCCTGAGCCAGGGTCTTCAGCTTTCCGCCCCGGCTCGCGGGAATCACTCCGTACCGGATGACCCAGAAACGCATGAGCGTGATCCCGAGTTCCCGGCCGAGGATCACTCCGGTCACCCACCAGGGCAGGTCGCCGAGCCACGACAGACACACCAATGCCGACCCCATGATCGCCTTGTCGGCGATGGGGTCGGCGATCTTGCCGAAGTCCGTGACCAGGTTGTACGTACGGGCCAGATGCCCGTCGAAGATGTCGGTGATCATGGCGACGGCGAACGCCGCCCACGCCAGCGCCCGCCAGACGGGGTCATAGCCCCCGTCGGCGAGCAGCAGCATCACGAATCCCGGCACCAGGACCAGCCGGATCATCGTCAGGATGTTGGCGATGTTCCACAGGCTGGCCTGATTGACCGCGGCGGCGCCCAGCTTCGCGCCGGGCGCGGGCCGGCGGCCGGTCCCGCCCGCCGCGGATGCCGGGGCTCCGCTCATCCGGCCGCCTCCTCAAGGTCCACACCCAGGGGCTCGGCCACCAGGTCCACGCCCAGGGTGCCCACCACCTTCGCCGTGACGATGGTCCCCGGCACCAGACCGGCGCCGTCCGTGAAGACGACCTGGCCGTCGGTCTCGGGAGCCTGGTGGGCGGCGCGGCCGTACGCGCCCTCGCCGTCCTCCGCCTCGTCGATCGGGACGACCGTCTCGACGAGTACCTCCAGGGTCTCCCCGATCCGCTCCTCCGCGCGCTGCGAGGTGAGCTCCTCGGCGAGGCGCTGCATGTGGGCGAGGCGCTCCGCGATGGTGTCCTCGTCCAGCTTGCCGTCGTACGTGACGGCCTCGGTGCCGTCCTCGTCCGAGTAGCCGAAGACGCCGATGGCGTCGAGCCGCGCGTGGGTGAGGAAACGCTCCAGCTCGGCGAAGTCCGACTCCTTCTCGCCGGGGAAGCCGACGATGAAGTTGGACCGGACGCCGGCCTGCGGGGCCTTGGAGCGGATGGTGTCGAGCAGCTCCAGGAAGCGGTCGGTGTCACCGAAGCGGCGCATGGCGCGCAGTACGTCGGGGGCCGAGTGCTGGAAGGAGAGGTCGAAGTACGGGACGACCTTGGGGGTGGAGGTCAGGACGTCGATCAGGCCGGGCCGCATCTCGGCGGGCTGGAGGTAGCTGACGCGGACGCGCTCGATCCCGTCCACCTCGGCCAGCTCGGGCAGCAGGGTCTCCAGCAGACGGATGTCGCCGAGGTCCTTGCCGTAGGAGGTGTTGTTCTCGGAGACCAGCATGATCTCCTTGACGCCCTGCTCGGCGAGCCAGCGCGTCTCGCCCAGCACGTCGCTGGGGCGGCGGGAGATGAAGGAGCCCCGGAAGGACGGGATGGCGCAGAAGGAGCAGCGCCGGTCGCAGCCGGAGGCGAGCTTGACCGAGGCGACCGGGCTCTTGTCGAGGCGGCGGCGCAGCGGCGCGCGCGGCCCCGAGGCGGGCGCGAGCCCGTCCGGCAGGTCGGCGGGGGCCTCCGCGGGCTCGGCCGCGGGCACACCGGATTCGGTCTGGGCGTGTCCGGGCAGCGCGACCTCGGCGCCCTGGCGCGCGGCCGGGCTGATCGGGAGCAGCTTGCGCCG
Organism: Streptomyces sp. NPDC054961; assembly: GCF_053609145.1. Taxonomy (NCBI): domain Bacteria; kingdom Bacillati; phylum Actinomycetota; class Actinomycetes; order Kitasatosporales; family Streptomycetaceae; genus Streptomyces; species Streptomyces sp. NPDC054961. Next base: position 14,280 of record NZ_JBSGWY010000056.1, on the reverse strand, counting down.
GTCGCGCGGGGTGTGGGAAGCGTGGATGCCGCCGTTGAGGATGGTCTGCAGGCGGTCGGAGATGTCGGCGTAGTCGTCGAAACCGAGCACGCCGTCCGCTTCGGGGAGCGCTTCGGCGAGTTCCTTGCCGTAGCGCTCGGCCATGCAGCCGACGGCTACGACGGCCTGCGTGCGGCCGTGATCCTTGAGATCGTTGGCCTCCAGCAGGGCGTCTACGGAGTCCTTCTTGGCGGCTTCGACGAAGCCACAGGTGTTGACGACGGCTACGTCCGCGTCGGCGGCGTCCTCGACGAGCTCCCAGCCATCCGCCGCCAAGCGGCCTGCGAGCTCCTCCGAGTCCACCTCGTTACGGGCGCAGCCAAGAGTGACAAGGGCGACGGTACGGCGTTCGGGCATGGACTCAAGACTACTTCGTCCCGGCACCGGCCCCCGCCCCCCATCCCGGTACGACAAGATCCCCGGAGTGCGGCGCAGCACCCCGGGGATCCGGAAGTTTCTATTCCTTGCTGGTCAGCCCGCCTGGGCCGGTCCCTGGCGCGGGTCGTCCTTGGTGTATGTGAGACGTTCCACCTGTCCGGGCTGGAACGCGTCCTTGATCTCCTTGCCGTTCACGAAGAGCTTCACGACCCCGGCGTCGCCGAGTACGAGGTCGATGGATTCCTTGTCCGTGAACGTCTTCGACTGACCCTGCGCGAGGGTGCCGTCGAAGAGGAGCCGGCCACTGTGGTCCTTGGCCGAGATCCAGCTCTCGCCGTCGTTGGCCGTCAGGACGACCGTGACGAGGTCCTTGGGCGCGGCGGCGATGGCGCTGTCGGAGGGCTCCGGCTTGCCGGCCTGAGGCGCCGCCGGCGCCTGGATCGACGGCTTGCCGGCGCCCGGCGTGGGTGCGGGCTTGGGGGCGGCGGAACCTTCCGCCACCGGCCGCTTGGTCTTCTCGTCGCCACTGCCGAAGGCGGTGAAGCCGACGAAGCCGATCACGGCGACGATGGCGGCGACCATGGCGGCGGTCCAGTTGGGCCGCTGCCGTTCGGGACGGATCCGCTCGGCCTCGAACATCGGCGCGGCGGGGGTGGGTGCCGGCCGGCCGCCGTGGGCCGCGTCGTAGCTCTCGATCAGGGGTGCCGGATCGAGGCGCACGGCGCGGGCGAGCGTACGGATGTGACCGCGGGCGTAGACATCGCCTCCGCAGCGCGTGAAATCGTCGGATTCGATGGCGTGCACGATCGGGATGCGCACGCGGGTGGTGGAACTGACCTCGTCGACGGTGAGCCCGGCGGCGATCCGGGCCTTCTTGATGGCCGTCCCGATCGACGGCTCTTCGACGGAACGTTCGACGATGCGGTCCTCGGACCGGTCGTCGTCCGAAGGCCGCTCTTCTTCGGGGGAGTTGGCGTTGCCGATGGACACGAGGGCGCCTTTCGAGCGTGTAGCCACCTGCTGGATGTCCAGTCTAGGGGGGTGACGAAAGGGTGGAGCAACCGGAGGGGGGTCTTCCTACGCCATACGAATGGCCAGGGGGCCCGGGCCCGGTGCGGCGGCCCGACATCCGCCGCCACCTCCCTCAACTGGACGCGGGCCCGGGAGAAACGGCCCCCGGGAATCCTTTGCCCGCACTAGTCGGACGTCTCCCCGCGGATCACCGCGAGCAGTCCGTCGAGCTCGTCGGCCTTGAGCAGGACGTCGCGCGCCTTCGAACCCTCGCTCGGGCCGACGATCCCCCGGGACTCCATCAGGTCCATCAGCCGCCCGGCCTTGGCGAACCCGACGCGCAGCTTGCGCTGGAGCATCGAGGTGGACCCGAACTGCGTCGAGACGACGAGCTCCGCCGCCTGGCACAGCAGGTCCAGGTCGTCGCCGATCTCCTCGTCGATCTCCTTCTTCTGCTTCTGTCCGACCGTGACGTCGTTGCGGAAGACGGGCGCCATCTGGTCCTTGCAGTGCTGCACGATCCCGGCGATCTCCTCCTCGGTGACGAAGGCGCCCTGGAGGCGGACGGGCTTGTTCGCACCCATCGGCAGGAACAGCCCGTCGCCCTTGCCGATGAGCTTCTCCGCGCCCGGCTGGTCGAGGATGACCCGGCTGTCGGCGAGCGAGGACGTGGCGAACGCGAGCCGCGAGGGCACGTTCGCCTTGATCAGACCGGTCACGACGTCCACCGAGGGCCGCTGGGTGGCGAGCACCAGGTGGATGCCGGCCGCGCGGGCCAGCTGGGTGATGCGGACGATCGAGTCCTCCACGTCGCGCGGGGCCACCATCATCAGGTCGGCGAGCTCGTCGACGATCACCAGCAGGTACGGGTACGGGCTGAGCTCCCGCTCGCTGCCCGGCGGCAGCTTGATCTTGCCCTCGCGGATCGCCTTGTTGAAGTCGTCGATGTGCCGGTACCCGAAGGCCGCCAGGTCGTCGTAGCGCAGGTCCATCTCGCGCACGACCCACTGGAGCGCCTCGGCGGCCCGCTTGGGGTTGGTGATGATCGGCGTGATCAGGTGCGGGATGCCCTCGTACGCCGTCAGCTCCACCCGCTTGGGGTCGACCAGCACCATCCGGACGTCCTCCGGGGTGGCCCGCACCATCACCGAGGTGATCAGGCAGTTGATGCACGAGGACTTGCCGGAGCCCGTGGCGCCGGCGACCAGCACGTGCGGCATCTTGGCGAGGTTGGCCATCTCGTAGCCGCCCTCGACGTTCTTGCCGAGCGCGACCAGCATGGGGTGGTCGTCCTCGGCCGCATCGGCGAGGCGCAGCACGTCGCCGAGGTTGACCATCTCGCGGTCGGAGTTCGGGATCTCGATGCCGACCGCGGACTTGCCCGGGATCGGGCTGATGATCCGGACGTCCGGCGAGGCCACCGCGTAGGCGATGTTCTTCGCCAGTGCCGTGATCCGCTCCACCTTCACCGCCGCGCCGAGGGTCACCTCGTAGCGCGTCACGGTCGGACCGCGGGTGAAACCGGTGACCTTCGCGTCGACCTTGAACTCCATGAAGACGTTCGTCAGCGAGGCGACCACCGCATCGTTCGCGGCGCTGCGGGTCTTGCCCGGCCCCCCGCGCTCCAGCAGGTCCAGCGAGGGCAGCGCGTACGTGATGTCCCCGCGCAGCTGGAGCTGCTCGGCGCGGGGCGGCAGCGCCTGGGTCGTCGGCGGGGACTTGGTCAGGTCGGGGACGGCCAGCGTCCCGGAGGCCGCCGCGGTGGTGTCGTGCGGCGCGGCCGCGCTCTCGGGGGCCCCGGCGTGCGGAGCCGGGGTCTGCGCGGCCGCGGGCTCCGGGGCCTTCTCCTCGCGAGCGGAGGGCACCGGAGCGGTGACCTCCACGCCTTCGCGCTCCGCCGAGATGCCGTGGGTGAGGTCGGCGACCAGCGGGGAGGGCGGCATGCCGCCGTACACCGCGCCGTCCAGCGCGGCCGCGGCCGCGGCGGCCACGTCGACGGCGTCCATCCCCCGGTCCATGGCCGGCCGGGCGGTGGGCCGTCGGGTGCGCCGCCGTGCGAGCGCCTCCTCCTCGGCGGTGTCCGCCGGATCGCCGGACCCGGCGGCGGCGCCCGTACGGGCCCGCCACCGCTCGGCGTCGTGCCGGCCCCGCCGGCCCTGCCGGTCCTCGTCCCCTTCGGCTCCCTCGCCCTGCTCCCCGTACGGCTCGTCGTACTCGTTCGGCGCGATGATCCCGAGCCGGATCCCCGCGCCGCGCAGCCGCTGCGGGATCGCGTTGACGGGGGTGGCGGTGACGACCAGCAGCCCGAAGACGGTGAGCAGCACCAGCATGGGCACGGCCAGCGGCGCGCCCATCGTGAAGATCAGCGGCTTGGAGGCTCCCCAGCCGATCAGCCCGCCCGCGTTCTGCATCGCGGTGGTGCCCTCGTCGCGCCCGGGGGCTCCACAGGCGATGTGCACGAGTCCCAGGACGCCGATGACCAGCGCGGAGAGCCCGATGCCGATGCGGCCGTTGGCGTCGGCCTGTTCGGGATGGCGGATGAAACGTGCCGCCATGACGCCGAGCAGGATGGGCACCAGCAGGTCGAGGCGCCCGAAGGCACCGGTGACCAGCATGGTGACCAGATCCCCGACGGGCCCGCTCAGGTTCGACCAGGTCCCGGCGGCGACGATCAGCGCGAGCGCGAGGAGAAGCAGCGCGAGGCCGTCCTTGCGGTGGGCGGGATCGAGGTTCTTCGCCCCCCGCCCGACGCCGCGGAACACGGCGCCGACGGCGTGCGCGAGGCCGAGCCAGAGGGCGCGCACCAGCCGCAGCACTCCCCCGGTGGGGGACGGCGCGGGTTTGGGCGGGACCTTCTTCACGGGGGCGCGCCGGGAGGCCCCAGCGGCCTTCTTGGCAGGCGGCTTTCGCGCGGAGGCAGCCTTCTTCGCCGGCGCCGCCGTACGGCCGGTGCTGCCCTTCGCGCTGCCCGCAGTGCTCTGGGAACCCTTACCGGACGTACTTGAGGCCATGGGGCCGAGGTTACCGGTTGGACACGCGTGCCCACCCCTTCACCCGTTCGTGTCGCCCCCGGGGAGCCCGCCGTGACGCACCGCCAGACCTGACGGACCGCCAAGCGGGGCCGCGGCCGGATCCTTGCGGCCCTCAGCCCTGCGCGGGCAGCACCGCGGCGCCGCTGCCGGTCCCCGGCTCGAGCGCGTCGAGCGCCCGCCGCAGTCCGGTGAGCTTGCGTTCCAGATGGGCGGCGGTCGCCACCACCGCCGGATCGGCCGCTTCCTCGCCGAGTTGCTTGGTCAGCGCCTCCGCCTGCTCCTCCACCGCGGCGAGCCGCGCGGAGAGCTCGGCCAGCAGGCTCGCCGTCTCCTTGGAGCCGTCCACCGCGCCGTTGGAGCCGCCGCCCTCCAGCTGGAGCCGCAGCAGCGCCGCCTGCTCGCGCAGCTGGCAGTTCTTCGTGTAGAGCTCCACGAACACCGACACCTTGGCCCGCAGCACCCACGGGTCGAAGGGCTTGGAGATGTAGTCCACCGCGCCCGCCGCATAGCCGCGGAAGGTGTGGTGCGGACCGTGGTTGATCGCGGTGAGGAAGATGATCGGGATGTCCCGGGTCCGCTCCCGCCGCTTGATGTGCGCGGCCGTCTCGAAACCGTCCATGCCCGGCATCTGCACGTCCAGCAGGATGACCGCGAAATCGTCCGTCAGCAGCGCCTTGAGCGCTTCCTCCCCCGACGACGCCCGGACCAGTGTCTGATCGAGCGCGGAGAGGATGGCCTCCAGCGCCAGCAGATTCTCCGGCCGGTCATCGACCAGGAGGATCTTGGCCTTCTGCACCATGCCCTGTCCTCCTCGCCCCGGCATGGGGCCTCCCCGGCTCCGGGCACCGGCCTGTGCGCCGGGCACCGCCCCAGAGGACGGCATCCTTGCGCCGTCCGTCCTTGTGCCGGTCATCGTAGCCCCAGTCCCGAGATCGCCACACCCTGTCACCAAGATGTCACTGTGCACGAAGCGGAAACGTGGCGGGAGGGCAGAAGGTTCCCTCGCGAGTCCTTCCCCGCCCGCCCGCTCACGCCTCACTTTCCCCGCATATGCCCTTCCATGACCGACAGTAGGTAGTCGGGCTCCACCGGCTTGGTCACATAGTCCGTGGCCCCGGACTCGATCGCCTTCTCCCGGTCGCCCTTCATCGCCTTCGCCGTCAGCGCGATGATCGGCAGCCCCTCGAACTGAGGCATCCGCCGGATCGCCGAGGTCGTCGCGTACCCGTCCATCTCCGGCATCATGATGTCCATCAGCACGAGCGCCACGTCGTCGTGCTGCTCCAGGACCTCGATGCCCTCCCGGCCGTTCTCCGCGTACAGCACCGCCAGCCCGTGCTGTTCCAGCACGCTGGTCAGCGCGAAGACGTTCCGCACGTCGTCGTCCACGATCAGCACCCGCTCGCCGTGGAAGTCGTACGTCCGCGGCGTCGCCGGCAGCGGATCCTCGACCGTCCAGGCCTCGGCGTCTCCCTGCCCGGGCACCTCGGCCCGCGGCAGGGGCTCGCTCAGGGCCTTGCGGCGCCGCCGGAACAGCGCCGAGGACCCCTGCCCGGCCGGCTCTCCCGCACGCGGCAGGGCCATCGTCCGGGCCGCCTCCACGGGGCCCTGCTCGGCCGGGGCCGCCGGCAGCGCGGGGCGCGCCTCCTCGGAGGCCGGGCGGCGGTACAGCTCGGCGCGGGCCCCGCCGGGCGTGGGCGGCGCGTACCCCTGCGGGGGCAGCTCGCTCGGGTGCAGCGGCAGGTACAGCGTGAAGGTCGAGCCGCGGCCCGGCTCGCTCGCCGCGTGGACCTCCCCGCCCAGCAGCCGGGCGATCTCCCGGCTGATCGACAGTCCGAGTCCGGTGCCGCCGTACTTGCGGCTGGTGGTCCCGTCGGCCTGCTTGAACGCCTCGAAGATCACCAGCATCTTGCTCGCGGCGATCCCGATCCCGGTGTCGGTCACCGAGAAGGCGATCAGGTCGCCGTCGGCCTCGCGCAGCGAACCGGCCTCCAGCAGCTGCTCGCGGATGGCGACCGGCACATCGGCGCCGGCGGGCCGGATCACCAGCTCCACCGCCCCGGTGTCGGTGAACTTCACCGCGTTCGACAGCAGGTTGCGCAGCACCTGCAGGAGCCGCTGCTCGTCGGTGTGCAGGGTCGCCGGGAGCTCCGGGGAGACCCGTACCGAGAAGTCGAGCCCCTTCTCCGCCGTCAGCGGCCGGAAAGTGGCCTCGACGTAGTCGACGAGCTGGACCAGGGCGATCCGGGTCGGCGAGACGTCCATCTTGCCGGCCTCGACCTTCGACAGGTCGAGGATGTCGTTGATCAGCTGGAGCAGGTCCGAGCCGGCCCCGTGGATCGTCTCGGCGAACTCCACCTGCTTGGGCGAGAGGTTGCCGTCCGCGTTGTCGGCGAGCAGCTTGGCCAGGATGAGCAACGAGTTGAGCGGGGTACGCAGTTCGTGCGACATGTTCGCCAGGAACTCGGACTTGTAGCGCATCGAGACCGCGAGCTGCTCCGCACGCTCCTCCAGGACCTGCCGGGCCTCCTCGATCTCGGTGTTCTTCACCTCGATGTCCCGGTTCTGCTGGGCCAGCAGCTCGGCCTTCTCCTCCAGTTCGGCGTTGGCGGCCTGGAGGGCCTTCTGCCGGTTCTCCAGCTCGTCGGAGCGTTCGCGCAGCTCCTCGGTCATCTCCTGCGACTGCTTGAGGAGCATCTCCGTCTTGGAGTTGACGGAGATGGTGTTGACGCTCGTACCGATCATCTCGGCGATCTGGCTGAGGAAGTCCTTCTGGATCTGCGTGAAGGGCTGGAAGGAGGCCAGCTCGATGACGCCGAGCACCTTCCCCTCGAAGAGCACCGGCAGCACGATCACGTGCGCCGGCGGGGCCTCGCCGAGCCCGGAGGAGATCCTCAGGTAGCCGGGCGGGGTGTTCTCGATCAGGATCGTCCGCTTCTCCTCGGCGACGGTCCCGATCAGTCCCTCCCCCGGCCGGAAGGAGGTGGGCATCTGGCCGCCTGCGTACGCGTAGCTCCCGCGCATCCGCAGCTCGTACGCGCCCTCCGCGCCCCCCTCCCGCCCGATCTCGGTGGCGCCCCCGGCCGGCAGCGCCAGGAAGAAGGCGCCGTGCTGCGCGGAGACCACCGGGGTCAGCTCGCTCATGATCAGCGAGGCCACGTCGTCCAGTTCGCGGCGGCCCTGCATCAGGGCGGAGATCCGGGCGAGGTTGCCCTTGAGCCAGTCCTGTTCCTTGTTGGCCAAGGTGGTGTCGCGCAGGTTGGCGATCATCGTGTTGATGTTGTCCTGGAGGACCTGGATCTCGCCCGCCGCGTCCACGTCGATCTTGAGGTTGAGGTCGCCGCGGGTCACGGCCGTGGCCACGGCCGCGATGGCGCGCACTTGCCGGGTAAGGTTCCCGGCCATCTCGTTCACGGACTCCGTGAGGTCCCGCCAGGTGCCGTCCACGTCCCGGACCCGGGCCTGGCCGCCCAGGATGCCCTCCGTGCCCACCTCGCGGGCCACCCGGGTCACCTGGTCGGCGAAGGAGGACAGCTGGTCGACCATCGTGTTGATGGTGGTCTTGAGCTCGAGGATCTCGCCGCGCGCGTCGATGTCGATCTTCTTGGTCATGTCGCCCTTGGCGATGGCGGTCGTGACCATGGCGATCTGCCGCACCTGACCCGTCAGGTTGGACGCCATGAAGTTCACCGAGTCGGTGAGGTCCTTCCACGTCCCCGAGACCCCGGGCACGTGCGCCTGGCCGCCGAGGCGGCCCTCCGTACCCACCTCGCGGGCCACGCGCGTGACCTCGTCCGCGAAGGAGGACAGGGTCTTCACCATCGTGTTCACCGTGTCGGCGAGCTGCGCGACCTCGCCCCGGGCCTCGACCGTGACCGTCTTGGTCAGGTCACCGTTGGCCACCGCCGTCGAGACCTGCGCGATCCCGCGCACCTGGGCCGTCAGGTTGCCGGCCATGGTGTTGACGTTGTCGCTGAGGTCCTTCCAGATGCCGGTCACCCCGCGCACCCGGGCCTGGCCGCCGAGGATGCCCTCGGTGCCCACCTCGCGGGCCACCCGCGTCACCTGCTCCGCGAACGAGGACAGCTGGTCCACCATCGTGTTCACGGTGGTGACCAGCTCCAGGATCTCGCCCTTGGCGTCGACCGTGATCTTCTTGGAGAGATCGCCCATGGCGACGGCCGTGGTCACCTCGGCGATGTTGCGCACCTGCGAGGTCAGGTTGTTCGCCATGAAGTTGACGGACTGGGTGAGGTCCTTCCAGGTGCCGGACACGCCCTTGACCTCGGCCTGACCGCCGAGGATCCCCTCGGTGCCCACCTCCCGGGCCACCCGGGTCACCTGCTCGGCGAAGTTCGAGAGCTGGTCCACCATCGTGTTGAGGGTGTTCTTCAGCTCCAGGATCTCGCCCCGGGCGTCGACCTCGATCTTCTGCGACAGGTCACCGCGGGCCACCGCGGTGGCGACCTGCGCGATGTTGCGCACCTGCGAGGTCAGGTTCCCGGCCATGCCGTTCACCGAGTCCGTCAGGTCGCGCCACACGCCGGCCACGCCCGGCACCTGTGCCTGGCCGCCGAGGCGGCCCTCGGTGCCCACGTCGCGGGCCACCCGGGTCACCTGCTCCGCGAAGGCGGACAGCTGGTCCACCATCGTGTTGATGGTGTTCTTCAGCTCCAGGATCTCGCCGCGGGCGTCCACGTCGATCTTCTGCGAGAGGTCGCCGCGGGCCACCGCCGTGGTGACCTGGGCGATCTGCCGCACCTGGGAGGTCAGGTTCCCGGCCATGAAGTTGACGGAGTCGGTGAGCTCCTTCCACGTGCCGGACACCCCCTCGACCCGTGCCTGACCGCCGAGCCGTCCCTCGGTGCCCACGTCCCGGGCCATCCGCGTGACCTGGTCGGCGAAGGAGGACAGCTGGTCCACCATCGTGTTCACGGTGTTCTTCAGCTGGAGCATCTCGCCGGAGACGTCCACGGTGACCTTCTGCGACAGGTCGCCGTTGGCCACCGCCGTCGTCACCTGCGCGATGTTGCGCACCTGGCCGGTGAGGTTGCGGAAGGCGGTGTTCACCGAGTCGGTGAGGTCCTTCCACGTCCCGGCCGCGCCCGGCACCTGCGCCTGGCCGCCCAGTTCGCCCTCCACGCCGACCTCGCGGGCCACCCTCGTCACCTCGGCGCCGAAGGACTGGAGCTGGTCCACCATCGTGTTGACGGTGTTCTTCAGTTCCAGCATCTCGCCGGCCACGTTCACGGTGACCTTCTGCGACAGGTCGCCGTTGGCCACCGCCGTCGTCACCTGCGCGATGTCCCGCACCTGCGTGGTGAGGTTGCGGAAGACCGTGTTCACCGAGTCGGTGAGGTCCTTCCAGGTCCCGGCCGCGCCCGGCACCTGCGCCTGGCCGCCGAGCAGGCCCTTCGCCCCGACCTCGCTGGCCACGCGCGTGACCTCGTCCGCGAAGGTCCGCAGGGTCTCGGTCATCTGGTTGATCGTTTCGGCCAGTTGCGCGACCTCGCCGCGCGCGCTGACCCGGACCTTCTGCGACAGGTCTCCGTTGGCCACCGCCGTCGTGACCTGGGCGATTCCGCGCACCTGGGCCGTCAGGTTGCCGGCCATCGTGTTGACGGAGTCGGTCAGGTCCTTCCAGACGCCGGCGACCCCGGGCACCTTCGCCTGCCCGCCGAGCTCGCCCTCCGTACCCACCTCGCGGGCCACCCGCGTCACCTCGGAGGAGAACGAGGACAGCTGGTCCACCATCGTGTTGACGGTGTTCTTCAGCTGGAGCATCTCGCCGGCCACGTGCACCGTGACCTTGCGCGACAGATCACCCTTCGCGACCGCCGTCGTGACGAGAGCGATGTCACGCACCTGAGCGGTGAGCCGGTACGCCATCGTGTTGACGGAGTCGGTCAGATCCTTCCAGGATCCGGACATTCCGCGCACCTGGGCCTGGCCGCCGAGCTTGCCCTCGGTGCCGACCTCCAGCGCCACCCGGGTCACCTCGTCGGTGAACGCCGAAAGCTGGTCGACCAGGTTGTTGACCGTCCGCCCGACCTTCAGGAACTCCCCGCGCAGCGGATGACCGGCCCCGTCCGCCGTTTGCGTCCGCAGGTCCATCCGCTGGTCGAGGTCGCCCTCGGCGACCGCGGACAGCACCCGGCCCACCTCGGACACCGGCCGGGCCAGGTCGTCCACCAGCTGGTTCGAGGCATCGATCGCGGCAGCCCAGGAGCCCTCACAGGCGCCCGTTTCCAGCCGTTCGCTCAGTTTTCCCTCGCGGCCCACCATCCGCCGCACCCGGGACAACTCCCCGGTCAGGTGGAGATTGCGGTCGGCGACCTCGTTGTAGACGGCCGCGATCTCCGCCATCACGCCGTCGCCGGACACCGTCAGCCGCTTGCGGAAGTTCCCGTCCCGCATCGATACCAGGGCCGTGAGCAGCCTGTTCAGTGCCGCGGTATCCACTTCTGTCGTGCTGCCCCGCCGGGACCGTCCGCCCTTCGGGCGCGTTCCCGTACGCCGCACCGCCGCGCCAGACTCCACCGTGTCCCTCCCGAAAGGGTCGACCGTCGTTCCACCGGGCACCTTGTTCGTCACACCGCGCCCATTCCCTACCCGACTCCAAGCCTGCCCAGTGTTTCACCCCTGCTGAACCCGGCCATAACACTCCGGCACCATCGCACACGGGCCGTACCCTGCGGGTGGAATCCCCGACGACCGCACCATGGCGCCCGCGAAGGTAAGTAACCTGACACCCGATGTCCACCGCGTCGAAGGAGACTAGTGATCACGGCACGGGCGGCTGCCAGTTTCGATCCCCTAGGGCGCTCCGTCGCCGCTGCCCGCGCGTTCGTCCGCGACACCCTCCAAGGCTGGGGCTTCGCGGACATCGTCGACGACGCGGTGGTGCTCACCAGTGAGCTCGTCACCAACGCGGTGGTCCATGCCGGCACCCGCGCGGAAGTCCTGTGCCTGCGCACCGAGGACGGCGTACGCGTCGAGGTCGCCGACCGCTACCCGGAGCGCGAGCTCCCGCTCCAGCTCCCCGGCGAGCGCCCGTACGCCGACCCCGACCGCGAGAACGGCCGCGGGCTGATGCTCTGCGCGGCCCTCGCCACCCGCTGGGGCGTCGAGTACACGGCCGCGCACAAGCACGTGTGGTTCCGCCTCGACATGCCGGACCGGCCGGTCGGTACCCGCTCCGCGGGCCCGCTCGTCCCCGACCAGCTGCTTCCCCTGGCCGACAGCCGGGTCCGCGTCGCCGTCCTGCAGATCGACGCCTCCGACGCCGTCTCGGCCTGGAACGAGGACGCCGAGATCATCTTCGGCCACCCCGCCGAGAAGACCGTCGGCCGCCCCCTCGCCGAACTCGCCGCGTGGCCGCAGACCCCCGGCACCGGCACCGGCATCGCCGAGGCCCTGCGCCTGTCCCGCTGGGAGGGCAGCTACGGCATCCGCGGCGCCGACGGCCGCGTCATCCCCGTCTACGCCTCCCACCTGCGGGTCCGCGATGCCCACGGCGAGCCCTCCATCGTCTGCCTCCTGGTCCACGACGACGAGCGCGCCCTCCTGCAGACCCCCGCACGGGTCCCGGCCACCGACGGCCACCTCGCCGATCCCCGCCCGGCCGACCCCTTCCAGATCTTCATCGGCTCCCCCGCCCCCGACGACCTCGAGGGGCTCCTCCAGCGCACCGTGGAACGTGCCCGCGACCTCCTGGACGCCGACTCCGCCTTCCTCCTCCTCGCCACCGACGACGAGACCGAACTCGAGGTCCGCGCCACCACCGGCCTGCCCTCCACCCGCCAGCGCTTCGCCCGCGTCCCCATCGAAGCGGGCACCAACCGCTACGGCAGCGCCCGCATGCCCGCCGTCCACGACGACCTCGCCGCGGTGCCCGGAGCCGTCCCGCTCCTGGAAACCACCGGCATGCGCTCCGCGATCACCGTCCCCCTCAAGGTCGAGGGCCGTCTCACGGGCTCCCTCGGCGTGGCCACCGAGGCCGCCGGACGTTATTCCAACGACGAGGCCCTGCGCCTCCAGTTCGCCGCCGACCGCATCGCCCTCGCCGTCGAGTCCGCCCGGCTCGGCGAGCTCGAACGGCTGCGCCGCGGCTCCCTGTCCTTCCTCGTCGAGGCCTCCGACCTGCTGGCGGGGACCCTGGACCGGGACCAGACCCTGGCCCTGATGGCCCAGATGACCGTCCCCACCCTCGCCACCTGGTGCGCCGTCTACACGATCGCCGACCCGGCCTCCGAGCCGTACCTCGCCTACGTGCTGCACGAGGACGAGGAACGCATCGACGGCCTCAAGGCTCTGCTCGCCCAGGTCAGCCCGCCCGAAGCGGTCCGCGAGGCCGGCGCCCGCCCCTGGCCCGCGACGACCCTGGCGGTCGGCGGCGAGACGGTGGTCCTCCCCCTCCTCGCCCGCAACCGCGTCATCGGCATGCTGACCCTCGGCAAGCCCTCCGAGGAGCACTTCCGCCAGGAGATCCTCGAACTCGCCGAGGACCTCTCCCGCCGCGCCGCCCTCGCCCTGGACAACGCCCGCCTGTACTCCGAGCGCACCGCCATCAGCCGCTCCCTCCAGCGCAGCCTGCTGCCGCCCGGTTCCCCCGCGATCCCCGGCATCGAGGTCGAGGTCATCTACCGGGCCGCCGGCGAGGGCAACGAGGTGGGCGGCGACTTCTACGACGTCTTCCCGATCCGCCCCGGCGTCTACGGGTTCGCCATCGGCGACGTCTGCGGCACCGGCCCCGAGGCGGCCGCCGTCACCGGCCTGGCCCGCCACGCCCTGCGCCTGCTGGCCCGCGAGGGCCTCGGCGGTCCGGCCGTACTGGAACGCCTCAACGCGGCGATCCTCGACGAGGGCGACCGCAGCCGCTTCCTCACCCTCCTCTACGGCGAGCTCCACCCCCAGCCCGACGGCAGCGCCCATATGAAGGTCGTCTGCGCGGGCCACCCGCTCCCCCTGCGCCTGCGCCCGAACGGCGAGGTCATCCCGGCCGCGGACCCGCAGCCCCTCCTCGGCGTCCTCGACGACCTCGACCTCTACGAGCAGTCCCTCACCCTGGACCCGGGCGACGTCCTGCTCTGCGTCACGGACGGCATCACCGAACGCCGCGAGGGTACCCGCATGCTCGGCGACGACGGCCTGACAGAGGTCCTCAGCACGTGTACGGGGCTCACGGCGGGTGCGGTCGCCTCCCGGGTCCTGCGCGCGGTGGAGCGCTTCGCCGCCGAGCCGGCCTCGGACGACATGGCGATCCTCACCTTCCGCATCCCCGAGCAGCGCCACGGCGACTGAGGACGGCCTCGCCGCTACTCCTCATCGCGCGGGGGCCGCACCGACAGGATCATGAAGGACGGCGCCGCCATTTCCGCGGGCCACGGCGTGCGGTCTTCGTCGAGGGCCGCGTCCCGTGTGCCGGCCTCGGAGGGGGCCGACGGTGGTGCGGTGCTCGCCGGGGTTCCGGCGGTGCAGGGGGCCGCGGAGTCGCCATCGCCCTCCGGGACCTTCGTGATCATGTGGACCAGATGCCGGATTCCTTTGATGGTCATGAGGGGTCCTTCCGCTGATCGAGGCGCTCGGGCGGCGGACGGGGCGAGGGGCGGTGTGCTGCCCGTGCCGTCGTCCGTGCTCCCATTGCGCCCCGGGCGGCGATCCCGGTCACGACCCGAAGACTCGGGGCTTGACGGGGACCTGGCCGGTGCCCCCGGGCCTGGAAACGCAGAAAGGCCCCCCCCCACAGACCGGGGGGCGTGGGTTAGATAGCCCATTAATGCAAACAAACCAATAGAAATAAGAGAACAAAGATAATCGC
>NZ_JBSGWY010000055.1:30253-48539 GCF_053609145.1 Streptomyces sp. NPDC054961 | reverse complement strand
ACCCCCCGCCCCCACCCTCGCCGTGTGGGTCTGGGGGGGGTTTTTTGTTTAACCCGGGCGGGGGGGGGCCCCCCGGCGGCCGGGGGGGGGCCCCCTCCCCTTTCTCAGCGCTGCCGCTGCAGCTGTTGCCGCCGCGGCCCGCTTCTCGCTTCGTCTCGCTTCTCGCTTCTTGCCCTAGGAGAGGTGCTTCTTGACGGCGGCGGCGACACGCCCGCCCTCCGCCAGCCCGGTGACCTTCGGGTTCACGATCTTCATGACCGCACCCATGGCCCGCGGGCCTTCCGCACCGGCCGCCCTGGCCTCCGCGACGGCCTGCTCCACGATCGCGTCGAGCTCCTCGTCGCCGAGCTGCTTGGGGAGGTAGGTGTCGAGGAACTCGCCCTCGGCGGTCTCGCGCGCGGCCTGCTCGGGACGGCCACCCTGCGCGAAGGCCTCCGCGGCCTCGCGGCGCTTCTTCGCCTCCTTGGCGATCACCTTGAGGACTTCCTCGTCGGAGAGCACCCGGGCTTCCTTGCCCGCGACCTCCTGGTTGGTGATGGCGGAAAGGGTCAGGCGCAGCGTGGACGAGTGCAGCTCGTCGCGCCCGCGGATGGCGGCGGTGAGGTCTTCCTGGAGCTTGGCTTTGAGCGTGGTCATGGGCATGAGTCTGTCAGGTAGGGGGGCCTCGGCGCCCGTTCGTTTCCGCCGCGTGGCCGCCGCCGCGTCCGCCCCGCCGCTCCACGCTCCTCTCCGCACTCCGACCCGCGCTCCCGATCCGCCCTCCCGGTAGGGCCGCCGGGTCTGCGACCATGAGGGCATGCGCGCGCGTTACGCAGTACCCCTGAAGGTCACCGCCGGGATCGCCGCGGCCGGGGCCGCCGGTGTGGCCTATGCCGCCGGATTCGAAGCCCGGTCCTTCCGCCTGCGCCGGGTCACGGTGCCCGTGCTCCCGCGGGGGATGCGTCCCCTACGGGTCCTGCAGGTCTCGGACATCCACATGGTCGGCGGGCAGCGCAAGAAGCGCGCCTGGCTGCAGTCCCTGGCCGGGCTGCGCCCCGATTTCGTGGTGAACACGGGCGACAACCTCTCCGACACGGAGGGCGTGCCCGAGGTGCTCGACGCGCTCGGCCCGCTCATGTCCTTCCCCGGCGTGTACGTCTTCGGGTCGAACGACTACTACGGCCCCCGGCTGCGCAATCCCGGGCGCTACCTGATCGAGAAGACCCAGGGCAAGCACGGGCTGAACGGCAACGCGCCGGTCGTCGGCGCCGTCCACAACCCGTGGGAGGAACTGCGGGACGCCTTCGACGCGGCCGGCTGGCAGAACCTCACCAACACCCGCGGCCGGCTCAAGCTCGACGGGCTGGAGCTCGCCTTCACCGGGCTGGACGACCCGCACATCAAGCGCGACCGCTACGAGCGGGTCGCGGGCGGCCCGGAGGCGGACGCGGACTTCTCGATGGCCGTGGTGCACGCCCCGTACCTGCGCGCCCTGGAAGCCTTCACCGCCGACCGCTACCCCCTGATCCTGGCCGGGCACACCCACGGCGGCCAGCTGTGCATCCCCTTCTACGGCGCTCTCGTCACCAACTGCGACCTGGACACGAAGCGGGTGAAGGGCCTCTCGACGCACGAGGCGGAAGGGCACCGCGCGTACCTCCACGTGTCGGCGGGCTGCGGCACCAACCGCTTCACCCCGGTGCGGTTCGCGTGCCCGCCCGAAGCGACGCTCCTGACGCTGACCCCCAAGGCCTAGACCGGCCCGGCGGCAGGCCGGTCGAGTACGTTGCACCGATGGACACACCCGCCGCGCTCCGCTTCACGACCGTCGCCTTCCGCGCGCTGATCGCGGCGGCGGCCTGCGCCGGCATCGTCATCGAGTGCGCGTACGGCAGCGTGCCGCGCGTCCTGAGCTTCTTCACGATCTGGACGAACATCCTGGTCGCGGTGGTCTTCGCCCTCTCGGCCGTGCGCGCCCACCGGCGCGCGCCGGACGTCGGCCCGCTCTGGCGCGGCGGGGTCCTCCTGTTCATCCTGGTCACCGGCCTGGTCTTCCACCTGGTCCTGGACAACCCGGCGAGCCCCTTCAACATGACCGAGGACCTCGACAAGCTGTCCGGGGCCCGAGCCGTCGCCAACCAGCTCCTCCACACGGTCACCCCCGTCGGGGCCGTCCTGGACTTCCTCCTCCTGACCGCCCCACGCCGCCTGCGCCCACGACACGCCGCGCAGTGGCTGGCGTACCCCCTGGTCTACGTGACCTTCGCGCTGATCCGCGGGGCGCTCCTCTCCCCCGGCGTCCGGGGCCGGTACACGTACCCCTTCATCGATGTCGCCGAGTACGGCTACGCCCGGGTCGCCCTGAACTCCCTGGTCCTCGGCATCGGCTTCTACGCCCTCGGCCTCGTCCTGGTCGCCGTGGACCACTACCGTCCGCCGCGCGAAAACCGGATTTCGTCTCCGGCCGACGGTCCGCTAAAGTAATCGATGTCGCCAGGGCAGCAGCGCTGCAAGGGTGGACATCGGGGTGTAGCGCAGCTTGGCAGCGCGCTTCGTTCGGGACGAAGAGGTCGTGGGTTCAAATCCCGCCACCCCGACGCTGTAGTACGAGGTCAGGGCCGGTTTCCTTCAGTGGAGACCGGCCCTGCTTCGTTGTGCGTGCCTTACTGCGTGACTGTTCCGTAGACCCGCCGTGGGTTCGGCCGCGCTTTGGTCCCGGCGTGCGTGGACATGGATGGCCGCATGAAGCGCACCCTCCAGACCGCCGCCCTCCTCGTCGTCGCGGCCGGCTACCTGCTCCTGATGTGGCGGGGCCCGTGGATGATCGACGGCAGCCACCTGCGTGCACGTGATCTACAGCCGGCCGACGGCGTGATCGTCACCGGCTTCAGGACCACCTTGGTCGCGATCGGGGCCGGAGTCATAGCCTGCCTGGGCCTGTACTACACGCACCACTCGCTTCAGCACACCCGTGCCCGGGATCAGGAGCAGGCCGAACTCACCCGCGAAGGCCAGGTGACGGACCGGTACGTCGAAGCCATCAAGCTGTTGAGCGCCGACCATCCCACCCAGCGTCTCGGCGGCATCTACAGCCTCGAACGGATCATGCGGGATTCGGAGAAGGACCACGCGACGGTCGTCGCGGTGCTCGCCGGATTCATCAGGCAGCATGCGCACCGGCCGGAAGGCGACGCGCCGGACCACCAGCCCGTCGCCGAAGAGGTCCAAGCCGCCCTCACCGTGCTGGGCAGACGCCCGACGCGGGCGGAGCCCACCAGGCTGGACCTCCGTCGCACGAACCTCCGCGGCGCCGACCTCACGAACGCCCGCCTCGGCCGTGCCCGCCTGGCCGGCTCCGACCTCAGTCAGGCCGATCTACGGAGCATCGACCTGGAGAACGCCTGGCTTCCCGACGCCGACCTGACCGGCTCGGTGCTCACGAAGGCCGTTCTGAGCAGGGCGAATCTGCGCGGGGCGACCTTCAGTGGCACCGTGATCTCTGATGCCCGGCTGGAAGGGACCGACCTCCGCGGCACCGACCTGAGCAAGGTCAAGGGGCATGCCTCCCGGCAGATCGCCGCGGCTCTGACCGATGCCACGACCGGCCTGCCCCCCTCGAGGTGATCCCCTCGGCGTGATCCCCTCGGGGCCCCTCGGTGCCGTGCCGCGCAGGCGGGGCTTCAGCCCTGTGCGGGGGTGTCGCCCGTCTGCTCGGCGGCCTGGGCCGCGGCTGCCTTCTCGCGCATCTTGCGGACCAGCTCCGCCTTCTGGTCGGCGGCGCCCTTGCGGTCGAGGTTGCGGTGCGGGCCGTTGTTCTGCCGTTCGGCGCGGGAGAGCTTCTTGCGGTGGCCGCCGCCCTGGCCCACGGGGTTGTTGATGTTCTTGCTGTCGGTCACGGGTTCTCCCGGTCATGGTGTGAGTGATCTACGGATCGATCGGCGGAGGAGGGGCGCGGCGACGTCGAAGACGTCAGCGGGGGCCCCTCACGCTCTCCCTCGTAAATCGGGTCGGGAAGAACATGACAAAGACGTTACCCGGTTCCCTCGGCCCCGCCCACCAAGCCTCCCGCCGCCCCGGCGTCCGCCGGGCTGCCGCCCGGTCAGCGGCCCCACCCCCAGCCGGGCCGGCGCCGCGCGAGCCGGCAGGGCCGTGGGACCAATGGATCGCGGTCCGCCGGAACCGACTGCCCGTCCGCCGCGACTACCTGCCCGCACGGCACCGGGCCGGCGCGGAGCGGAAGGGCGTGGGATGGGCGGGCTGGACGTGCGGATGGAAGGCGTGGGCTGCCGGCACGGCCGGGTCGAGGCCGTGGCCGACGTCGATCTGGAGATCGCGGCCGGGGAACGCGTCGCGCTGACCGGGACCAACGGCTCCGGGAAGACCACCCTGCTGCGTGCCGTGCTCGGCCTGCACCGGCACACCGGCTCGATCCTGGTCGGCGGCCGGCCCGGCGACGCGGCCCGGCGGCGCCGGGCCTGCGCCTGGATTCCGCAGAAGCCCGCCGCCGGCCGGTTCCCCCTCCTCGGCGGCGAACTGCTCGCCAGCGGCGGAGACCTCCGCGCGGCCGGTGAGGCCGCCGACCGGCTGGGGGTGGGGCCGCTGACCGGGCGGCCCCTGCACACCCTGTCCGGAGGGCAGCTGCAGCGGATGTACCTGGCCCGCGCGATCGGCTGCGTCGCCGCCGGCGCCGGGGTGCTGCTCGCCGACGAGCCGACCGCCGCGCTCGACTTCGCCGGGCAGGACGAAGCAGCCGATGTACTGGCCGCGCTGCCCGTGACCCTCGTCGTCGTCACGCACGACCGGGCGCTCGCGGAACGCTGCGACCGCGTGCTGGAGATGGCCGCCGGGCGGCTGCGGGAGGTCCGGTGACGAGCACCCTGGCCGGCGCCGACCTCGGCACCCTGCTCCAGCTGCTGCCCGTACAGCGGGCGGGCGTCGCCCTGCTGCTCGCCGCGGTCGGGCTGCCCGTGATCGGTGTGGTCATCGTCGGGCTGGACATCATGCCGGTGCGGTTCGCGATGATGCACGTGGCGCTGCTGGGCATCGCCGTCGGCCTGCTGACCGGCCTCGACCCCATGCTGTGCGCGTTGGTGGCCTGCGCCCTGGCGGGGGCCGGCGTCGCGCCGCTGGCGCGGACGCCGGACGGCCTGTCGGGGGCGATGGGGCTGCTGATGAGCCTGGCGATCGCCGCGGCGCTCCTGCTCCTCGCGGTCTCCGGGGTCAACGCCTCCGGCGCGTTCGCGCTGTTGTGGGGGTCGATCCTGTCCGTGGGCGGCGCCGACCTCGTGGTGCTCGGGGTGCTGGCGGTCCTCGTACCCGGCCTGTTCTGGTGGCGGCGGCGCGATGTGGCGCTGCTGCTGTACGACCGGGAGCTCGCGGAGTGTTCCGGCGTGCCGGTGCGGGCGCTGACCGCGGTCCTGCTCGTGCTCGTCGCGGTCGCCGTCGCCGGGGCCATCAAGCTCACCGGCGCCCTGCTGGTCGACGCCCTGACCCTGCTGCCCGCCCTGGCCGCGCGCCGGCTGGGCAGCTCGCTGAGGTCGATCACCGGGTGGGCGGTCGCGATCGGCGTCTTCGTGAACCTGACCGGCTTCCTCGTCGCCCTCTGGCTGGACTGGCCACCCGGTCCCGTCCTCGTCCTGACCGCGGGGGCGCTCGTCCTCGCGGTGCATCTCGTACCCGAACGGAGAATCAGCTCATGGCGCCCGGATTCCGCGTCCGCAGCACGGCCCGCATCACCCTTTTCCTCGCACTGAGTTCGGCGCTGGCCCTGGTCACGGGCTGCGGCGGTGACGCCGACGGATCCGGCTCCGGCTCCTCCGGCGGGGGCGGCGGGGGCGGTGGGGGTGCGGCGGCGGGCAAGGGCGGCAAGCCCGTCGTCGTGGTGACCACCACCTGGGAGGGCGCCTTCGCCAAGGCCGCCGGCGCCGTGGACGTCAAGGTGATCGTGCCGCAGTCGGTGCACCACGCGCCGGACTACGACCCCAAGCCCTCCGATCTCGCCGCCGTGGGCAAGGCCGACTTCGTGCTGTACGCGCCCTTCGAGCCGTACGCCGCGAAGATCAAGGAGGCCGCCGGTTCGAAGGCCGAGCTGGTGGAGGTGAACCTCGACAACGACACCGACAAGGTCAAGGCCGAGGTCGCCCGGCTGGGGAAGCTGTTCGGTACCGAGGACACCGCCGCGCGGTGGACGGCCGCCTTCGACGCCGAGTACGGCCGGGTCTCGAAGGACGTCCAGGCCGCCTGGCCGGACGGGAAGAGCCCGGCGGTCGTGAGCCAGGTCTTCTCCACCTGGTCGGCGAAACTGGCCGGCGCCACCACGGTCGGTACGTACGGGCCGGAGGCCGTCACCCCCTCGCAGCTGGCGGAACTGTCCGCGAAGAAGCCGGCGCTGGTGCTCGACAACGCGCACATGTCCACCGGCAAGGTCCTGCCCGACTCGGGCGCGCGGCAGGTGGAGATCGTCAACTATCCGGGGAACGACCTCGACCTGCTGCCCGTGTACCGCAACGCGGGCGCCGAGCTGAAGAAGGCCATGGGCGGGTCCTGACACCGCGGCGCGGCACGGCGGGTGGCGGGGCGGGTGGCGGGGCGGTCCTTGGGGGGCCGCCCCGCCGGCGTGCGTGTGGCCGTCGCCCGGGCCCTCGTCTAGGCCGTCGCCGCGGACACCGCGACCTTCGCCAGGCGTGCGCGCAGGGCGGCCCGGTCGGGTTTGCCCGCCGGGGTCAGCGGCAGCTCCGTCAGGAGCAGCAGCCGCTCGGGGTGCTTGCGCCGTTCGAGGCCGCGCCGCGTGAGGTGGTCGCCCAGCGAGCCCAGGGTGGGGTCCTGCGCGCCGCGCGGGACCACGCAGGCGGCGAGGCGCTCTCCCATCACCTCGTCCGGTACGCCGACGCACACGATGTCGCGCACCTGGGCGTGGGAGGAGAGTTCGCGTTCGACTTCGGCGGGGCTGATGTTGGCGCCCCCGCGGATGACGATGTCCTTCAGGCGGCCGACGACGTGCAGGACGCCGTCCTCGTCCAGGAGGCCGAGGTCCCCGGTGCGGACCCAGCCCTCGGGGGTGCGGTAGCGGGCGTCCAGATCGGGCGAGGCGACGTAGCACATGGGGGTCATCGGCCCGCGCGCGATGATCTCCCCGACCTCGCCGTCCGGGAGCTGCGCGTGCGTGTCGGCGTCGACGATGCGGATGTCGGCGACGCGGGGGTCGGGGCGGCCGGCGGCGATGCCCGCGGAGTCGGCCTCCGGGTGGCCGGAGCCCAGTCCGGTGTGGCAGTTGACCCCGTCGGCCGAGCCGTAGAGGTTGACCACCGGGCAGCCGAAGGCGCGGCTCGCGCTCTCGGCCGTGGTCTCGTCGAGGGGGGCGCCGCCCACGATCACGGCGGTGGGGGCGGGGAGCCGGCCGGCGGTGAACTCCCCCGTGCCCGCAGCCGCGTCCGCAGCCGCGTCCTCCCCCGTGCCCGCAGCCGCGTACGGAGCCGCGTACGGAGCCTCGGACCCTGCGGGGGTCTCCGCGGCCGGCCTCGCTGCCGACTCCGCCTCCGCCTCCAGCCGGTCGAGCATCATCCGGATCATCGTGGGGACCCCGAGGACGTGCGTGGGCCGGTGCTCGCGCACCGCCGCGATGGCGGCCTCGGGCGTGAAGTGGTCGAGGAGTACGAGGGTTCCGCCGTGCCGGGCGAGGGTGACGGCGGTGCCGTTGGAGCCGAAGGCGGAGGCGAGCGGGACGAGGAAGAGGCAGCGGGGCCGGGTCCCGTCGGGCATCAGCGAGGCGAGGAAGTTGCCGCGGCCGCCGGCGAGCGCGTTGTGGGAGTAGGCGATCATCTTCGGCTCGGACTCCGAGCCGGAGGACACCAGGATGCGGGCGGCGCTGTCGGGATCGGGCCGCGCGGGAACGAAG
Organism: Streptomyces sp. NPDC054961; assembly: GCF_053609145.1. Taxonomy (NCBI): domain Bacteria; kingdom Bacillati; phylum Actinomycetota; class Actinomycetes; order Kitasatosporales; family Streptomycetaceae; genus Streptomyces; species Streptomyces sp. NPDC054961. The sequence goes on along the minus strand of NZ_JBSGWY010000055.1, from coordinate 40,666 downwards.
GCGGCCGGGTCGGAGCGCAGCAGCGCCGACAGAAGAATCGTTCCTTCAGGGGCCGTACCGCCCTTCCCGGCGGCGATGACGTGGCGCAGCGCGGGCAGTTCACCGGCCCGGTCCCGCAGGTCCCGCAGATCGGCCGCGTGGTGGCTGCCGCGGTGTTCCACGGCCGCGATGACCGCGACGGCCTCGGCCCGGCGCAGCAGGCAGCGGGCCTCCTGGCTGCCGCGCCCGACGGGGAAGGGCAGGGCCACCGCCCCGATGGCGGCCAGGGCCAGGTCGGCGATGACGGCGTCGCGCCCGCTGGGAAGCTGGACGCCGACCACGTCGCCCGGCCCTATGCCGAGGCCCGCGAGGCCGGTGGCCAGGCACCGCACCTTGCGGTCCAGGGCGGTGTAGCAGAGCTTGCCCTTGGCATCGATGATCGCGGTGTGGTGCAGGTCGGAGATCTGGCGGGCCCGGAAGAGGCTGTAGAGGTCGAGATCCGGACAGGTGCCGTCGACCGCCCAGGAGCGGCGGAGGCCGGCGGGCAGCAGGTCGTGCAGGGCGACGGTCATGCGTGGCTCCAGGGGTCGGGAACGGCGGGGGCACCGTGCGCGTCCCGGCTGATCGAGCCGGCGAAGCGCGGGTCGTGGTGGAGGTCGGCCAGGTCGGTGGTGACGGCGGTCGCGCTCAGGCCGCGCGCCCGGAGCTCGCGTAGGGCGTCCTCGGTGGACAGGGCCGCGAGGCCCTGCGCGGCGGCCGCCGCCGCACAGACGGCCGCGTCCGCGTCGGCCGGAGCGATCCAGCCGTCGGCGGTGCGCAGGGGCGTACGGAAACCAGCTGGCCGGCGGGTCCTGCCGCCGTGCCGGGACCGGCTCAGGGCCGGAGCGGTGAGCACGTCGGCGGCGCCGAGCAGCGAGGAGTCGACGCGCACCCCGCGCCCGGTGCGTTCGCGCAGCAGCAGGCCCGCGAGGATCGCCTCGGTGCCGAGCAGCCCGCCCAGTACGTCGAGCAGGGTCATCAGGGAGGGCGCGGGCGGCTCGCCGTCGGGGCGGACCGCTTCGCCGACGCCGGTGCGGGCCTGCACCATGAAGTCCGTGCCCATCGGGGCGTCGGGGATCCGGCCGCCCGTCCCCCAGCCGCTGGTGTACGCGTAGACGAGCCCGGGGTTCACGGCCGCGAGGTCCTCGGAGTCGAGGCCCAGCTCGGAGGCCTTGCCCGGGGCCCAGTTGTGCAGGAAGACGTCGGCCCCGGCGGCCAGTTCGCGCAGCCGGAGCCGGTCGGCGGGCGACTTGATGTCGATCTCCACCGCCCGCTTGCCCCGGTTCAGCGCCAGCCAGCGGGCGGAGACGCCCGAGCAGGCGGGCGGCATCCCGCGCAGCGGGTCGCCGCCGGGCGGCTCGATCCGGAGGACGTCGGCGCCGAGGAGGCCCAGCAGGTGGGCGGCCAGGGGCGCCTGGATGCGGCGGCCGGCCTCCAGGACGGTGAGGCCCGCGAGCGGGCGGGCGGGGGTGGGCGCCGTCGTCGGGGTCGCGTGCGGGGGTGTCGTGTGCGGGGGTGTCGTGTGCGGCGGCGGCGCGTCCGGGAGGGGGTGGAGCGGGTGGAAGGAGTGGCCGGTGTCGTACGGGGTCGGGGTCAGGGTCCAGGGGGCGGCGCCGTCGTGTTCGGCGGCCCGCTCGGCGAGGCTCCGGATCCGGCAGACCTCGGCGCCCGAGACGGCCGCGGCCTCCCGGATCCGCTGCCAGCCGTGGGCGCGGGTGGTGGCGTGCAGGGCCTCGGGGAAGGGCGCGCAGCCGGTGGCGTACCGGAACTGGAAGGGCCGCCAGCCCGCGCGCAGGGCGTCGGCGGGTGCGTCCAGGGCGCGCCAGAACCCGGCCCAGGCCGCGGGGTCGAGGGTCTCCAGCTCGAAGAGGGTGCCGTCGGCGGCGGTGAAGGGCGGTCCGCCCGGGGCCAGTTCGGCGGCCTCGCCCTCGTCGGCTCCGGTCGCGGCGAGGTACTGGGACACGACCAGCAGCGCGGCCCGGTCCACGTACGTGTGCGCGGTGCTCTCGGCGGTCGTGGCCGTGGGTGTGGACGTGGCCGGGGCTGTGGACGTGGCCGCGCGGGCGGTCCGGCCGGCGCCGCGGGCCTGGCCCAGCAGGCCGGCGAGCAGCCCCTGCGTGGTGAGCACGGCGGCCGCGGTGACGGCGTAGTCGGCGGCGAGACCGCGCGGGACGCCGTCGCGGCGGCCGTGGACGGCCATGATGCCGGCGGCGGCCTGCGCGGTCGCCTCGTCGACGACGCCGTCGGCCTTGGGAACACCCGGGACCGACGGGACCGCCGACCAGGCGAGGGTCGCGGCGGCCCGCGCGTCGGGGGCGGCCGCGTCGGCGAGGGTGATGCGGGCCGCGCGCCCGGCGGGGTGGGCGGCCGGTTCCACGTCGGCTGCGGCCCCGAGCCGCCTCAGGTGCTCGGTCACCGGGCCGGTCAGCGCGGGCGGGCCCGCGGCGGTGAAGCGCATGCCGTCGAGCGGCCGCGCGGTCCGGGTGACGGCTGGTGACGTCATGCCTCTCCTCTTTCCGGCGGTCCGGCCGGGTGGGCCGGACCGCAGGTGTTCCGTTGGTCGGTCGATCCGCTGATCTGGTGGTCCGGTCGTCGGGTGGTCCGGTCGTCCGGTGATCCGCTGGTCCGGTGATGCGTTGATCTGTCGCTGCGCTGGTCGGTTGGGGCGGTGGTCGGTTGGGGCGCTGATCGGTTGGTGCACCGCTCCGTCGGCGCGTCGACCTGGTGATCCCGTACGCGGGAACCAAGGGGCAGGCGCACCCGACCAGCTCCCCGGGGAGACAGTCGGACCGTCTCTCCCCCGGGTTCCCGGCGGGCTGGAGGAAAGTGGTGGAGAACCGAGTGACGGAGCGTCGAGGCCCGGAGAGCGGAGCCCTGGAGAGCGGGGAGCTCGCGGGCGGGGAGCTCGCGGGCGGTGAGCTCGCGGGCGGGGAGCTCGCGGGCGGGGAACTGCGGGACCGGGTCGCCGCGTTCGTACGGGAGCGGGTCATTCCCTGTGAGCCCGTCCTGGACGCGGGCGGCCCGGCGGCGGCGGCCGCGCTGCGGGAGCTTCAGGCCCGGGCCAAGGAGGCGGGCCTGTGGGCGCTCCCGCTTCCCGTCGCATTGGGCGGCCAGGGACTCGGGTTGGCGCGGTACGCGCTGCTGGCCGAGGCCGAAGGGGCGAGCGATCACGGGCCGGCCGCCCTGGGATCGGCGCCGCTGCTGGATGCCACGATGCTGCTGCGGCACGGCGGCGACCGGGTGCGCGCCCTGTACCCCGGGCGGCTGACGGCCGGCGAGCTGCGCGCCTGCTACGCCATGACCGAGCCGGACACGCCGGGCACGGACCCCTGGCTCACCGCCACGCGCGCCGTCGAACAGGCCGACGGGAGCTGGTCGGTGAGCGGCCGCAAGTGGTTCACCTCGCACGCCGCCGAGGCCGACCTGGTCACCGTCCTCGTCCGCACCGACGGGGAGCCGGGCGACCGTACGGGGCTCTCGCTGCTCGTCGTCCCGACCTCGGCGCCGGGCTTCCGGGTGGTGCGCGAGCTGCCCGTGTTCGGGGCGTCCGGGCAGTGGGAGATCGAGTTCGACCGGGTCCGGGTGCCCGCCGACCATCTCCTCGGCGATCGGGGCCGCGCCCTGGCCGTCGCCGGGGAGCGGCTCCAGCTGGGCCGCACGCTCCGCTGCCTGCGCTGGCTCGGCCAGGCACAGCGCGCGTTCGACCTCATGTGCGGGCGCGCGGGCTCCCGTACGGGATCGCGGGGGCCGCTCGGCGGCCACCAGCTCGTCCAGCAGCACGTCTTCGAGGCGCTGCTCGCCCTGCGCACCACCCGGCCGCTCGTCCACGAGGCCGTGGCCAGGATCAGCGCCGGGCTGGACGCGCACGTGGAGGTGGGCCTGGCGAAGGTGGCCGCCGCGCGGATGCTCCAGCAGGTGACGGACTCGGCCATCCAGGTCCACGGCGCGGCCGGCCTCGGCCCCGACACCGCCCTGCCCGCGCTCTACCGCTCCGGCCGCGCGGCGCGGATCCTCGACGGTCCCGACGAACTCCACATCACGTCGGTGGCACGGCGCGTCCTTCGCGCGTACGGGGCGCGGCCCGAGGAGTAGGGCGGCGCGGGGCGGGGTGCGCGGCCGCGTGGGGCGGGACCGGGAACCGCCCCGCCGGGCGGGGAGCAGGTACGGGTGTCGGGGACGGGTGTCGGGGACGGCGGGGTCATACGTCCCGGATGTCGATCAGGGCGGTCAGTTCGGCCAGGCCGAGCGCGAGGAAGAAGTCGCCCCACACGAGTTCGTGCCGTACGGCGACGGCCTTCCCGGCGTCGTAGCAGCCGTCCAGCAGCCTGCCCCCCGAGAGGTGGCCGTCGACCAGCCGTTCCAGGATCTCGGCCGCGCGGTACGCGTGATCCGTGCTCCGGGGGCCCGGGAGGCGGGCTAGTTTCAGCAGCGCGACGGCCGTCACGGCGGCGGCCGAGGTGTCCACGGGACCGTCGGGCCGTGCCGCGTCGGCCGGGGGCACGAGGTCCGCACCCGGGCCCGCCCACGCGGCGGCCAGCCGTTCCGCGATCTCCCGCGTACCGTCCGGCAGCCGCTCCGCGATGGCGGGCCGGTGCAGTACGTCGGCCACCGCCAGCAACAGCCAGGCGCGGCCCCGACTCCAGCCGGTGGGCGGGTCCTCGCACGCCCGCCAGCCCGCTCCTGCCTCGAAGCTCCAGGCCGGGACGAGAGCCGGGCCCGGCGCGCGGCACCGGCCGTCCTCCCGGTCAGGTCCTCCCCGGCCCGGGTCGGTGTGCCGGACCGGGTCGGGGGCTGGGGCCACAGCCGGAGCCGGGGACGGAGCCAGGACCGGGTCCTGGACGGGAGCCGGAGCCAGGACTGCGACCGGGACCGGAACCCGAGCTGGAGCAGGGACCGGGAACGGAAGTGAAGTGGGGACCGGGACCCGAGCTGGAGCAGGACCCGGTTCCGGGACCGGAACCCGCCCCGGAACCGGAGCCGGAGCGGCGCCCCGCAGCGGAGTGGGGGACGGCGCCGCCGGCCCGGTCGCGGCCGGAGCTGGTGTCGGGGCCGGGCGTGGGGGGTGGGCTTCGGGGGTCGGGGGGTGGAGGCAGAGCGTCAGGTGGCGTGCGAGGTGGGAGGCGGCCGCGTCGGCGCCGGCCGGGCCGGCCGCGGCCAGGAGCGGGACCATGCCCGGTACGCCGTCCACGCGGGCCAGCAGGCGGGGACCGCCGAAGGCCGATCCCCAGGGGACCAGGCCCAGTTCGGTGTCGAACGCCGCCCGGCAGGCTTCGGCCGCCCGGTCGCGGAGCTCGCGCGCCCCGGCGTCACCGGCGGCCGGCGCGGTCGCGTACCAGAGGATCAGCCCGCGCGTCGACGTGTCGGCGTCGGCCCAGCCGGCCAGCCGCGCCGTGCACGCGCGGGCCGCGGCCAGGTCGGCCGGGGCCCCGGTGTGCCGGGCGCGCAGCCACAGCAGCCCCGCCCAGAAGCCGCCGGCCCACGCACCCCGGCCGGTGGTCGTCCAACGGCCCGTGTGCGGGTCGGCGTACAGCGGGAACCGCTCCCCCGCTTCGGCCGCGGTGACCGCGACCCGGTCGAGTACCTCCGCCAGCGCCCGCCGCGCCCACTGCGGCCCGCTCATGCCGCAGCCCCGGCCCCGGCGGCGACCCCGGCGGCCGCCGCCGCGCCCCGCGCGCGCCGCTCCCGTACCGCCCACGTCGTCGCGACCGCGCAGGCGGCCGCGAACTCGGCCGCGACCAGCAGCCAGCCCGCCCCGTACCGGCCCGCGTCCGCGAGCGGCCCGAAGAGGGGCGGTCCCACGGCGAATCCGGTGAAGAACCCGGCGGCGACGAGCGCGGAATCCTGCCCGGCCCGGCCGGGGGCGGAGCGCTGCATCACCAGCACCATCGAAACGGCGTTGGCCGAGACGGCGAACACCCCGACGGCCACCGCGGCCGCCCAGACCAGCGGGTGCGCGGCGAGCGCCGCCGCCAGCAGGAGCGCCGCGCCCACCGCCCCGGCCGCCAGCCCTCCCGGCAGCCACTCGGCGCGCCCCGGCCGGGCCGCCTTCGACCAGCCCACCCGGCCGCCGATGCCCGCCACGCCGAGCACCGCGACCAGGGCTCCGGCGGCCGTGGGCCCCATGCCGAGGCGCTGCGCGCCGAACAGGGCCACGTAGGTGTTGACCGAGGCGATCCCGCAGCCCAGGAAGAGGGAGAACACCGCCAGCCAGGCGATGGGCCCCCGGGGGACGAGCGAGGAGCGGGGCGGCGGCGCCTTCGGCGCGGGGTCGGCGGGCAGGGTCCGCAACGTCCACAGCGCCGCCAGTGCGGCGGTCGCGGCGGCCGTCCACACGGCCCCGCGCCAGCCGATGCCTCCCGCCAGCGCGGCGAGCGGCAGCCCGGCCGCGAAGGCGCCGAGTTGGACGCCCGACTGCTTCATGCCGGTCACCGGCCCCCGCCGGTCGGGGGCCACGGCGGCGAGGATCGCCTTGTTGGTGGAGGGATTGGCCAGGGCCTGGGGCAGGCCGCCCAGCGCTACGGCGGCGAGGAGGAAACCGGTTCCGGGGGCGGAGGCGATCAGCGCGAGGGCCGCGGCGGACACCGACAGCAGGAGGACCAGGGAGCGCCGCGGCCCGATCCGGTCGACGAGCCGGCCGCCGACCGGCGACAGCAGGGCCGCCGTCCCGAAGCCGACCGTCGTCGTCAGCCCGAGCACGGCCGGGGAGACCCCCAACTCGCCCACCAGCCGCGGGCCGAGCGCGCCGAAGAGGAACAGTTGCAGCATCGAGAAGGCCATCGCGCCGGTGAGCAGCGCGGTGAGCCTGCCCTCCGCGACGGCGACCCGGCCCGCCCTGCCCGCCCTGCCCGCCTTGCCCGCCCTGCCCGCCCTGCCGACCCGGTCGGCCCGGCCGGGCGCGCCGCCCGAGGCACCCGCGCCGCCCGATCCGTGCCCGCCACCCGCACCGTCCGCGGCACCCGAACCACCCGCGCCACGCGCACCACCCGCGCCGGTCTCGCTCACCGACCCGAGCTTCCCGAACTTCCCGAGCATCCCGGGTTTCCCGGGCTCTCCCGGCTCTCCCGGCTGCCCCGCGGACGCGCTCCGTCCCCCCATCACCGCTCCGTCCCCACCGTCGGCCCTTCGGTCCGGGACAGGAGTCGGATGGGTCAACTCCGCAGTTCCCGGCGCCCGTTGTGTCGTACGCCACACACCGCTCGCGCCCCGCTAGCACCGCACTCGTCCGCTCATGGGAAGTCCTGATGCCCCCTGTCGCCGCCGTCGCGTCGGGTGTAACGATGACCCCGCCATGACTCCGGGTCGATGTTGCCGCGCGTTACGGGCCGCGATGTTCGCGGCCACCTGCGTGCTGCTCTCCTCCCTCGGGCACGTCCTCATGTCGGGGACCCCCGTCCCGTGGTGGACGATGACGGCCGCGTTCGCCGGGACCTCCGCGGCGGGCTGGCTGCTCGCCGGCCGTGAGCGCGGGCTCCCGGCCGTCACCGCCGCGACCGTCGGCGTCCAGGCCGCCCTGCACGGCGCGTTCGCGCTGGCCCAGGCCGCGGCGACGCTCCCGTCGGCCCCCGGCGGCTCCGCCGGTCCCGGCGCCCTGGCCCGGCGGTGGGCCCAGTACGCGCTCTGCGCCCCGCCCGCGCTCCTTCCGCCCCCGCCCGCCGCGCCGGGCGGGGGCGGCGGCCATGCGCAGCACGCCCTGCACGCCGTCCACGCGATGGCCGACGGTGTCATGACGGACGGCGCGATGGCGGACGGCGCGATGCCGACGGCCGCGTCCATGCCGATGGCCATGGCCATGCCGATGCCGATGTCCGCAGGGCACGCCGACGGTGCCATGTCACCGGTCGGCATGCTCGCCGCCCACCTCCTCGCCGCCCTGCTCTGCGGCCTGTGGCTCGCGTACGGCGAACGGGGCGCGTTCCGCGTCCTGCGCGCCGTCGCGGCCCGCCTCCTCGTACCGCTGCGGCTGATCTTCCGCCTGCCCGCGCCCGCGCACCGCCCCCGCGTCCGCTTCGGCCGGGACCACCGGGCCCGGGTGCCGCGCAGACTCCTGCTCGCCGACGCCCTCACCTCACGGGGTCCACCTCACGGGACCGCTGTCATCTGACAGCCGGCTCCCCGACGCGCGACGGGCCCACGGCCCCGCGCCTCGGGCATCGGTCATGCCGTCCGGCAGGCCGTACCCGTTCACCGGTCCCGCCGCGCCGTAGCGCGCCGGCGGATCCCCGGGATTCCCCGAAGGACCTCAGGCGATGACTCCTGCCCTGCTCACCCGTCCGACCGCCGGCGCGCCCGTCGCCCCCGCCCCCACCGACGCGACGGCACCCACCGTCACCGCCACCACCACCGCGCCCGCCACCGCGCGCCACACCGCAGGCCCCGACGAGGCGGTCACCCTCCTCGCCCTGGCCGCCCGCGCCGGCGATCCCGGCGCGGTGGACCAGTTCGTACGCGCCCTGCACCGCGACGTACGCCGCTACGTCGCCTACCTCAGCGCCGATCCGCAGGCCGCGGACGACCTCACCCAGGAGACCTTCCTGCGCGCCCTGGGCAGCCTCCACCGCTTCGAGGGCCGCTCCTCCGCCCGCACGTGGCTGCTGTCCATCGCCCGGCGCACCGTCGTGGACAGCCTGCGCCACAAGGCGGCCCGCCCCAAGATCGCCGACAGAGACGACTGGCAGATCGCCGCCGAGCAGACGCAGCCGCGCGGTCTCCCGGGTTTCGAGGACGGCGTCGCCCTCGCGGAACTCCTGGCGGCCATCCCGGCCGAGCGCCGCGAGGTCTTCGTCCTCACCCAGCTGCTGGGGCTGCCGTACGCCGAGGCGGCCGTCATGCTCGGCGTCCCGATCGGCACCGTCCGCTCCCGCGTGGCCCGGGCCCGCTCCTCGCTGATCGACCTGCTGACGGACGCCGAGGCCCCGGCCGCGCTCCCGAGCCCGAGCCCGAGGCCGCGACGCCCCGATGCGGCCCTCGAGGGCGCCGGCGCCTGACCCCGCGCCCGAGCGGGGGCCGGACCGAGGACGGTCCGGCCCCCGCTCGGTGAGCGGCCGGTTCGGGCACCGGCATGAGCGTGGGCTTGGTCGCGCTCCTGGACGCGGTCGCGGGCCTGGACGTGGGCCTGGACGCGGTCACGGGCCTGGACGTGGGCCTGGGCGTGACGGGAGGTCCCGGGGTCAGGCGAGGAGCTTGGCCTTGGCCCTGTCGAACTCCTCCGCCGTGATGTCGCCCTTCTCCTTGAGGGAGGACAGCTTGGCGAGCTCCTCCGCCGGGCTGTGCTGAGGACCGCCCGCCGCCTTCTGGACGTACTCCTGGAAGGCCTTCTCGTTCTCCTGCGCCTGCTTCACGTCCCGCTTGCCCATGCTGCGGCCGCGGGCGATGAGGTAGATGAAGACGCCGAAGTACGGCAGCACGATCACCAGGATCAGCCAGCCGGCCTTCGCCCAGCCGTTCAGCTCGTGGTCCCGGAACAGGTCCGTGATCACCTTGAACAGCAGGAAGAACCACACGACCCACAGGAAGAGGTAGAGCATCGTCCAGAACAGGTTGAGCAGCGGATAGTCGTCCATGCGCACTCCCATCGGGGTCACATAAGGGGCAGATCAAGTCATACCGCCAGGTGATGTGATCCGCACGCGGAGCGATGGCATGGACGGCCGCGCACCCTCGCGGTCAACGGCGGACGGACCTCCCCCCGCGCGCACCACCGAGCGGCCGCCGTGATCGCCCAACCCCTTGCCACGCGCTGCCCCTTCCTTGAAACTGACGGATCGTCAGGTACTTCGTCAGGGATACGCGAGGGAAGGAACCGGGGATGCAGACCATCTGGCTCGGCGGGCCCGAATGGGTCGCCGTTCTGCGGATCGGGCTCGGGCTGTGGTGGCTGGAGAGCTGGCGGCACAAGGACAAGAAGGACTGGTTCGGCGGAGGCGGCATCCGCTGGGCGGCGGGCGTGGCCGCCGAGCACCGATGGGGCTTCGTCACCCGTGGTTTCGAGCTCGTCGTGAAGCCCTATCCGCGTTTCATGGCCTACCTCGTCGCCTACGCGGAACTGGCCCTCGGACTCGGCCTCATCGCCGGCTTCCTGACCCCGATAGCCCTGGTCGCCGGGCTGCTGCTCAACCTGATCTACCTGGTCCTGATGATCCACGACTGGGGCGAGCAGGGGCAGAACCTGATGATGGCCCTGATCTCCGCGGTCGCGTTCTTCGCGGTGGGATGGCAGGTCTGGTCCCTGGACAACGCGCTGGGACTGTTCTGACCCAGACCGGGACCGGGACCAGAAGCGGGGGGCCGCCCCCCCCCCCCCCGCCCCGCGCCGCCCCCCGCCCCCCCGGGGCGGGCCCCCGGGGGCGCGGCCCCGGGGCGGCGCCGCGCGGGGGGCGGCCGGCTCCCGCCCGCCCC
>NZ_JBSGWY010000055.1:0-30243 GCF_053609145.1 Streptomyces sp. NPDC054961 | reverse complement strand
GGGGTGGGTGGGGTGTGGTGCACGCCCCACTGCGCGGGGGGGGGGGCCCCCCCCGGGGGGGCGGGGCCCCCCTCGGCGGCCCGCCCCCCCCCCCCGGGGGGGGGGGCCCGGGGCGACGGGCCGGGGCGACGGGCCGGGACGGCGTCAGGCCTGCCGGTCCAGCGGGTTCGCCGCGATCCGCTCCTTCGCCCCGCTCGCCACGTAGGCCGCCGCCGCACATTGCGGCTTGCGCGCGGCCTGGTCCGCGACCAGCGCGAAGAAGGCGTCGCCGAAGCCCAGACGCGGGTACTCGGCGAGCAGTCCGGCCGTGAAGGCCGGGTCGAAGTCGGCCAGGCCCAGCCCGGAGACGTCCGCGCTCGTACCGACCTGGAGCAGGTGGCTCTCCACGTCCTCGGCGGCCGTGACGTCGTCCCGCATGTGCAGGACGATGATCTCCTCGGCGCGCGCCCGCCGTTCCGCCGGCCAGCCCAGCCCCGCCGTCAGGACCCGGGCCACGTGCCCGCCCGCCTCCTCGAAGGGCAGGGTGTGACTGTCGAACGGCGCCGTCAGACCGAGGTCGTGCACCAGCGAGCTGACGTAGAGGAGCTCCCGGTCGTACGAGAGCCCGTGGCGGTCCGCGTACTCGGCCGCGAACGCGTACGAGCGGACGGAGTGGTTCAGCAGGGCCGCGTCGGCGTACTCGGCCGCGATCTCCCGTGCGGCCCGGCCGGACGGGGTGTCAACCGTCCATGCAGCCGGTGCCGTAGGGGTCGCAGGAGTCAGAGGAGTCATGCCCGTCAGCCTAGGGGGTGTCTGACGGACCGCGTCCGGGACGGGGTCCGGCGGGTGAAGTCCACCTCCGACGGGCCCGTTTCCCCCGGCCAGGCCAGCAGCCGGGCCGGGGCCGCCGGGGTCTCGGCGAGGACGGTGCCGCGCGAGACGACGTAGCGCGGGCGCACCTGGCGGCGCACCGCCTCGGTGGGTGAATCGGCCGGCAGGAGGACGAAGGAGGCCGGGGCGCCCTCCGCGATGCCGTACTCGCTCGCCGCCAGGCCGAGGACCCGCGCGGCCCGCTCCGTCACCATCTCGAAGGCGACCGGGATCTCATCGGCTCCCGTCAGCTGGGCGGCGTAGATCCCGACGAGGGCGGTCTGGAGCGGGTTGCCGGTGCCCAGCGCGTTCCAGGGGTCCATCACGTCGTCGTGGCCGAACGCCACGTTCACGCCCGCCGCCAGCATCTCCTTCACCTGCGTGAGGCCGCGCCGCTTGGGATAGGCGTCGAAACGGCCCTGGAGGTTGAGGTTGGCGAAGGGGTTGGCGACGAGGTTGATCCCGGAACGCGACAGCAGCCGCTGGAGTTTGAAGCTGTACGCACCGCCGTAGGAGCCCATGGCCGTCGTGTGCGAGGCCGTCGCGCGCTCGCGCAGCCCCGAGCGCAGCGCGAGGGCCGCCAGCACCTCCACGAACCGGGACTGCTCGTCGTCGATCTCGTCGCAGTGCGCGTCGACGCGCAGGCCCTGCTCCTCGGCCAGCGCGAAGGCGAGCGACAGCGAGGCCACCCCGTCCTCGCGGGTGTCCTCGAAGTGCGGGATCGCGCCGACGACGTCCGCGCCGCGCCGGACCGCCTCGCGCAGCAGCGTCCCGCCGTCGGGGAAGGAGACGATGCCCTCCTGCGGGAAGGCGACGATCTGCAGGGTCATGACGTCGCGGACCCGGTCGCGGACCTCCAGGAGCGCGTCGAGCGCGGTCAGCGCGGGGTCGGTGACGTCGCAGTGGGTACGGACGTGCAGGACGCCCTGCGCCGCCTGCCAGCGCAGTACCTCGGTGGCGCGCGCGACGACGTCCTCGCGGGTCAGGGTCCGCTTGCGCTCGCTCCAGCAGGCGATGCCCTCCCAGAGGGTCCCGGAGGCGTTCGGGCGCGGCTCCCCGGCCGTCAGGGCGGTGTCGAGGTGGATGTGCGGCTCGACGAAGGGGGCGCTGAGGAGGCCTCCGCGGGCCTCGATCAGCACCCCCGTCGCAGGCGGTTCCTTCTGGTCGTCGTACGGGATCACGCGCGCGATCCGGCCGTCCGGCGCGACCTCGACGTCGTGCAGGCCTTCGATGTGCAGCAGCCGGGCACCCCGGACGATCATCCGCATGGCGTCACCCTATGACCGCCCGGCTCCGGCCGCCCGGCTCCGACCGGCCGGCCCGGCGGGTCGGCTGTGGACCGGCACCACCTCGTGCGCTGACCCCGTGCGCCCGTTCGGCCCCGCCGCCGCCTCGGCCCATCGGGTTACATGGGGGCCATGACTGACGCCAATGCCGCCATGCCCGACTGGGAGAAGCGTTTCCGGGCTCCCCGCGTAGCACTGCCCGAGTGGGCCGAGGACGCACCCGACCGCTCGATCTTCGTCTCCAACGCGACCGGGACCTACGAGATCTACGCCTGGGACCGCGCCACCGGCTCGCAGCGGCAGGTCACCGACCGCCCCAACGGCACCACCGACGGCACCCTCTCCCCGGACGGGGAGTGGATCTGGTGGTTCTCCGACACCGACGGCGACGAGTTCGGCACCTGGGTCCGCCAGCCCTTCGCGGGCGGCCCCGACGAGCCGGCCACCCCCGGGCTCGAGGCCGCGTACCCCTCCGGGCTCGCCATCGGGCGGGACGGGACGCACGTCGTCGGGCGGTCCACCGACGAGGACGGGACCACGATCCACGTCGTGCGGCCCGACGGGACGGCGCCCTCCGTCGTCTACCGGCACCGCGAGTCGGCCGGTGTCGGGGACCTGTCCCGCGACGGGACCCTGCTCGCCGTCGAGCACACCGAGCACGGCGACGCCATGCACTCCGCCCTGCGCGTGCTCACGCTGGACGGCGTCACCGTCGCCGAGCTGGACGACTCCCAGGGCGGCACCGTCGAGCTGGGCCTCGCGGTGCTCGGTTTCGCGCCCGTCGCGGGCGACACCCGGCTGCTCGTCTGCCACCAGCGGCGCGGCCGCTGGGAGCCGCTGGTGTGGGACGTGGCCACCGGGACCGAGGAGGAGCTGGCCGTCGAGCTGCCGGGCGACGTCGGGGCCGAGTGGTACCCCGACGGGTCCGCGCTGCTGATCGAGCACAGCCACGCGGCCCGCAGCGAGCTGCTGCGCTACGACCTGGCCGCGCGGACGCTGCTGCGGCTGGACACGCCGCCGGGCACGGTCGCGGGTGCGACGGCGCGGCCCGACGGCTCGGTGGAGTACCAGTGGTCCTCGGCGGCCGAGCCCCCGGTCGTCCGGTCGACGGCGGGCGGGGTCGTCCTCGACCCGCCCGGCTTCCGGGCGCCGGGCTCGGTGCCGGTCGAGGACGTGTGGGTGGAGGGCCCCGGCGGCCGGATCCACGCCCTCGCGCAGCGGCCCACCGGCTGCGGCGACGGCCCCTTCCCGACCATCTTCGAGATCCACGGCGGGCCCACCTGGCACGACAGCGACGCCTTCGCGTCGACGCCGGCGGCCTGGCTCGACCACGGCTTCGCCGTCGTCCGGGTCAACTACCGCGGCTCGACCGGCTACGGGCGCGAATGGACCGACGCCCTCAAGCACCGGGTCGGCCTGATCGAACTGGAGGACGTCGCCGCCGTACGGGAATGGGCGGTGGCCTCCGGCCTCGCCGACCCGGCGCGCCTCGTGCTGTCCGGCGGCTCCTGGGGCGGCTACCTGGCGCTCCTGGGCCTCGGCACGCAGCCGGACTCCTGGGCGGTGGGGCTGGCCGCCGTGCCGGTCGCCGACTACGTGAGCGCGTACGAGGACGAGATGGAGGCGCTGAAGTCCCTGGACCGCACCCTCTTCGGCGGCACGCCGCAGGAGGTCCCGGAGCGCTTCGCGGCCTCCTCGCCGCTGACCTACGTGGACGCGGTCCGGGCGCCCGTGCACATCGCGGCGGGCGTCAACGACCCGCGCTGCCCCATCCGGCAGATCGAGAACTACGTGGACCGCCTCGCCGCGCGCGGCGCGGTGCACGAGGTGTACCGGTACGACGCCGGGCACGGCTCGCTGGTCGTGGAGGAGCGGATCAAGCAGGTCCGCATGGAGCTCGACTTCGCGCTGAAGCACCTCCCCCAGGCCTGACCCCGGGCCTGACCCCGGGACCCGTGGACCGGTGCACCCCCCGTACGGTGGTGGGGTGCACCGGTTTCTCCTGACCCCGCGCTGGTGGGGGATCAACGTCTTCGTCGCCCTCGGCGTTCCCTTCTGCCTGTTCATGGGCAGTTGGCAGCTCGGCCGGTTCGAGGACCGCGTCGACAGCCACCAGGAGGCGACCAGCGCACGCCCCGCCGACCGGCCGGCCGCTCCGCTGGACTCGCTGCTCCCGGTGGACAAGAACACCTCCGGGCGGCTCGCGTCCGTCTCCGGGGAGTACGCCGACCAACTGCTCGTCCCCGAGCGGCGGCTCGACGGGAAGTCCGGCTTCTACGTCCTGACCCTGCTCAGGACGGACACCGGCAAGGCCGTCCCGGTGGTCCGGGGCTGGCTGCCGGGCACCGCCGACGCGGGCCGGGCACCGGCCGCGCCGACCGGGCGCGTCGAGGTGACGGGCGCGCTGCAGGCCTCGGAGAACTCCAGCAGCAAGGGCGTCTACTCCTCCGGCGGGCTCCCGGCCGGGCAGCTCGGCGTGATCGGGGCGGCCTCGCTCGTCAACATCGTGCCGTACGGCCTGTACGACGCCTGGCTGACCGTGCAGACCCCGGCCGACGGGATGACGCCGGTGCCGGCCCAGGCCCCGGTCAACACCGGGCTCGACCTGAAGGCCTTCCAGAACCTCGGCTACACCGGCGAGTGGTTCGTCTTCGCCGCGTTCGTGCTCTTCATGTGGTTCCGGCTCTACCGGCGCGAGGTGGAGACCCTGCGGGACGCGGAGGCGGGCCTGCTGGAGGGCCCGGCCGCCCCCGTGGGCGCGGCCGCCACGGCTTCCGCCCCCACGGCTTCCGCCGCTACGGCCTCGGCGGCTCCGCCAGCGGGATGACGCCCGTCCGGTAGACCGTCCCCCCGCACGCGTCGGGGATCGTGGTCTGCGTGACCGGGGCGCCCGGCAGCGGCGTGCTGGGCGTGTGGGACACGGCCAGGGCGACCGGATCGGCCGCGGGCACCGGCTGGCGCTCCGGGTCCTTGACCACGCCGTCCCCGGACTCCGCACCCGAGCCGGTTCCCGTACGCAGCCCCGTAGCCGTGCCCGAGGAGCCGCCTTGCGTCGGATTGGCCCCCGTGGACGCGGCCGGCGCCGGGCAGCCCTGCTCGGGCGGCACCCAGGCGAAGCGGACCTCGTACGCCGCGTTCGGCGCGAGCACCACCAGGGGGGCCTCCGCCGACGGAGCGGGCAGCCCCGTCGCCGGATCGCCCGCGGTGTGGCCGACGACGGCCACCGACGGCGCCCCGGAGCCGTCCTTGCCGCTGCCGGGTGCCGCCGCCGGGGCGGCGGTCAGGGTGTCCGGGCCGACGGCCGTACAGCCCCGCATCGAGACGTTGGTGACCTTGAAACTGCCGTAGACCGTGCCGTCCGCCTCCGGGGGCCGGGCGCTGCCCGACACCCCGAGCTGTTCGGGACCGCACGTGGCCACGCCCGGTACGGCCGGCGGGGGCAGCATCACGCCGCCGCCGAACGCCGAACCGCCGGGCAGGACGACCGAACCGCCGGTCGGGCCGGCGTTCACCCCGCCGCCCGGGAGGGAGGCGTCGGGCGGGGTGGGCCCGGTCCCGAGGACGCCGCCCGCGCTCTGCTGGGCGCCCGGTGACTTGGCGGGCTTCGGCGCGGCGGTGCCGGCGCCGTTCTGGTGCGGGTCGGAGGAGCCGTCCTCCTTGGCGCCGCCCTGCTGCGCAAGACCGGCCATGGACGGGTGGTCGGGAGGCCCGCTCCGCGCTCCGGCCACGTGCAGGGCCGCCGGGACGGCGGTGCCCACCAGCAGTGCGGCCGCCGCGGCGGCCACGAGGGTCTGCCGCCTGCGGGCCCGGCGCTCGGGCACGGCGTACCGCAGCCGCTCCAGCGCGTCGGCCGAGGGCTTGATCCCTCCGACGGCGCCGAGCATCAGGTCCCGGAGCGCCTGTTCCTCGCTGCTCACGTTGCGGTCCTCGTCCTCGTTCATGACTGCGCAGCCTCCATCGCCACACGCAGCGCGGCAATGCCCCGCGATCCGTACGCCTTAACCGAACCGAGTGATATGCCGAGCGTGTCGGCGACCTGAACTTCCGTCATGTCCGCGAAGTAGCGCAGCACGAGCACCTCGCGCTGTCGGCGCTGCAGTCCGCGCATGGACTTGATGAGATCGTCCCGCTCCAGCAGGTCGTAGGCGCCCTCCTCGGCGCTCGCCATGTCCGGCATCGGCTTCGACAGCAGCTTGAGGCCGAGGATGCGGCGGCGCAGGGCGGAGCGCGAGAGGTTGACGACGGTCTGGCGCAGGTAGGCCAGGGTCTTCTCCCGGTCGCGGACGCGGCTGCGGGCCGAGTGGACGCGGATGAAGGCCTCCTGGACGACGTCCTCACACGAGGCGGTGTCGTCGAGGAGGAGCGCGGCGAGGCCGAGGAGCGAGCGGTAGTGGGCCTGGTAGGTCTCGGTGAGGTGGTCGACGGTGGTCCCCGCCACCACCTCCGCGGCGCCGGCGGCCGTGCCGTCGCCCGCTTCCCTTACCGGTGCGGTGCTCCCCGCGGCCTCCGCGCTATCGCGGGGCCCGGGCACGAGGCCAGTGCGGGAGGGAGCGCCCGGGGCCGCCGGGGGCGCGGTCGTGACGGGCGGCGGTGTGGCGGGCGGCGGTGTGGCGGGCGGCGGGACGGGAACCATCACGGGGAAGCCGCCGGGCGCGCCGGTGCGACGGTGCGACGGGATCGTCCCGATACGCACCGATATGACGGGGAAGTCCAGCAATGCTTCTGCCACGCCAGTTGGACACGCGTCCCCCCATCAGGGTTGTACGCGCGAGGAAGACCTATCGGCGTTGTTCCCATTGCCCTCATGCGTAACGGCTCTCCCCGGTCGGCCCGTCTCTCGGCGGGCCGTCGGGGCGATCACCTTGGTCAAGGGATCACCGATGATCCTACAAAGTGAAATACCCAAATTCATCCGCGATCAGCTCGGCGGTCCGTGTGGCGTTCAGCGCAGCGCCCTGGCGCAGGTTGTCCGCGCACACGAAGAACTCCAGCGAGCGCGGATCGTCGAGGGATGCCCGGACCCGCCCCACCCAGGCCGGATCCGTCCCCGCGGCGTCCGACGGGGTCGGGAACTCACCCGCCGCCGGGTCGTCCACGAGGACCACCCCGGGCGCCGCGTCCAGGATCTCCCGGGCGCGCGCCGCGTCGACCACGCCCTCGAAGCGGGCCCGCACGGTCACCGAATGCCCGGCCAGCACGGGTACCAGGACGCAGGTCACCGCCACCGGCAGCTCCGCCAGGTCCAGGATCCGGCGCGTCTGCGCCCGTACGGCCAGTTCGTGCGAGGACCAGCCGTCCTCGCGGAGCTCACCGGACCAGGGCACGACGTTGAGCGCGAGCGGAGCCGCGAAGGGGCCGGTGTCCTCGCCCACCGCACGGCGTACGTCCCCGGGCTGCTCCCCCAGGGTGGTTCCGGCGACCAGCGACAGCTGACGGCGCAGCGCTTCGGATCCGGCCCGCCCGGCCGCGCTCGCGGCCTGGTACGTGGAGACGGCCAGCTCGGTCAGCGCGTACTCGGCGTGCAGCGCGCCCACGGCCGCGGTCATCACGGCGGTCACGCAGTCGGGTCCGGCGACGATCCCGCGCGGCCGCGTCCGTACGGCGTGCCCGTTCACGTCGGGCACCACCAGCGGCACTTCGGGGTCCTCGCGGAACGCCGCGGACTGGTCCACGACGACGACCCCGCGCGCGGTGACCACGGGGACCCACCGGGCCGAGACCTCGGCGGGGGTGAGGAAGAGCGCGACGTCGCCCTCCCCCAGGCCGTCGAAGGCGTCCTCGGTGAGGGCGAGCACCTCGGTCTCCTCGGCGCGGACGGTCAGCCGGCGGCCGGCCGAGCGCGAGGAGGCGATCAGGCGTATGTCGCCCCAGACGTCGGCCCGCTGGGACAGCATCCGGAGCAGGACGGAGCCGACTGCTCCGGTCGCCCCGACCACGGCGAGTGCCGGTGCCGGGGTCGACCGGGACGGGGTCATCGTCCGGTGCCTCCGTAGACGACGGCTTCGTCGCTGTCGGAGTCGAGGCCGAAGGCCGTGTGCACGGCGCGGACGGCCTCGTTGACGTCGTCCTGGCGGGTCACGACCGAGATGCGGATCTCCGAGGTGGAGATCAGCTCGATGTTGACGCCCGCGTCGGACAGCGCCTGGAAGAACGAGGCGGTGACGCCCGGGTTCGTCTTCATGCCGGCGCCGACCAGGGAGATCTTGCCGATCTGGTCGTCGTAGCGCAGGGACTCGAAGCCGATGGTGCCCTTGGCCTTCTCCAGGGCCTCGATGGCGCTGTGGCCCTCGGCCTTGGGGAGGGTGAAGGAGATGTCCGTCAGTCCCGTGGAGGCGGCGGACACGTTCTGCACGATCATGTCGATGTTGATCTCGGCGTCCGCGATGGCGCGGAAGATCGCCGCGGCCTCGCCCGGCTTGTCCGGGACGCCGACGACCGTGATCTTGGCTTCGGAGACGTCGTGAGCGACTCCGGAGATGATGGCGTGCTCCACCTGCTCTGCCCCTTGCGGATTCTCGTTGCTGACCCAGGTGCCCGGCAGTCCCGAGAAGGACGAGCGGACGTGGATCGGGATGTTGTATCGGCGTGCGTACTCGACACAGCGGTGCAGCAGCACCTTGGAACCGGAAGCGGCGAGCTCCAGCATGTCCTCGGAGGAGATCCAGTCGATCTTCTTCGCCTTCTTCACGACGCGGGGGTCCGCGGTGAAGACTCCGTCGACGTCCGTGTAGATCTCGCAGACCTCGGCGTCCAGCGCCGCGGCGAGCGCGACGGCGGTCGTGTCCGAGCCGCCCCGGCCGAGGGTGGTGATGTCCTTGCTGTCCGCGGACACGCCCTGGAAGCCGGCGACGATGGCGATGTTGCCCCCGTCCAGCGCGGTGCGGATTCGGCCCGGCGTGACATCGATGATGCGCGCTTTGTTGTGGACCGAGTCGGTGATGACGCCTGCCTGGCTGCCGGTGAACGACTGGGCCTCGTGGCCCAGGTTCTTGATCGCCATGGCCAGCAGGGCCATCGAGATCCGCTCCCCGGCGGTCAGCAGCATGTCGAATTCGCGCCCGGCAGGCATCGGCGACACCTGCTCGGCGAGATCGATCAGCTCGTCCGTCGTGTCGCCCATCGCGGAAACCACGACGACCACTTGGTGGCCGTTCTTCTTGGCATCCACGATCCGCTTGGCAACACGCTTGATGCCCTCGGCATCGGCTACGGAGGAGCCTCCGTACTTCTGCACGACAAGGCCCACGTGCGCTCCTCGCTCAGTCCGTCAATTGCTGGTGCAGTCTAACGAGCGGCCGGGATCCGACCGCCCCGTACCGCATCATGAGACGAAAAGATCAAAGGAATCGTTCCCGCTCACGGCGTCGGACGCGGCACTAGCCGCGGCCGAGACCGCCCAGTTCCTCGGCCATGACCTGACCGGCCTGCTCCGCGAGGTCCTCCTCCGTCAGGTCCTCGTCCGTGTCCAGGCCCTCCAGGGCCGCCAGCGGCTGGTCGAGGCGGACGTGCGCGATCAGCGACTGGAGCGCGCGCAGGGTGGCCGAGGCCGTCGGGCCCCAGTTGGTGAAGTACGAGAACTGCCACCACCACAGCGCCTCGGTGATCCGGCCCTCCTGGTGGTGGATGAGGCCGTGCCGCAGGTCAGCCACCACGTCGGCCAGGTCGTCGGAGATCCGGTGCGGGACGGGGGCCTTGCGCGGCTCGTAGGGGTCGAAGACCTCCGAGTAGACGTCGACCGGCTCCAGCATCAGCGCGAACCGCTCGCGCAGGTCGTCCACGTCCGGCTCCGGGCCGAGGTCCGGCTCGTAGCGCTCGTCGGGCAGGACGTCCTGGTACGCGCCCAGCCGGCCGCCCGCCAGCAGCAGCTGGGAGACCTCCAGGAGGAGGAAGGGCACCGCGCTGTCCGGGTCCTCGCCCTTGGCCACCTCGGTGACCGCGACGATGAAGGACCCGATCTGGTCCGCGATCGAGGCGGCGAAGTCGTCCGGGTCCTGTCCCAGGGCGTGCAGCGTTGCGTCAGACATCGAGAAGTCGCCTTCCTTCAAAGGCCCGCCCGAGCGTGACCTCGTCCGCATACTCCAGATCTCCCCCGACGGGGAGCCCGCTGGCCAGGCGGGTGACCTTGAGGCCCATGGGCTTGATCATGCGGGCGAGGTACGTGGCGGTCGCCTCGCCCTCCAGGTTCGGGTCGGTCGCCAGGATCAGCTCGGTGACCGCGCCGTCGGCGAGCCGCGCCAGCAGCTCGCGGATGCGCAGATCGTCCGGGCCGACGCCCTCGATCGGGCTGATCGCGCCGCCGAGGACGTGGTACCGGCCCCGGAACTCGCGCGTCCGCTCGATGGCGACCACGTCCTTGGACTCCTCGACCACACAGATGACCGACAGGTCGCGGCGCGGGTCGCGGCAGATGTTGCACCGCTCCTCCTGCGCCACGTTCCCGCACACCGCGCAGAACCGGACCTTGTCCTTGACCTCGAGCAGCGTGTGCGCGAGGCGGCGGACGTCGGTGGGCTCGGCCTGCAGGATGTGGAAGGCGATCCGCTGCGCGCTCTTGGGCCCGACGCCGGGCAGCCTGCCCAGTTCGTCGATCAGGTCCTGGACCACGCCTTCGTACAACGGACTGCCTGCTTTCGTTCGTTCGGTCGGGCCGGTTCGGTTCGGTTCGGTGCGGTGCGGTGCGGGTCTGTGCGGGTCGGTGCCGGGACTAGAAGGGGAGGCCGGGGATACCGCTGCCGCCGCCCAGTCCCTGCGCCAGCGGGCCCAGCTTCTGCTGCTGGAGCGCCTGCGCATTCTCGCTGGCCGCCTGGACCGCCGCCACCACCAGGTCCGCGAGCGTCTCGGTGTCCTCGGGGTCCACGGCCTTCGGATCGATCACGAGCGCGCGCAGCTCACCGGAACCGGTGACGGTCGCCTTGACGAGTCCGCCGCCGGCCTGGCCCTCGACCTCGGCCTGCGCCAGCTCTTCCTGGGCCACGGCAAGGTCCTGCTGCATCTTCTGGGCCTGCTGGAGCAGCTGCTGCATGTTGGGCTGGCCACCACCGGGAATCACAGGTCACTCACTCCGTAGCGTCGGTCCAAGCGCCGGCGGCTTGGTCAATCCGAGCCTACGTGCTCCCCGGGCGCCGCGCCCTACGCCGTGAGGACCAACTCTTTCGAGTGAGGGACGAGGCGTGCGCGTACCTGATGAAGCCCTCCTTGCGGGCGGAAAACCGGGGATTCGCCGCCCATCGCACCTCATTCGAAGGTAGGAAGAGCATGCGCACCATTGCGCACACGCGCACCACCACACGTCAGCGCAGGCAGAGGGAGTGCCCGGGTGAGTCAGCCGGAAATGCAGCCCGAGGGGCCACCCCGGGATCCCGCAGAGGACGGCGACCTTACCGGCCGGCCGTTCCCTCTCGGGGACTGGGGCGAGCCCGCCGAGCGGCTCGACGAGCTCTACCGCCTGGTGGAGGCAGACGCGCTGCGCACCGCCGAGTGGTACCTGTCCGACCGGGCGTGGAAACGCCGCGGGGCCCGGATCCTGCGGGCCGCGGCCGCCGTGGGCGCGGTCACGGGCGCCGCCATGCCGCTGCTGGAACTCACCGGCTCGGCGCCCGGGGCGTCCTCCTACGGCTACCTCTGCCTGCTCCTGGGAGCGGCCTGCCTGGCCTGCGACCGCTTCTTCGGCCTGACCTCGGGCTGGATGCGGGACGTGGCCACGGCGCAGGCCGTGCAGCGGCGTCTGCAGACCCTGCAGTTCGACTGGGCCTCGGAGAACGTGCGGGAGATCCTCGGGCCGACCGAGGGCACCGCGAGCGAGGCGGCGGAGCGGTGCCTGACCGTGCTGCGGCGGTTCTCGGAAGACGTGACGGAGCTCGTGCGGTCCGAGACCGCGGAGTGGATGGTGGAGTTCAGCTCCGGTCCCGCTCCGCTGGTGATGCAGTCCCTGGGCGCGGGCGGGGCGCGCTCGGACGCGTACGTCCCGCCGGCCCGCTTCCCCCTCCCCCCGGGCACCCGGCCCAACATGCCCCGCCAGAGGCCGCCGGAGCAGCCGCGCTGACCGGAAAGCCGGCCGGAACGCTGACCGGAAAAGCGGATCCGGGCTCCGCCGGTGCGGGGCCGGGACGGATCCGGCTCCGGCTCCGCCGGTGCACGTGCGGGGCGGGGACCGGCTCCGCGCGGGGTGCCCGCATCCGCCCCCGCACGTGCACCGGCACCGGCACCCGGCACCGCCCCGCCGCACGGAACGCGTCAGCTGAAGATGATCATCGAGCCCTGGCCGAGGCTCCGCGTCGCCGCCGCGTGCAGTCCCAGCCACACGTGCCGCTCCCGCGCGAAGGGGCTGTCGTCGTGCGGGATCGGCCCGGCCGGCTCCTCCAGCAACGTCGGCCGCCCCGGTGGCGCCGGCGCCACCGGCGGGTTCCCCGGGTCTATCCCGATCGCGGGAGCGACCACCGCGAGCTCGCGCAGCAGGCCCTGGGCGGAGCCCAGCGGTCCACCGCCGGCCAGCAGCTCCTCGTTCGCCAGCGGCACCGCGAAGTCCACGGGTACGTAGGCGCCCGCGTGGTCGTAGTGCCACACCAGGTGCGACTGCTGCGCCGTCGACTCGAACATCTCCAGGAGCTGCTCGTAGTCCCCGCCCAGCTCGTCCACCGGGGTCACCGGCAGCCCGCAGAGCTGGAGCAGGTAGGCGCGCCGCAGGAAGTGCAGGGCGTCGTAGTCGAAACCGGCCACCGGGGCGACGTCCCCGGAAAGCCCCGGCATGTACGCGAACACCGGCACGGACGGCAGTCCGGCCTCACCCAGCGCCTTGTCGTAGGAGGCGATCTCTTCCGCGAAGGGGTTGTCGGGGCTGTGGCACAGCACGTCGACAAGGGGGACCAGCCACAGGTCACAGGCCACTCGGCCTCCGATCAGTCGATGCCACCGATCGGGCCAGCGTAGTGTGCCGGACACGCTCCGCGAAGGGGTGAGCAGAACCTGGGCCGCACCGCGCGTCCACGGGGCGGGCCGGGAAGCGTCACGGCTCCCCCGGACCCACCCTCCACACCCATGCGTCCAGCACCTTCTCGGGCTGCCGGCCCAGCAGCCCGGTGATCAGCTCGCGCAGTTCCGTGTCCCGGTCCTGCTGCGGCAGGACCAGCGCGCCGGCCTTCCAGTACGCCAGGTCCTGCCGGGCCTGGAGCCGCCACTGCGCGGTGACCTCCGGCGGGGTGGCGCCGTAGCGGACGTCGCGCAGGAGGTTGGAGAGGTGGCGCGGAGAGGCCCCGTAGATGCCGATGCGGTCGGGGCCCCACGGGCCGTTGAAGTAGCCGCCGGCCAGCCGGAAGCCGAAGTCCGCCTCGACCTGCCAGTGCAGCGCGTCCGCCTGTCCCGGGTCCGGCAGCGGGACCGGGACGAGGGCCTCGCCGTCCTTGACGTAGTCCTTCCAGGCCCCGGAGGTGATGAAGGCGGGGACCGGCGCGCGCTCCCGTACGGTCAGCGGCAGCGGCAGGACCGGGATCAGCGCGGCCGCCGCCCCCAGCAGCCCCAGCGTGCGCAGCTCGCGCGTACGCGCCCGCGCGATCCGGTCGAGCGCGAGGGCGAGCAGGATGCCCAGGACGGGGGCGCAGACCATCGCCACGCGCCCCTCGATCACCGACTCGAAGAGCGGCAGCTCGACCATCAGCCGCCAGGGGCCCGGCAGCACGACCTCGGTGCGGGGCACGGGCACCCACGGCCCGAGGGACAGCAGCAGGGTCGCGAACCCGGTGATCGCGAGCGCGCGGACGGCCTTGCTCCGCCACATCCACACGCAGACGGCCACCCCGAAGGCCAGCAGGGGCCAGCCGTAGAAGGCGTTCTGCTCGGTGGTGTTCAGCGAGAGCCGTCCCGCCGTCTCGGGGTCGCCGAACAGGGACCGGGAGGCGTACGCGACCAGGGCGCGCGGGCTGTTCCCGGCGTTGTCCCCGTGCAGGACCGAGTGGTAGCTCTGCGGGCCGAAGAACTGCCAGTACAGCGGGACGATCAGGAGCGGCAGGCAGACGGCGAGGGCGACGGCCAGGCCCGCGCCCAGCGGGCGGGCGGCGGCGAGCGCGCGGCGGTGGTCGACGAGGAGGTAGGCGAGGGAGAAGAGCAGCATGCCGAGCGCCGCGATCAGCAGCGGCTCCTCGCCGATGAAGATCTGGAACGTCGCGAACAGCCCGAGCAGGACGCCGTCGCGGGTCACGCTGCCGCCGCGCCGCGGTGCGCACAGCCGCAGGGCCCGGTCGATGATCAGCGGGATCATGAAGAGGACGACGAAGTTCGGGTGGCCGTTGGCGTGCGAGACCATCGGCGGCGCGAAGGCGGCGAGGGCGCCGCCCGCGGCGGCGGCCCAGCGGCTGCGCACGAAGCGGCGGCGGATCAGCCAGTACCAGGTCCAGGCGCTGGCGGCCATGCCGAGCGTGAGGACGAGGGCGAAGGTGACGGTCGGGCCGAAGAGGAGGGTGACGGGGACGAGCGGGACGTTGAGGCCGAGCATCGTCGCGTTGGCCATCAGGTTCACGCCGTCGGGCATGCCCTGGGAGAGCGTGAAGAACGGATTGCGCAGGTGGGTGATGTTGTCGGTGGTGACTCCGACGAACCACTCCCACTGGTTCTGGTCCTGGAGCGCGTCGGCGAGGTAGGCGCCGTCGAGGTCGGCCCACAGGCCCTGGAAGACGTAGAGGGACAGCGCGAGGAAGACCCCGGCGACGGCGAGTCCGCCGGAGTTCAGGCGCAGCAGCTCGCCGAGCGCGCGGAGCCGGCCGGCCGAGGTGGGACGGGGACGGCGGGGGCGCGGGACGGTGAGGTCGGCGGTGCCGGGGCCGGCGCCGACCGGGACCTCGGCCACCTCCCAGCCCTGGCGGCGGACCCAGCGCAGCACCTCGGCGTCGATGGCCGGGCCGTCGAGGCGGGAGGCGCCGAAGGCGGCGCGGGCGGTGTCGCCGTCGAAGAGGGCGAAGCGGCAGGTGTCGGCGCGGAAGCCCGGTATGCCGGGGATGCCGAGGGCCCGGACGAGGCGGTTCCCCGACCGGCCGAGGACCACGGCGGGCGCGGTGGGCATGCCGGTCGTGGCAGGCGCGGTGGGCATCGCGGACGCGGCGGGCGCGGTGGACCCGGCCTCCTCGGGATGCCCGGAGCCCTCGCCGTCGAGGACTTCGGCGAGGCGGGGCAGCTCGTCGAGCGGCGTCGAGAGCCCGGCGTCGGTGAGCAGCACCCGCCGACCGGCGGAGGCGAGCACCCCGGCGCGCAGCGCGGTGCCCTGGCCGGCGTGGGCGCCGGCCACGCGGACCACCCGGATCCGGGGATCCGCGGCGGATGCGGCCGAGGAGGCCGAGGAGGCGGTGTGGGCATCGGGCGCGGGATCCGGGCGCGCGGGCGCGGCGTCGACGACGAGGATCAGCTCCCAGTCGCCGGGGCCGCGCCCGAGGTGGTCGTCGAGGTGGTCGCGCACGGCGGACACCGTCGCGCGGAGCGCGTCGTGGCGGAGCGGGTCGTGCCGGAGCGGGTCGCGACCGAGCACGTCGTTGCCCGGTGCGGCTCCGGACCCGTCGTCGCCCGGGGCGTCGTAGCCGAGCGCGGGAACGACCACGGAGAGGCCGACGGCTCCGAGCCAGGGCGTCATGGTCTTCGGGGCGCCGGGGGCCGGGCCTGTGCTCACGCCGTTCACTCCACTCACGTGCCGGCCGTCGCGGCCGTCGTCTTCAGGCCCGCGGCCCAGTCCAGGCCGTGCTGGTTGTACGCGTGCACGAGGCGGCGTACCTCCTCGGCATCACTGCGGGTCACCGCTTCGATCAGTTCGTTGTGACCGGCCCACAGTCCGGTGCGCGGGTCGGCCTCGGCCTTCAGGTGGGGCACGGCGAAGACCCAGCACTGCACGCGGATCCGGTGCAGGAACTCGGAGATGTACGTGTTGCCGACCAGCCCGCTCAGCTCCCTCCAGAAGCGCAGGTCGTAGCCGATCAGCACGTCGAGCGAGCCCGTCAGTGCGGCGCGCTGCGCCTCCTCCGCCCGTCGGCGTACCGAGACCAGCCGTTCGGCCGTGCCGGGAGCGGTGCCCCGTTCGACGATGCGGCGGAAGATGCCTTCCACGATCAGCGTTCGAGCCTCGATCATGCCCCGGAAATCGGCTACGGAGAAGACGCGGACGCGGAAGCCGCGGTGCTGCACGGAGTCGAGCAGGCCCTGCGCGGAGAGGTCGACGAGGGCCTCGCGGACGGGGGTCGCGGAGACCTCGTACTGCTCCGCTATCTGCTTCACGGTGAATTCGGTCCCGGCCGGCAGACGTCCCGCGAGCACCTCGTCACGCAGCGCGTCCGCGATCTGCTGGCGAAGTGTGTTCCGGGTGACAGCGCCGCTGCCTGCCATAGGGGTCCGTCTCCATCTGTGGGCTTGGGACACCTTAGGCCAGGCAGCAAGGCCGAAACCGTTCGGTTTGTGGTCGCTCTATGGACTTAACGCCCGATATTCGGACGGAGGACCCGGCCTGTTCTTGATCGCTCACCCGGGAGCCAGGTCCGGTCGGACAGGCCGGATCGGCCGGATCGGCCGGGCGGGATCGTTTCGGCTGGTCGGGGGCCGACCGCGGAAACCCCTGGTCGGGAGCCGACCAGGGGAACCGGGCAGGGGAGGACGGTGACGGGGCGGCGGCCGGACGGCGGCCGGACGACGGCCGGGCGTTCGATCGGCCGCCGTCCGGCTCAGGCCTCGGGCCGTCGGCCGGACGGCCCGACGGGGCCGACGGGGCCGACGGGGCCGACGGGGCCGACGGGGCCGACGGGGCGTCAGGCTGTCCGGCACGTCAGGCCGTCCGGCACGTCAGACGTCAGGCCGAGACGTGCCGGTCGGCGACGGTCAGGGCCTCGTCCAGCAGGGCCAGGCCCTCCTTCAGCTCCGCTTCCGCGATGTTGCACGGAGGGACCACGTGGGTGCGGTTCATGTTGACGAAGGGCCAGAGGCCCGACGCCTTGCAGGCGGCGGCGAATTCGGCCATCGGCGCGTTGTCGGCTCCGGCGGCGTTGTAGGGGACGAGCGGCTCGCGCGTCTCGCGGTCCCGTACGAGTTCCAGTGCCCAGAAGGTGCCCAGACCCCGCACCTCGCCGATCGAGGGGTGACGCTCCGCCAGCTCGGCGAGGGCCGGGCCGATCACGTTCTCACCGAGGTGGGCGGCGTGCTCGACGATGCCCTCCTCCTCCATGGTGTTGATCGTCGCGACGGCGGCGGCGCAGGCCAGCGGGTGACCGGAGTACGTGAGCCCGCCCGGGTAGGGGCGTGTGGCGAAGGTCTCGGCGATCTCGGCGGAGATCGCGACGCCGCCGAGCGGGACGTAGCCGCTGTTGACGCCCTTGGCGAAGGTGATCAGGTCGGGGGTGACGCCCCAGTTGTCGGCGGCGAACCACTTGCCGGTCCGGCCGAATCCCGACATGACCTCGTCCATGATGAAGACGATGCCGTAGCGGTCGCAGAGCTCGCGCACGCCCGCCAGGTAGCCGGGCGGCGGGGTCATGATCCCGGCGGTGCCCGGGACGGACTCCAGGATGATCGCGGCGATGGTCGCCGGCCCCTCGAAGGCGATGGTGTCGGCGAGGTGGGTGAGCGCGCGGGCGCACTCCTCGGCCTCCGTGGTCGCGTGGAACGCCGAGCGGTAGAGGTACGGCCCCCAGAAGTGCACGACGCCGGCGGCGGCGGTGTCGGAGGGCCAGCGGCGCGGGTCGCCGGTCAGGTTGATCGCGGCGGCGGTGGCTCCGTGGTACGAGCGGTACGTGGACATCACCTTCTGCCGGCCCGTGTGCAGACGGGCCATGCGGACGGCGTTCTCGACGGCCTCGGCGCCGCCGTTGGTGAAGAAGATCTTGTCGAGGTCGCCGGGGGTCCGCTGCGCGATGAGGCGTGCGGCCTCGGAGCGGACGTCGACGGCGAAACCGGGGGCCAGGGTGCAGAGCGTGGCCGCCTGCTCCTGGATCGCGGCGACGACCTTGGGGTGCTGGTGACCGATGTTGGTGTTGACCAGCTGGGAGGCGAAGTCGAGGTAGCGCTTGCCGTCGTAGTCCCAGAAGTACGACCCCTCGGCTTTGGCCACGGCGAGCGGGTCGATCAGGGCCTGGGCGGACCAGGAGTGGAAGACGTGAGCGCGATCGGCGGCCTTGACGGCGGCGCCCGGGGTGACGTGAGGGGTCATGCGGTCACGCTAGAAGTGCGCAGGTGGGGAGGGATATCGGCGGACTGTATGGGGGTGGGGGGCGGGTCTCGGCAGTCTGTATGGGCGCGGGGCGGCTCCGGCGGGGCGCGACGACTCCGACAGGGAGATGATTGACAGCAAGCTGTCATCATGCCAGCCTACTGTCATGAGCCGGGAACGGAACGGTCAAGGGCACGGCACGGCGGCGGCACCGGAGGCGAGCACGATGAGCGAGACGCAGCGCGAGACGCAGGGCGACACGGGAATCCGGGCGGGGACCCGAACGGCAACGGAGACCGGGACCGGTACCGAGGCTGGGACTGAAACCGGGACCGGGACCGGGGCCCCGCGCGGGGCGGAGCAGCGCCCGGTGGTCCACGTGGCCGTCTACGACACCTACGCCGACTGGGAGACGGGCCACACCACCGCGCACCTCACCCAGCGCGGCTACGAGGTCCGTACGGTCGGCTTCGCCGCCGGCCGGCCCGTGACCACCATGGGCGGCATCCGCATCCAGCCCGACCTGGCCCTGGCGGACCTTCGCCCCGAGGACTCGGCGCTGCTCATCCTGACCGGCGCCTCCCTGTGGGACACGGGGGACGAGCTGGCCCCCTTCGCGGCGAAGGCCGCGGAGTACCTGGCCGCCGGGGTCCCGGTCGCCGCCATCTGCGGAGCGACGGCCGGTCTGGCCCGGGCGGGCGTCCTGGACGGCCGCGCCCACACCAGCGCGGCCCCCTTCTACCTCGACGGCCAGCCGGGCTACGCGGGCGCCGCGCACTACGTGGAAACCGACGCGGTCACGGACGGCGATCTGATCACGGCGGGCCCGACGGAACCGGTGGCCTTCGCCCGCGAGGTCTTCGCCCGCCTCGGGGTGTACCAGCCGGAGGTCCTCGACGCGTGGTACCGCCTGTTCCACGACTCGGACGCGAGCGCGTACCCGGTCCTGATGGCGGCATCCGAGTCGGGCGATGCGTAACTCTCCGCCGCGGCCGTCGGACACCCCGGCAGGAGCCGGGGCCGCTGACGGGGCCGCCGACGGGGCGGGAGCGGGAACTCAAGTCGGAACGGTCGAAGCCGTGGCGGCGGCAACGTCCGGAGCCGCGGCCGCCGGGACCGGGGCCGGGACCGAGGCCGAGGCCGAGGCCGAGGCCGAGGCCGAGGCCGAGGCCAGCGGGAGCGAAGCCGCCGGGACCGGGTCCGAAGGGCGAACCGGAACGGCTGGCGCCTTGGCGGCGGCAACGTCCGGAGCCGCGGCCGCCGGGACCGGGGCCCGCGGGAGCGTAGCTGCCGGGGCTGAGGCCGGCGTCGGCGCCGAAGCGGGAGCCGGAACGGTCGGCGCCGTGGCCGCGGCAACGCCCGGGGCCACGGCCGCCGGGGGCAGGGCCGACGCCAGCGGGAGCGAAGCCGCCGAGTCCGTAGCCGGCCGGACCGGGGCAGAGATCCTCCCAGCGGAGGCCGTCGCGGCCCCCTCACCCGAAGGGGTCGCCACCACCCGAGTCCGGCAGGACCTCCTGAGCCACACCGCCCTCGGGGTGTTCCGCCTCAACGGCCAGTTCCTCGCCGTGTCCGAAGAGCTCGCCCGCCCGGCAGGGCTGACCGCGGCCTGGTGGCAAGTGCTCGGCGCCGTGCTCCACGAGCCGCTCCCCGTCGCCGGCATCGCCCGTGCCATGGGCATCACCCGGCAGAGCGTCCAGCGCATCGCCGACCTGCTGGCCGCCAAGGGCCTCGCCGAGTACGTGCCGAACCCGGCCCACCGCCGGGCGAAGCTCCTGCGCCCCACGGAAGCCGGCCGTGTCGCCATCGCCCGGATCGGCCCTGGCCACGCCACCCTCGCCACCCTCCTCGCGGAGGCCTTGGGCGACGACGCCTTCGCCGAAACGGTCCACGTCCTGCAACGCCTGTCGGCCGCCCTGGACACGTTGCCGCCCGTACTGGACTCGCCTGGCCCACCTGACCACTAGGGACTTCGCCCGGCCCGGCTGGCGGGGCCGCGGTTCGTGACGGCCCGGTTCGTGACGGCCCCGGCTGGTGCGGCCGCTGCTCGTGACGGCCGGGCTGTTTACCGGCCCGGCTCGACGGCGTCCGACTGATGGGGCCGCTCCTCATGCCGCCCCAGCTCGTCACGACCCAGCTGGTGCGGCCGCCGCTCGTGACGTCCCCGCTGGCGAGCGCCTGGCCGGTGTGGCCGCAGCTCGTGACGGCCCGGCTGCTGGCGGCCCGGCTCAGGACCGCACCGCTCATGACGGCGCGACACCTCGGGCCGGGATGGTGTCGTCCGCCACCGGGCTGCCCCGCCGACGCCACCGCTGCGCCGGGGCAGCCCCCGAGCCCGCGCACCGCCCGCTCGCGTCCCCGTATCTCCGCCAGCCGCCATTCCCCCGGCGCCCACACCCCCGCCCCGACCCGCGCACTATTGTCTTCCCCGGCGCGTCCCAGGGGGAGGACCAACCCGTCATGGAACCACTGCACCCGCGGGACCCACAGCGCATCGGTCCCTACCGTCTGCTCGCCCGCCTCGGCTCCGGCGGCATGGGCCAGGTCTACCTCGCCCGCGCCGACCACGGACTCGGCGCCACCGACCCCGGCATCGGCTCCGGCAGCCGCAGCCGCAGCCCCGGACGCGGACCCGGCCCCCGCCCCACCGAGGCCCACCCCGGCACGCACCCGGCCCCCGACGCCGACCGCGGTGGCCACGTCGACGACCGCACCGGCGACCGCACCGGCGACCACGCCGACGGCCACACCGCCGCCGTCAAGCTCATCCACCCCCGCCTCGCCGCGCAGCCCGACTTCCGCACCCGCTTCCGCCGCGAGGTGGCCGCCGCCCGGCTCGTCGGCGGAGCCTGGACCGCGCCCGTCCTCGACGCCGACCCCGACGCGGAGATCCCCTGGCTGGCCACCGCCTACATCCCCGGGCCGAGCCTGCGCCAAGCCGTCGGCCGCGACTTCGGCCGACTGCCGACCGGCTCCGTACGGGTGCTCGCGCGGGGACTCGCGTACGCCCTCCAGGACATCCACCGCGCCGGACTCGTCCACCGCGACCTGAAGCCCGGCAACATCCTGCTCACCCCCGACGGCCCCCGCGTCATCGACTTCGGCATAGCCCGGACCCTGGCGGCCACCGCCGACCCCGCCCTCACCCAGACCGGCGAACTCCTCGGCTCTCCCGGCTTCCTCGCTCCCGAGCAGATCCACGGCACGCCCGCGACCCCGGCCTGTGACGTCTTCGGCCTGGGCGCGGTCCTCGCCTACGCCGCCACCGGGCGGCTGCCCTTCGGGGACGCCGAGCAGCCCGGCGGCGTCGCGGCGCTCCTGCTGCGCATCGCCGAAGCGGAACCGGACTTGGGCGACGTGGCACCCGAACTGCGTGACCTCGTACGGGATTGCCTGCGCAAGGAGCCGGCCGCGCGGCCCACACCCGCCGAGGTGCTCGCCCGGGTCGGCGCCGACGGATGGACCGCGCCGGATCCGTGGCTCCCCGAGCCGTTGACCGCTCGCCTCGGGCAGCAGGCCGCGGACCGGCTCGACCCCGCCGCCGCGGTCCCGGACCGCCCCACGCCCGTGGTCGCCTACCGAACGGAGGGCGCCCCGGACACGCAACCGCCCACGTCACGGCCGCCGGGAGCGGAACCGGCGCCCGCACCGCGACCGGGCCGCCGCTCCGCGTCGTCGTTCGCCTCCACCGCCTTCCTCCTCGCCGTCGCCGGTGTCGTCGCCGTCGCGGCGGGCGGCACGGTGTACACCGTCATGAACGGCAACGACCCTGCCTCCGGCGCCCCTTCCGCCACAGGAACCACGGGCGGCACAGGAGCGGACCGAGCGGACGGAGCGGACGGAGCGGACGGAGCGGCAGAGTCCACCGGCCCCTCCGCCCTCCCCGCCCGGCTTCCCGAGGCCTTCGCCGGTACGTGGCGCACCACCAGGGGCGCCCAGACCTGGCGGCTCACCCTCACCCCCGGCGCGGGCGACTCCCCCGTCATGTCCCTGACCGTCCAGGCCCCGGGCCTCGCCTGCTCCTGGACTGCTCCCCTGCGCGAGGCCACCTCCGACACGGTCGGGCTGGAGACCTCCACCGTCACCTCCGGCACTCCGCCGACCTGCACGCCCGGGGGCCGCAGCACGCTGCGCCTGCTGCCCGACGGCACGCTGGTGCGGGAACTCGAGGACGGTCCCGGCGCGGCGCTGTCCTACCGCCGGGAGTAATTATTTCGATGTCAATAAGCCTGTGGGCAAAGCTTGTTGCATCCGTCAGTCCCACCGCACACTGCGGCACATGGAGCCGTCGAAGGTAGTGGCACAACTGTGGGAGCGGATCGAGGCCCGCGACTGGGACGGGGTGGCCGCACTGATCGCCGAGGACGCGGTGATCGAATGGCCGGTCAGCGGTGAACGCATCGTCGGACGGGACAACTTCCTCGCCGTCATCAGCGATGACGACTACACGGACGAGAGCACCGTGGACGTCCTGCGGATCCTCGTGGACGGCGACCTCGTGGTCACGGAGGTGGAGATACCTCAGGACCACGTCGTCTACCGCGCCGTCTCGTGGTGGACCGTGCGGGACGGCGAGATCGTGGGCGCCCGGGAGTACTGGACCAGCCCCGGCCAGGACCCGGCCCCCCGCTGGCGCGCTGGCTACGTGGAACCCATCGCCGCATCCCTGTCCGCGGACTGACGCGGCGACAGCCGTGCGCCGGCGGGGCATCGGCAGGCCGCCCACGGAGGCGTCAGCAGGGGCCACCAGTGCGCCGGTAGGACGTCAGCAGTCCGCCGGCGGCGCAGGAGCCCGTGACACGAGGGCCGTTGCGTGCGCGAGGGCGCCGACGCATCGGTGCGGCCATTGTTTCCGGCGTCCGGGTAGTCCCCGTCATACCTGAGAGCTACGTGGAAAGGCCGCTCTCCAGCGGGACGCCGACCATGGGCTCTCCTTCCTAATTTCGTGACCAGAGAAGAACGCAGCACCGCCCCTCTGGCACGAACGAAGGAAGCGACCCATGTCCCGCCGCCTCACCGCACGTCCCGACGGCCGCCACCGCGGCCGTCCGCGCCGCACGCTGCTGGCCGGGCTCGTCGCCGCGGCGGTCGTGTTCCCCGTTTCCGCCGCCGCCTCCCCCCATGTCCCCGCCCCCGCACCCGCGGTGCTCGGTGAAGATCTCTCCCTCCCCGCCCGGTACGCCGCCCACCTCGGGAACCTCGCCGAGGCGACGCGCATGGCCCAGGACGCCGGCCGCACGGGACGCGCCGGGAAGCTCCGGGCGATGGCCGCTGACGGCCGCGCCCGCTTCCTCGCCTTCGACGGCCGCGGCAAGGGACGCGCGACAGAGGTGTTCGGCGACCTGGAGACCGCGGACCGGGTCACGGTCCTGGTCCCCGGGTCGGACACCACTCTGGACACCTATCAGCGCTTCCGCGCCGGGGCCGTCGCCCTGCAGCAGCGGCTCCAGGCCGAGCACAGCCGCTCCGCCGTGGTCGCCTGGCTCGGGTACGACACTCCTGGGACGGTCAGCACGACCGTCCTGACCACCGGCCGCGCGGACGAGGCCGCCGCCGAACTCGGGCCCTTCCTGGCCCGCTTGGAGCGGATGACCGTCCCGGACACCCGGCTCTCGCTCCTCTGCCACTCCTACGGATCC
Source organism: Streptomyces sp. NPDC054961 (assembly GCF_053609145.1). Taxonomy (NCBI): domain Bacteria; kingdom Bacillati; phylum Actinomycetota; class Actinomycetes; order Kitasatosporales; family Streptomycetaceae; genus Streptomyces; species Streptomyces sp. NPDC054961. The sequence continues at coordinate 6,310 of NZ_JBSGWY010000055.1, read as the reverse complement.
GTGGTCTGCGCCCGCACCGAGACCGGCCCCAAGGTCACCGACATCGCCCTGTTCGGCAGTCCGGGTACGGGATCCGACTCCGTCGCCGAGCTGCCGACCCGCGCCCGGGTCTGGGCCGGCCGGGGAGCCGGCGACTGGATCGGGGGCGTCCCGCACGTGCGCCTCGGCGGCCTCGGCTTCGGCACCGACCCGGTGGACCCGGCCTTCTGCGCGCAGCCCTTCGCGGCCGGCCCCGGCGGGCACAGCGACTACCTCAAGCCGGGCACCGAGTCCCTGAACAGCCTGGCCTCGATCGTGCTCGGCACCGCACCGGCGGCGCCCACCGCACCGGCGGCGCCCACGGCACCGCGGCCCACCTCCACGACGACCGCCTCCACGACCACCGCTTCCACAGAGACCGCCACCACCGCCCCGGAGGCCTCCCGTGCGTCCGCGTAAGCTCACCGCCCGCTGGTCCGCCCTCGCGGACCGCATCGACGCCGGCACCCCCGCCCACCGGGACAGGACCGTGGACGCCCTGCGGGCCTTCGCCATCCTCGGCGTGGTGCTCGGCCACTGGCTGGTCACCGCCCTGACGGCCGCCGACGGCGGCCTCCGCACCGCCAGTCCACTCAGCCACATGAGCGCACTGGCCCCCGTCTCCTGGGTGTTCCAGACCCTGGCCGTCTTCTTCCTGGTCGGCGGACATGTCGCCGCCCAGGGGTACGCGTCGGCGCGCGGGCGGGGAGTCTCCTACGGCCGGTGGATCGCGCAGCGGCTGAGCCGGCTGTTCCGGCCGGTCGCCGCCGTCCTCGTCCTGTGGACGGTCGCGGCCGGCGGGATGCTGCTCGGCGGGGTCGGGACGGACACCGTCCACACGTTGCTCAAGCTCGTCCTCTCCCCCCTCTGGTTCCTCCTCGTCTTCGCCGTGCTCACCGCCGCCACCCCGCTCGTGACGCGGCTCAGCCCCGTGTGGCCGCTGGCCGTGGTGGCCGTGGTCGACGTCTGGCGCTTCGGTCTCGGCGGACCCGAGTGGATCGGCTGGGTCAATGTGGCCGCCGGCTGGCTGGTGCCTTACACCCTGGGCGCCGCCTGGTCCCGGGGTGCGTTCACCCGGCGTGTCCCGGCCGCCCTGCTGCTGGGCGGCGCGGTCGCCGCGACCGCGGCGCTGATCGTCTGGGGCGGGTATCCGGCGTCCATGGTGGGCGTTCCGGGTGCCGCCCTGTCGAACCTGAACCCGCCGACGCTCGCCGCCGTCGCGTTCGGCCTGGCCCAGTGCGGGCTGGCACTGCTGCTGCGGGAGCCGCTGGCCCGGGTGATGGGCCGCCCGCGGGCCTGGGCGAAGGTGGCCCTGGTGAACCTGTCCGCCATGACGATCTTCCTATGGCACCAGACGGCGATGATGGCCGTCACCTCGCTGGGGCTGCTGGTCTCCACGGACCTGCCCGGACTGCACACGGCGCCCGCCGCCCCGGAGTGGATCTTCGCCCGGCTGCTGTGGCTGCCGGTGTTCGCCGCCGCGCTGGCCGTCTGCTGGGCGGCCTTCCGGACCTACGAACTGGCCGGCCACCGCGGCAAGGGCCCTACCCGGCAGGGAACTTCCGGCGCTCCGGCGACCCCCTCGAGGATCGTCGCCAGGTCCGTGCCGACCGCCGGGAAGAGCGCCCCCGCGGACGTCCCCGCGGATCCCACCGCAGCCCCCTCCGCAGCCCCCTCTACCGCCCCGGCCGTCGCCCCGCCCGCCGACCCGTCCGCTGCCCTTGCCACCCCCCTTACCCCCGCCCCCGCCATCGCCGGCCCCGCCGCGGTCACCGGCACGGTGGCCGCCCCCCAGGAGAAGGCCCATGCCTAGGCTGAGCGACGTGAACGAGCAGAGCGGGCTTCCGGCACCACGTGCAGGCACGGTCAGGACCGAGGAGGCGGAGGGGTTCGCCGATCGCCGCGCCAGGGTCTCGGCCCTGGTGCGCGGTGTGGTCCGCGACCTGCTCGACCTGAAGTCCGATCCACTGCCGAAGATGTCCCGGCCCCGCTGGCTGGCCTGGCTCCCGCATGTGGCGCTCGGCTACCTGGGAGTGCTCTTCCTCTTCCTCACCAAAGCGCAGCTCAGTGACAACTACGAGGTCCACGGCGTTGCCCGTGAGGTGCCGTCGGTCCTGGTCGGCGCGGCAGTGCTGATCGCCATACGGCGGCCGATGGCCGGGTACTGGATCGGCCTGATCGCGGCGGCCCAGGTCGCCTGGTCCATCCACGACCACGTCGAGCCGGGCCAGAGCTGGCCCTGGACGCCCGCCGGGATCTTCACCTTCGCCCCGGTGCTGCTGCTGGTCGCCCTGCGCGTGCCGCCCCGGGTCACCATCGGCGCCGTCTTCTTCGTCGCCGCCGGTACGGGACTGGCCGAGGCCCTGTTCCGACCCGACCACAGCACCACCAGCGCGGCCGGTGTCGTCCTCCTCTTCGCGTTCACCGGACTCCTCGGCTACGCCCTGCGCGCGATGCGCACGGCCCGCACGAAGCTGGTCGAGCAGGAGACCCTGACCGAGGCCGAGCGCGCCCAGCGCACCTTGCTCGAGGAGCGCAGCCGGATCGCCCGCGAACTGCACGACGTCGTCGCGCACCACATGTCGGTGATCTCCATCCAGGCACAGGTGGCTCCGCACCTCGTGGAGAACCCGTCCGAGGAGCTCAAGGAGAACCTCGCGGGCATCCGCGCCAACGCGCTGGAGGCCCTGACCGAGCTGCGCCGCGTCCTGGGCGTACTGCGGTCCGAGCACCCGGACGATCCGGCCGGTCCGCACCATCCGCAGCCCACGCTGGGCGAGCTGGACGGGCTCGTGGACAACGTGCGGGCGGCCGGACTGGATGTCACCACCGAGGTCGCGGGCATCCGGCGGCCGCTGGCCCCGGGCGTGGAACTCACCGCGTACCGCATCGTCCAGGAGGCGCTGAGCAACTGCCTTCGCCACGCGCCCGGTTCCCACGTGGAGGTCGGCATCGCCTACGGTCCGCGCGATCTGCACCTGTGCGTGGCCAACACCGCGCCCACCCGGCCGGCGCCCCCGTCGCCCGGTGCGGGGCACGGGCTGCTCGGCATGCGGGAGCGAGCGGGCATGCTGGGGGGCGAACTGGCCGCCGGCCCACGTCCCGGCGGAGGGTACGAGGTGAGCGCCGTTCTCCCGACGGATCTGGTGGAACCGGGCTCCACCGGCTCGGCGACCCTCCCGGAGCAGCCCGGCCCGAAACAGCCCGTCGCGAAGCAGCCCGCCCCGAAGCACGATGTGAAGAAGGAAGCATGACTGCGCCGATCAAGGTGATGATCGCCGACGACCAGATGATGGTCCGGCAGGGTTTCACCGTGCTGCTCAACGCCCAGCCCGACATAGAGGTCGTCGGCCAGGCCGTCGACGGCGCCGAGGCCGTCGCGAAGGTGACCGAGCTGGCTCCGGACGTGGTCCTGATGGACATCCGCATGCCCGGCATGGGCGGCATCGAGGCCACGTCCCTGATCACGGGCACCCCCGGTTCCTCGGTGAAGGTGCTGGTGCTCACCACCTTCGACCTCGACGAGTACGTCTACGAGGCGCTGCGCGCCGGCGCCTCGGGGTTCCTCCTCAAGGACGCCTCGGCGGATCAGCTGGCGGAGGCGGTCCGGGTGATCGCGGCCGGTGAGGCGCTCCTCGCGCCGAACATCACCAGGCGTCTGATCACCGAGTTCTCCCGGCTGGGGGCCCCTCGGGCACCCTCGAAGACGCGGATCGAGGAGCTGACGGAGCGGGAGACGGAGGTGCTGTCCCTGGTCGCCCAGGGCATGTCGAACGCGGAGATCGCCCAGCACCTGGTCCTGGCCGAGCAGACGGTGAAGACGCACGTGGGCCGGATCCTGGTGAAGCTGGGCCTGCGGGACCGCACCCAGGCCGCGGTGTTCGCGTACGAGACGGGTCTGATCCGTCCGACGGGCTACTGAGGCGCCCCGGTAGTACTTGAGGGGGACCCTGGGATATCCCCTTCAGCGGCGACGCGGACGAGGGCGCGGCGCGCCTACCGTGGGGACCATGACCGAGACGACCTCCGGGGCGACCCCCCGGGCACCCGAGATGCGGCTGGCTTCGGGCCTGATGCAGGGCTTGCGCCAGGACCTGATCACCGATGCCTTCGCCTACCGTCCGCTGCCCCCGATGCGCACGGACGGGCCGCTGACCCGGCGGCTCCCGAAGCGGATACGCGCCGAGGTGGTCTACCTGCCGCACGCGGCGGTGTTGGTGTTCGCGTTCTTCGTGGTCACCTTCACCTCCGTCGCCGGCAACCTGTCTCAGGCCAATGGCCTGGTGATGGGGCTCATGGCGGCCGCCCCGGTCGCGATGACCCTGGTGCGGCCCGTGGGAGCGTTCTGGGCCGCCGTCGCCGTCACCCTGGTCTCCTCGGTCGTCAACGCGTGGGATGTCAACTGGCCCTGGGCGCCGGCCACGTTCGTCTCGTACCTCGCGACGGTGACCATCGTGGCGATGCGGACCAGGCCACGGACCGCCGGCTGGATGTGGCTGGTCACGCTGGCGGTCGGCGTCGGAACGACCGTCGTGCTCGGCCACGGTCAGCCCCTCAACATCGGCCCGATGGCCTTCCTGTCGGCCATCTCCCTGCTGACGGTCAGCATCCGCAACATCCGCAAGCAGGCGGAGCAGCAGGTCACCGCGCAGCAGGAGGTCACGGCCGTCGAGCGGGACCGGCGGACGCTGCTGGAGGAGCGGACGACGATCGCGCGGGAGCTGCACGACGTGGTCGCCCACCACATGTCCGTGGTGGCCATCCAGGCGGAGGCCGCGCCCTACCGCGTGAAGAATCCTCCGCCGGAGCTGGAAGCGGCGTTCGTCACCATCCGGGAGAACGCGGTGGCGGCCCTGACGGAACTGCGCCGGGTGCTGGGCGTGGTCCGCTCCGCGGACTACGAGGCGCCCGACGCCCCGCAGCCGACGCTGGCCTCGCTGGACGGGCTGCTGGCCAATGTGCGGGAGGCCGGTCTGAGCGTGGACAAGACGGTGACGGGCGCGGTGCGGGAGCTGCCGCCGGGCGTCGAGCTGTCGGCGTACCGCATCATCCAGGAGGCCCTGAGCAACGCCCTGCGCCACGCGCCGGGCGCGGAGGCCGGGGTCGAGGTGTCCTACGTACTGGGCGGGTTGGGCATACGCGTGGTCAACGGGGCGGCGACGGGGGACGTACGGCCCTCGCCGGGAGCCGGTCAGGGGATCACAGGGATGCGCGAGCGGGTGGCCATGCTGGAAGGCGAGATGACGGCCGGCGAGACGGCCGCCGGTGGGTACGAGGTGGCGGTGTTCATACCCGTGCCGACCAGTCGCCCGGAGACGTCGAAGGAGCCGGCATGACGATCAGGGTGCTGATCGTCGACGACCAGATGATGGTCCGGGAGGGGTTCTCCGTCCTCTTGAACGCGATGGAGGGCATCGAGGTCGTCGGTGAGGCGGTGAACGGGCGGGAGGCCCTCACGCAGGTCGCGGCGCTCAGGCCGGACGTGGTGCTGATGGACATCCGGATGCCGGAGATGAACGGCCTGGAGGCGACCCGGGAGATCGTGGCCGCCGACACGGACGCGAAGGTGCTGGTCCTGACGACCTTCGACCTCGACGAGTACGTGTACCAGGCCCTGCGGGCCGGGGCCTCCGGGTTCCTCCTCAAGGACGCCTCCGCCCGCCAACTGGCCGACGGGGTACGGGTGGTGGCCGCAGGTGAGGCGCTGCTCGCCCCCTCGGTGACGAAGCGGCTGATCACCGAGTTCTCGAAGCTCTCGGAGACCCGGCTGTTCACCCATGCCACGGGGGTCGGCGAGCTGACCGAGCGGGAGACCGAGGTGCTGGTGCTGATCGCGCAGGGCCTGTCCAACGCGGAGATTGCGGACCGTCTGATCATCGCCGAGTCCACGATCAAGACGCACGTGAGCCGGATCCTGGTGAAGCTGGGCCTGCGCGACCGGACCCAGGCGGCGGTGTTCGCGTACGAGGCGCGGCTGGTGATCCCGGCCTGAGCACCGGGGGCAGCTCCACGCCCCCGCAGCCTCCCGGGAGGTCGCACCGGGCCGGGTCCGGCGGTTCGGCCGGCGCCCGCCACCGGGCCGGTGCCAGCCGCCTGGCCGACGCCCGCCACCGGGTCGGTGCCCGGCGCCGGGCAAGGCCCGGTCGGGCAGGGTGCCCGTTCCGCACCTCCACCTCCCGAAAAGTTGTCCACAGCTGTGGACAACTTTTAGAGTGGCGGAATTAACGGGCGCAACTCCGAACAAAGCGGCGGCGCAGCGCCGGCAACCCCCCCGCGGCGTAAAGCGCCGCCC
>NZ_JBSGWY010000054.1:43814-48756 GCF_053609145.1 Streptomyces sp. NPDC054961 | reverse complement strand
CAGATGTGGAAGCCCGGTAACGGGTGGAGCTGACTGGTACTAATAGGCCGAGGGCTTGTCCTCAGTTGCTCGCGTCCACTGTGTTAGTTCTGAAGCAACGAACCGTTGCTGGTTTCTAGAGCTAGAACATAACTACAAAGTGTGCTTGTTCGCTCGAAACCGATTAGGGTTTCGGTGGTCATAGCGTTAGGGAAACGCCCGGTTACATTCCGAACCCGGAAGCTAAGCCTTTCAGCGCCGATGGTACTGCAGGGGGGACCCTGTGGGAGAGTAGGACGCCGCCGAACAATTTTTCAAAGGACCCCTGGTCCAGCGTTCAACGCTGGACCAGGGGTCTTTTTTGTTTTCCAAAGCTTTACGCCGAAGCGCGGCCATGGGTTGGTTGCGCGAGAATGACTAGCGGTACCCCGAAGACAGGAGTCACACCCATGTCCAACTCTCCCGACGATCGTCCGGAGCGCGAGCCTCGGCGCAACGACGGCGGTGACAGGGGCGGCTACCGCGGGGGCCGTGACGACCGTGGCGGCGACCGTCCGCCGTTCCGTCGCGATGACCGTGGTGACCGGCCGGCCGGCGGCGGTTTCCGCCGTGATGACCGTGGTGGCCGTCCCACCGGTGGTGGGGACCGTCCCTCGTACCCGCGTCGCGACGACCGTGGCGGGGACCGTCCGAGCTACCCCCGTCGTGATGACGACCGTGGTGGCCGTCCCACCGGTGGTGGCGACCGTCCCTCGTACCCGCGTCGTGACGACCGCGGTGGCGACCGTCCGTCGTACCCGCGCCGTGACGACGACCGTGGTGGATACCGCGGCGGCCGTGACGACCGCGGCGGCGACCGCCCGTCCTACCCCCGCCGTGACGACGACCGTGGTGGATACCGCGGCGGTCGCGACGACCGTGGCGGCGACCGCCCCTCGTACCCCCGTCGTGACGACCGTGGCGGCGGCGATCGCGGTGGTTTCCGCGGTCGTGACGACCGTGGCGGCGACCGTGACTTCCGCGCGGACCGCGACCCGGTCAAGCGGCTCCCGATCGACGAGGACGTCACCGGCTTCGAGATCGACTCGGATGTCCGTCAGGAGCTCCTGAGCCTGCCCAAGGGCCTGGCCGAGGAAGTCTCCAAGAACCTGGTCATGGTGGCCCGGCTGATCGACGAGGACCCGGAGCAGGCGTACGCGTACTCGCGCATCGCCCTGCGTCTGGCTTCCCGCGTCGCCGCCGTGCGCGAGGCCGCCGGCTTCGCCGCGTACGCCACGCAGAAGTACGCCGAGGCGATCGCGGAGTTCCGCGCCGCCAAGCGGATGACCGGTTCCGTGGAGCTGTGGCCCGTCATCGCCGACTGCGAGCGCGGTCTCGGCCGTCCGGAGCGGGCGCTGACCATGGCCGGCGAGCCCGAGGTGCAGAAGCTGGACAAGGCCGGCCAGGTCGAGATGCGTCTGGTCGCGGCCGGTGCCCGCCGGGACATGGACCAGCTCGACGCGGCCATCGTCACCCTGCAGAGCCCCGAGCTGGCCTCCCACTCCGTGCAGCCGTGGACCGCGCGTCTGCGGTACGCCTACGCGGACGCCCTGCTGGCGGCCGGTCGTGAGGACGAGGCGCGCGAGTGGTTCGCCAAGACCCTCGAGGCCGACAAGGACGGGGCCACGGACGCCTCCGACCGGCTCGCCGAGCTGGACGGGGTCGAGTTCGTCGACGCCGCCGACGATGACGACGTCGATGTCGATGTCGACGGCGACGTCGACGGCGACGAGGCCCCGGACGCCGACCGCGACGTCGAGGACGAGTTCGACGACGAGGACGAGGACGAGGACGACGACGACCCCGAGGTCGTCGCCGCGGAGCGTGCCTCCGACCAGGCCGAGTACTACGACGAGGACGACGAGGAGTACGAGGGCGACGCCGTCGGCGACGCCGATGTCGACCTCACCGACGAGGTCGTCGTCCTGGACGAGGACGACCGCGACCAGGGCTGAGTGAGCTGAGAAAGGGCGGTACCCCCGGTGGGGGTACCGCCCTTTCGCGTATCCGGAACCCGATGGGCCGGCCCGGTCAGTCCAGGCTGCGCAGCACCAGGCCGGTGGCCGGTTTCGGGCCGAAGGACGTGGACTTGCGCGGCATCGTCACGCCCTGGCGGGCCAGGTCCCGGACGACCGCCTCCCGTACGGGGTGCATCAGGACCGCCGTGCCGTCGATCCGCTCCGCCATCTCGACCGTGGCCTCGGTGTCGTGGATGTAGACGATCTGGTCGGGGGTGTCGGGGACGCCCCAGAGGGTGTCGAGCAGGGTCGCGTGGAGCACGGTGGCGTCGAGCCGGCGCCACGCCTCGGGGCGGTCGCGGCGGACCGTACGGGCGATGAGCGCCGGGTCCGGGTCGGTGACCAGGTGGAAGGTGCCGTCGCCGGTGAGGAGGAAGGCGTTGCCGCGTTCCGCGGCCTCCTCCAGGACCTCCATGGCCAGCGGCAGCGGGCCGTCGACCGGACGGACCCGGAAGTGGCCCTCGAGGGTGGCCAGCGCGTCGCGCAGGGGGAGGCGGCGGAGCAGCCGGTGGATGGCGCGGACCTGGAGCGGATAGCGGGCGGTGTCCACGAGGAGGACCAGGCCGAAGTCCCAGGCGGTGGGGGAGCCGTGCTCCTCCTGGAGGCGCAGGTACGTGGCCCAGCGGTGGTGGCCGTCGGCGATGAGGGCCTGGCGGTCGCCCAGGTCCGCGGTGATGGCGGCCAGGTCGGCCGGATCGGTGACCGACCAGAGGCGGTGCTGGAAGCCGTCCTCGGTGGTGGTGGAGAACAGCGGGGCCCGCCGCGCGGTCCGTTCGACGACCGCGGCCGCGCCCGCGGACGGGTCGTCGCCGAGGTAGGTGAGGAGGAGCGGTTCCAGGTTGGCCGATGTGGCCCGCATCAGGCCGGCGCGGTCGGTGACCACGTGGGGCATGACGTCCTCGTGGGGCAGGACGATGCCCGCGTCCGGGGTGGACAGGGCGAGGGCGCCGATGAGCCCGCGCTGCAGCAGACCGCCCTTGCGCTGCTCGTAGACGTAGAGCGCGGGCTCGGGGTCGGCGCTGAGGACGCCCTCGGCGAGCCAGTCGTGCAGCGTGCGCGCCGCCTGCTGGTTGCGTGCGGCGGGGGTGTCGGCCTGGGGAAGGATCAGGCGGACGATGTTGTGGGGGTCGGCGGACTCCAGGTGGTCGAGTCCGTCGGGGCGCACGACCACGTCGTACGGCGGTGAGGTGACGGCCGCCAGGCTGCCGACGCGCTCGGGGACATAGCGCAGGCCGTGGAACGGCATCAGCCGCAGTCCATGGTCCGCGGTGCCAGATGTGGTCATTGGTGCATCGTAAGACGCGTCTCGTCATGCGGGATGATCGGGGCAGTACGGAAACCGGACAAGATCGATCTCCCCCAGCCGGCGCTGGGAGGGCCCCAGGAGGAGCGGACACCATGACCCGGCAGAGCAGGACCAGTCCCGCGGGCAGTGAGCGGAATCTGCACCAGGCGTACGACACGGCCCTGCTCGACCTCGACGGGGTGGTGTACGCGGGCGGCGAGGCCATCGCGCACGCCGTGGAGTCGCTGGCGGCGGCGCGAGCCGACGGGATGCACCTCGCGTACGTCACGAACAACGCGCTGCGCACCCCGGACGCGGTCGCGGAGCACCTGAGCGAGCTCGGGATCCCCACGGAGGCCGGCGAGGTGATCACCTCCGCGCAGGCGGTGGCGCGGCTGATCGCGGAGCAGGTGGAGCCCGGATCCAAGGTGCTGGTCATCGGCGGCGAGGGGCTGCGGGTCGCGCTGCGCGAGCGCGGGCTGGTGCCCGTGGACTCCGCCGAGGAGGAGGGGCTCGCGGCCGTGGTCCAGGGCTACGGGGGGCCGGACCTGCCGTGGGGGCGGTTCGCGGAGGCCTCGTACGCGATCAACCGGGGGGTGCCGTGGTACGCCTCGAACACCGACCTGACCATTCCGGGGGCGCGGGGGATCGCGCCGGGGAACGGGGCCGCGGTGGAGGTGGTGCGGATCGCCACGGGCGCCGAGCCGCAGGTGGCCGGGAAGCCGCTGCCCCCGATGCACCGGGAGACCGTGCTGCGGACCGGGGCGAAGCGGCCGCTGGTGGTCGGCGACCGGCTGGACACCGACATCGAGGGCGCGTTCAACGGGGACGTGGACTCACTGCTGGTCCTGACCGGGGTGACGGACGCGGCGCAGCTGCTGCGGGCCGAGCCGAAGTACCGGCCGACGTACGTGGACCGGGACCTGCGCGGGATGCTGACCGGGCAGCCGGAGGTGGTGGCGGTCGGCGACGGGGCAGTGGGCGGCGCGGCGGACACCGGCGGGGCGGACGGCAGCGGGGCGGACGGCAGCGCGGCGGACGGCAGCCGGGCGGACGGCGCCGAGGCGCCCGCCGCGGGCTTCCGCTGCGGCCGCTGGACCGCGGTCGCGCGGGACGGCGTACTGGAGTTGCGGGGCGAGGACGGCGGGGCGCGGGACGGCGCGCGGGACGGCGGTGCCGGTGACGCCGGAACGCACGACGACGCCGTCGACGGACTGCGGGCCCTGTGCGCGGCGGCCTGGACGCACGCCGGGGACGGTTCGTGCGGGCTGGACGCGGGGAAGGCGCTGGCCAGGCTGGGGCTGTAGGGGCCGCCGGAACCGGGGTTGCCGCAGGGGCGCCGCCGCGCCGGGGGGGGGGGCGGGCCGGCCGCGGCCCCCCCCCCCCCCCCACGGCCCCGGGACGGGGGCCGTTCGGGGGATTCGAGCAAGGCAAGATTAGGCTAACCTAACTTGCGTGTTGGTCGAGAGTCCCCCCGAACAGAGCGCGGCGCCGGTCGCCGCCCCCCGCGGGGGCCCCCCCGGGGGCCCCCCCCCGCGGGGGGCGCCCCCCCCGGGGGGCGCGCGGGGGGGGCGGGGGGGCCAAACCCCCGGCGGCCCCCCGAAGGAACACCCCCCCCCCG
>NZ_JBSGWY010000054.1:3846-43804 GCF_053609145.1 Streptomyces sp. NPDC054961 | reverse complement strand
TGTTTTGTGTCAGTCCCCCCCCCCCCCCCCCCGGCGCCCCCGCCCCCCCCCCCCCCCCCCCCCCGCCCCCCCCCCCCCCCCGGTCTGCTGGCCGCCCTCGGCGTGCTCGCGCTGATCGCGTTGGCGAGCATCGCCGTCGGCGCCAAGCAGATGCCTCTCCACGACGTCTGGCACGGCCTGTTCCACTACTCCGGTACGCCCTCCGACGTCGTCGTGCGCGACCTGCGGGTGCCGCGCACCCTCCTCGGCGTGCTCGTCGGCCTGGGCCTGGGCCTCTCCGGCGCCGTGATGCAGGCCCTGACCCGCAACCCGCTGGCCGAGCCCGGCATCCTCGGCGTCAACGCCGGGGCCGCGGCCGCCGTCGTATCGGCCATCAGCTTCCTCGGAGCGGACTCGCTCGACGCGTTCGTGTGGTGGGCCTTCCTCGGTGCCGCCGTCGTCTCCGTGGCCGTGTACCTGCTCGGCGGCAGCCGCAGCGCCACGCCGGTGCGGCTCGCGCTCGCCGGTACGGCGGCCAGCGCGGCCCTCGTCGGCTACATCAACGCCGTGCAGCTGATGGACAGCAAGGCGCTGGACAAGCTCCGCTTCTGGACCGTCGGTTCGCTCGCCTCCGCCACCATGGACACCGTCCAGCAGGTGGCGCCGTTCCTGCTGGCCGGCGCCGTGCTCGCGCTCGCCCTCGGCCGGCCGCTCAACGCGATGGCCATGGGTGACGACACCGCCCGGGCGCTCGGCGCGAACCTGACGCGGACCCGGATCGGCGCGATGATCGCCATCACCCTGCTGTGCGGGGCGGCGACCGCCGCCTGCGGACCGATCGTCTTCGTCGGCCTGATGATCCCGCACCTCGTACGGGTGTTCACCGGGCCGGACATGCGCTGGGTGCTCGCCTACTCGGCGGTGCTCTCGCCCGTCCTGCTGCTCGGCGCCGACGTCATCGGCCGCGTCGTCACCCGGCCCGCCGAACTCCAGGTCGGCATCGTCACCGCCCTGGTCGGCGGCCCCGTCTTCATCTACCTCGTCCGGCGCAAGAGGATGGCCCAGCTGTGACCGTGACCGCCGCACCCCGAAAGGCGCGTCCGGGCCGTCCCGGACCCCGGCCGCTGCACCTGCCCGGCGGGATCTCGCTGCGCGTCGAGCGGCGGGCGCTGGGCGTGGGCGTGCTGCTCCTGGTGCTCGCGCTGGCCATGGCCGTGGTCCTCATCGGCACCGGCGACTTCCAGATCGCGCCGTGGGACGTCGTGCGGACCCTGCTGGGCGACGGCACGCCCGCGCACGACTTCATCGTCAACGACCTGCGGCTGCCGCGGGTCCTGGTCGCCGTGCTCGTCGGCGCGGCCCTCGGCATGTCCGGCGCCGTCTTCCAGTCCGTCTCGCGCAATCCGCTCGGCTCGCCCGACGTACTGGGCTTCGGCTACGGCTCGGCCGTCGGCGCGCTGGTCGTCATCGTCCTGTTCAACGGCGGCGCCGGCCAGGTGGCCGTGGGCGCGCTGGTGGGCGGTACCGTGACCGGCCTCCTCGTGTACCTGCTCGCCTACAAGCAGGGCATCCACGGCTACCGGCTGGTCCTCGTCGGCATCGGCTCCTCCGCGATGCTGGTCGCCGTCATCCAGTACCTGCTGACGAAGGCGCAGCTCGTCGAGGCCACCCGCGCGATGGTCTGGCTGACCGGCTCGCTCGCGGGCCGGGACTGGGCGCAGGTCTGGCCGCTGCTCGCCACCTGCGCGGTGCTGTTCCCGCTGATCCTCGGCCGGAGCCGGGCGCTGCGGATGATGGAGATGGGCGACGACGCGGCGTACGCCCTCGGGGTGCGGGTCGAGCGGACCCGGCTGCTGCTGATGGTCGCGGCGATCCTGCTGACCACCGCGGCCAGCGCCGCCGCCGGGCCGATCAGCTTCGTGGCGCTGGCCGCGCCGCAGCTGGCGCGCCGGCTGACCCGCTCGCCCGGGGCGAGCCTGCTGACCGGGGCGCTGATGGGCGCCCTCCTGCTGATGGTGTCCGACTGGGCCTCCCAGCGGGCCTTCGGCGCCGACCAACTGCCGGTGGGCGTGGTGACGGGCCTGGTCGGCGGCGTCTACCTGCTCTGGCTGCTCGTCACCGAGCGCAAGGCGGGCCGCATATGAGGAACCAGAGGGGTATGAGCAACCAGAGGAGCAGGCAAGTGCAGCGGCTGACCGCGGAGAACGTGACCCTCGGCTACGAACAGCGGGTCATCGCCGAGAACCTGTCGGTGGAGATCCCGGACAACTCCTTCACCGTGATCGTCGGCCCCAACGCCTGCGGCAAGTCCACCCTGCTGCGCGCCCTCTCGCGGATGCTGAAGCCCACGCGGGGGCGGGTGCTGCTGGACGGGCAGGCCATCGGTTCGATGCCGGCGAAGAAGGTCGCCAAGACGCTGGGGCTGCTGCCGCAGTCCTCGATCGCGCCCGACGGCATCACGGTCTGCGACCTGGTCTCGCGCGGCCGCTACCCGCACCAGGGCCTGCTGCGCCAGTGGTCGGCCGAGGACGAGCGGATCGTGGACGAGTCGATGGCGTCCACCGGGGTCGCCGAACTCGCGGACCGGGCCGTGGACGAGCTCTCGGGCGGACAGCGGCAGCGCGTGTGGATCGCGATGGCGCTGGCGCAGCAGACGCCGCTGCTTCTCCTGGACGAGCCGACGACGTACCTGGACATCCAGCACCAGCTCGACGTGCTGGACCTGTGCGCGGAGCTGCACGAGAACCAGGGCCGGACCCTGGTCGCCGTGCTCCACGACCTCAACCACGCGGCCCGCTACGCCACGCACCTGATCGCGATGCGGGACGGGAAGGTCGTCGCCGAGGGGCCGCCGGCCGAGGTGGTCACGGCGGAGCTGGTCGAGCGGGTGTTCGGGCTGCGCTGCCAGATCATCGACGACCCGGAGACGGGGACCCCGCTGGTGATCCCGGCGGGGCGCAAGGCCCGTACGAAGGCCCCGGTCTAGCACGGTGACCGGGCGGGGGGCGCCGGGCCTGGTCCCGGGCCTCCGGCCCGGTCCACCGCGCTAGAGCAGGCTCTTGAGCTTCAGCAGGTCGCGGAAGCCCGCCTCCAGGCGGACCCGGCCCGAGGCCCAGGCCTTGGCGAACTTCAGCTCGCCCGAGACCAGCGCGAGCAGGTCGTCGCCGGTCATGGCGAGCCGGATCTCGGCCTTGGCGCGTGGGGGCCCGGGGGAAACGGCGTCCACCCGGATCCGGCCTCCGTCGAGGCGTCCCGTGAAGGTCTGGTCCAGGTCGGTGATGTGGCAGCTCAGCGAGCGGTCGAGCGCGGCCGCACCGCGCACGTCGCCGTCGGCCCGCGCGAGATTGCCGGAGAGTTGGTCGAGTGCTGCACGGCACTCTTCGATCGTAGCCATCGTGATCACGACCGTACCGCAGAGTTGTGGGTCGCCGCGGTGGCGCCGGGGGGTAGCGTCGGGGGCATGACCGACGAAGCGTCCCCCGTACCGCAGGACCCGGCCCCGGCCTCCGCCGCGCGATCGGAGGACGGGACCGCGGACGCCGCCGAGGACCGGACCGAGGACCGGGCCGGGCTTCCGGCCGACGGGCAGACCGGAGCCGGCGGGCTGGCCGGAGCCGGCGGGCTGGCCGGAGCCGGCGGGGCGCCCGCCGGGCCGGCCGCGCTGGGGATCGTACGCACCGCCACGGGACACGCCGAGGTGGACGCGCGCCTGGAGCGGCTGGCGGACGCGGACCGCCTTCCGGCGGACGGACACGTCGGGGTGTACGAGGATGTACACAGGGGGCTGCGCGACGCGCTGACCGCGCTGGACGCACCCGTGGGCCCCCGTCCGCACGAAAACAGGAGCTGAGCCGAACGTGGCAGGAGTGGCACGCCGCCGCCTGGACGCCGAACTGGTACGTCGCAGCATGGCCCGCTCGCGGGAGCACGCCGCGCAGCTGATCGCCGCCGGCCGGGTGACGGTGGGGGGCAGCACCGCGACGAAGGCGGCCACCCAGGTCGAGACCAGCGCGGCCCTCGTGGTCCTCAAGGACGACGACGACCCCGACTACGTGTCCCGGGGCGGCCACAAGCTGGCGGGGGCCCTCGCGGCCTTCCAGCCCCAGGGGCTGCTCGTCGAAGGGCGCCGGGCGCTGGACGCGGGCGCCTCGACCGGCGGATTCACGGACGTGCTGCTGCGCGCGGGCGTGGCCCACGTGATGGCCGTGGACGTCGGCTACGGCCAGCTCGCCTGGTCGCTGCAGAGCGACGACCGGGTCACCGTCAAGGACCGGACGAACGTGCGCGAGCTGACGGTCGAGCAGCTCGACGGGCTCCCCGTGGACCTCGTCGTCGGCGACCTCTCCTTCATCTCGATCGGCCTGGTGCTCCCGGCGCTCGTACGGTGCTGCGCGCCGGACGCGGACCTGGTGCTGATGGTCAAGCCGCAGTTCGAGGTCGGCAAGGACCGTCTCGGCAGCGGTGGCGTGGTGCGCAGCCCGGAGCTGAGGGCGCAGGCCGTGCGGGACGTCGCGGCCCAGGCCTGGAAGCTGGGACTCGGTGTGGCCGGGGTGACCGCGAGCCCGCTGCCGGGTCCCTCGGGCAACGTCGAGTATTTTCTGTGGCTTCGGGCGGGAGCACCGGCACCCGACCCGGCGGATGTTGACCGTGCAGTGGCGGAGGGGCCGCAGTGACAGAGCTTTCGGGGGACCCGGCACAGTCGGCTGGACCGGCGCGGTCGGGGGAATCAGGGCAGTCGGGGGAAACGGGTCAGCGCACGGTCTTCCTGCTCGCGCACACCGGGCGGCCGGCGGCCATCCGCAGTGCCGAGCTGGTCGTGCAGGGGCTGCTGAAGAACGGGCTGGGCGTACGGGTCCTGGAGCACGAGGCGGTGGACCTGCCGCTGCCGCCCGAGGTGGAGCTCGTGGCGGAGTGCACCCCGGAGGTGTTCGACGGGTGCGAGCTGCTGATCGTGCTGGGCGGCGACGGGACCCTGCTGCGCGGCGCGGAGTTCGCGCGCGGCTCGGGGGTGCCGATGCTGGGCGTCAACCTGGGCCGGGTCGGGTTCCTCGCGGAGGCCGAACGGGACGACCTGGACAAGGTCGTGGACCGGGTCGTGACGCGGGCGTACGAGGTCGAGGAGCGGATGACCCTCGATGTGGTCGTGCGGACCAACGGGGACGTGCTGCACCGGGACTGGGCGCTGAACGAGGCGGCCGTCCAGAAGGTGTCCCCGGAGCGGATGCTGGAGGTGGTGCTGGAGATCGACGGGCGCCCGGTGTCCGGCTTCGGCTGTGACGGGATCGTCTGCGCGACTCCGACGGGCTCGACCGCGTACGCCTTCTCGGCCGGCGGGCCGGTGGTCTGGCCGGAGGTGGAGGCACTGCTGATGGTGCCGATCAGCGCGCACGCGCTGTTCGCGAAGCCGCTGGTGACCTCGCCGGACTCGGTGCTGGCCGTGGAGGTGCAGACCGGGACCCCGCACGGGGTGCTGTGGTGCGACGGGCGGCGGACGGTGGAACTGCCGTCCGGGGCCCGGGTGGAGGTCCGGCGGGGGACGGTGCCGGTGCGGCTCGCCCGGCTGCACCACGCGTCCTTCACGGACCGGCTGGTCGCGAAGTTCGCGCTGCCGGTGTCGGGGTGGCGCGGGGCGCCGCACTAGCGGGTCCGTGGGCAGGCGTACCTAAATAGCATGACTGTTCGATCGCCTCTGGGCGGGTGACGTCACATGGCACCCGTGAAACCTCGGTATCGTCGTCCCGTGCTTGAGGAGATGCGGATACGGTCGCTCGGGGTCATCGACGACGCGGTGGTCGAGCTGTCGCCCGGTTTCACCGCGGTGACCGGCGAGACCGGCGCGGGCAAGACGATGGTCGTCACCAGCCTCGGGCTGCTGCTCGGCGGGCGGGCCGACCCCGCCCTGGTGCGGATCGGCGCCAAGGCGGCGGTGGTCGAAGGGCGCGTCGTCATGCGCCCCGACGCCCCGGCCGCCCTGCGTGCGGAGGAAGCGGGAGCCGAGCTCGACGACGGCGCCCTGCTGATCAGCCGGACCGTTTCCGCGGAGGGACGCTCGCGCGCCCACGTCGGCGGCCGCTCCGTGCCCGTCGGACTGCTCGCGGAGCTCGCCGAGGACCTCGTCGCCGTCCACGGCCAGACCGATCAGCAGGGTCTGCTCCGGCCCGCCCGGCAGCGCCAGGCCCTCGACCGGTACGCGGGCGACGCCGTCTCCGTCCCGCTGGAGAAGTACGCGGCCGCCCACCGGCGGCTGCGCGCCGTCTCCGGGGAGCTCGAGGAGATCACCACCCGGGCCCGGGAACGCGCCCAGGAGGCCGATCTGCTGCGTTTCGGGCTCGACGAGATCGCCGCGGTGGAGCCCGTCGCCGGCGAGGACGCCGAGCTGGCGGCGGAGGCCGAGCGCCTCGGCCACGCCGAATCGCTGGCCTCGGCCGCGCAGACCGCGCACGCGGCCCTCGCCGGGAACGTCGAGGACCCGGAGGGCGTCGACGCCGGCGCGCTCGTCGCCGGGGCGCACCGCGCCCTGGAATCCGTACGCGCGCACGACCCGGCGCTCGGCGCGCTCGCCGAGCGGATCGGGGAGCTGGGGATCCTGCTCGGGGACGTGGCCGGTGAGCTCGCCGGATACGCCGACGACCTGGACGCCGACCCGCTGCGGCTGGCGGCCGTGGAGGAGCGCCGGGCGGCGCTGACGCAGCTGACGCGCAAGTACGGGGACTCCGGCAACACCGTGCGGTCGGTGCTGGAATGGGCCGAGCAGGGCTCCGTACGGCTGCTGGAGCTCGACGGCGACGACGGGCGGATCGAGGAGCTGACCGCCGAGCGCGACGGGCTGCGCCGGGAACTCTCCCAGCTGGCCCAGGCGTTGAGCGATGCGCGGGGCGAGGCCGCGACCCGCTTCGCGTCGGCGGTCACCGAGGAGCTGGCGTCGCTGGCGATGCCGCACGCGCGGGTGACCATCGACGTCCGCCAGACCGAGGACCCCGAAGGGGTGGAGGTCGGCGGCCGCCTCGTGGCGTACGGGCCCACGGGCACCGACGAGGTCGAGCTGCTGCTGGCTCCGCACCCCGGGGCCCAGCCGAGGCCCATCGCCAAGGGCGCCTCGGGCGGTGAGCTGTCCCGGGTGATGCTGGCCGTCGAGGTCGTCTTCGCGGGCTCCGACCCGGTGCCGACGTACCTCTTCGACGAGGTCGACGCGGGAGTCGGCGGCAAGGCGGCCATCGAGGTCGGGCGGCGGCTCGCGAAGCTGGCCGAGTCGGCTCAGGTCGTGGTGGTCACCCACCTGCCGCAGGTGGCGGCCTTCGCCGACCGGCAGCTGCTGGTGGAGAAGACCAACGACGGCTCCGTGACCAGGAGCGGCGTCACCGTCCTGGAGGGCGAGGCCCGGATCCGCGAACTGTCGCGCATGCTGGCCGGCCACGAGGACTCGGTGTCGGCGCGGGCGCACGCGGAGGAACTGCTCGCGGCGGCGCAGACGGTGCCCGGCCGCGGGGACCGCCTTTAGCCCGTGTGAGTGAGGCTCGGGGGTGCGGAACCACATCTCGTACGGGATCCGCACCCGTATGGTCCCGGAACGCGCGTGCGGACTGGCATTCTGGGCGACGTATCTGCCCCCTCACCCTGGAGCTTCGGCCCGTGAGCAGCTCCCCGGTATCGGTCCCCGTCCTCCGCACCGTCCAGGTACTCGGCGGTGCGAGCGGTGGCGCGCACGTGCGGTCGCTGGCCACCGGGCTCGCCGCCCGGGGCGTACGGGTCACCGTGTGCGCGCCCGTGGAGGCGGAGGGGGAGTACGACTTCACCGGCGCCGGCGCCCGGTTCACCCCTGACGCGGCGAGCGCGCTGCGGGCCGCGTGCGTCGAGGCCGACGTGGTGCACGCGCACGGCGTACGAGCCGGCCTGCGCGCGGCACTGGCCCTGCGCGGGCGGCGCATCCCCATGGTCGTCAGCTGGCACGGCGGCGGCCCCGGGGCGGGCCGGCTGAGCCGGCTGCTGGAACGGCGCGTCGCGCGGGCGGCGGCGATCGTCCTCGGGGCCTCGTCGGCGCAGGTCGACCTGGCCCGGCGGCTGGGGGCGCGGGACGCGCGGCTCGCGGCGGTGGCCGTACCGGCGCCGGTGCCGCAGGGGCCTTCGGCGGTCGTCGAGCCCGGGAAGGTGCGGGCGGAACTGGGCGTGGTCGAACGGCCGTTGCTGATCGCCGTCGGGAGCCTGGTGGCGAGGCGCGGATACGCGGTACTGCTGGACGCGGCGCGGGCGTGGCGGACGCTGGACCCGCTGCCGCTGCTGGTGATCGCGGGGGAGGGCCCGATGCGGGCGGAGCTCGCGCGGCGCATCCGGCTGGAGGGGCTGCCGGTCCGGCTGCTCGGCCGCAGGCGGGACGCCGCTCGGCTGCTCGCCGCGGCGGACGTCGCGGTCCTGGCGAGCCGGTGGGAAGGGCGGTCGCCGCTGGCGCAGGAGGCTCTGCGGGCGGGCGTGCCGTTGGTGGCGACGGCGGTCGGGGGCCTGCCGGAGCTGGTGGGCGAGGCCGGGGTCCTGGTCCCGTACGGGGACGCGGACGCGCTGGCCGCGGCGGTCTCGGGACTGCTGACGGATCCCGCGCGCCGGGCGCGGCTGGCGGAGGCCGGGCGGGCGCAGGCGCAGACGTGGCCGTCAGAGGACGACACGGTCGCGCAGGTCCTGTCGGTGTACGACGAGTTGGTGCCGCGGCGGCGGTGACTCCCGCCGCCCCCGCGCGCGGCCCCCGCGTCACGCGGGAGGCGGCGTCGCGTGGCGGCGGGCGCGCAGGGCCAGGCTGAGGGAGAGGACCGTTTCCGGGTCGTCCAGGTCGGCGCCCAGGAGGTCCGATATGCGGGCCAGGCGGTTGTACAGGGTCTGGCGGTTCAGGTGCAGCTCGCGCGCGGTCTCCGCCTTGCGGCCGGCGTGCGCCAGATAGGTCTCCAGGGTCGGCAGCAGCGGCGGGCGGGACACCGCGTCGTGGACGCGGAGCGCCCCGATCGCGCGGTCCACGAAGGCCGCCAGGTCCGGGTGTTCGCGCAGCCGCCACAGCAGCAGATCGATGTCCAGCCGCCGTGCGTCGTACCAGGGGCGGGCGGGGAGCCCGTGGGCCGCCGTGGCGGTCTCCGCGGCGTGGCGCAGGCCCGCCGAGGCCGCCGCCCAGCTCCCGCAGACGCCGACGACCACCGCCGGCGGAGCCCCGGCCCGGTCCAGGCCCGCCCGCTCGACGCCGGCCCGCAGCGCCGCCGCGACCCGGTCCGCCACCGTCGCGCGTTCGGTGTCGGCGCGCAGGGAGACCAGCAGGGGGACGCGGCCCTCCACCGGCCGGACCCCGAGGAGCACCGGGACGCCGACGGAGGCGAGTTCCTCCAGGACCGCCCGCGCCAGGACGGCCCAGTTCCCCGAGGGGCCCAGTTCCGAGGACAGCCGCATGACGACGGGGAGGAGGGGGCCGGTTCCGGGCCTGAAACCCAGGACGCGGGCCTGCGCCGGCGCGTCCTCGGCGGAGATCCGGCCCTCCGCCAGGTCGGTGAGGAAGTCGCCGCGGCCGCGGGCCGCCAGCTCGTCCTCCTGCCGGGCCTGCATCAGGACCACGGCCAGTACGCCCGCCGTCCGCTCCGCCGCCATCCGGTGCACGGGCAGCAGCGGCGAGGACACCCCCAGCAGCACCAGCCGCGCGCGGACGGACCCCGTGCCGTGGCCGCCGCCCGGGACGTCGACCACCACGCAGTTGCCGGACGGCTCGGCGGTGCGCTGGCCCCGCAGGCCCTCCCACACCTGGAGGGGATCCGCCGCGGCCTCGCCGACGGCCGGACCGGCCGCGTACAGCAGCTGGCCGTCGGGGGTCTCCAGGAAGACCGGGTTGGCCGTGAAGTCGGCCAGGATGTGCAGGACCTGGGGGATACCGCCGCCGCCCAGCAGGGCCTCCGTACAGCGCCGGTGGACTTCCTCGGCGCGCTGGAGCAGGGCGTAGTGGCCGTTGACGATCTCGGTGTGGACCTCCTCCGTCACCGTGACGAAGGGGACTTCCCGGTGGAGCTGGACCAGCGGGAGACCGGCCGCGCGGGCCGTCTCCACGAGGGTGGCGGGCAGCCGGGGGAAGCGCGGGCCCAGTTCGACGACCAGGGCGGCGATGCCCCGGTCCGCGAGGCGCCGTACGAAGGCGCGCTGCTCGGCGGGCCGGGTACCGAGGCCGAGCCCCGTGGTCAGCAGCAGCTCGCCGCCCTTGAGCAGGGACGCGATGTTGGGGACCTCGCCCGCGTGCACCCAGCGGACGGTGCGGCCCAGCCGGTCGGCGCAGGCCACCACCTCCGGCAGTCCGCTGCGCAGTCCCGGCAGCTCCAGTGCCCGCTGAACCGTGATCCCGCCCTGGTTGTCCATATCGCGGACCGTACCGGCCGTCCCGTTCCTCCGGCTAACCGGGTTTGATGTTGTGGTTGAAGCGGAAGACGTTGTCCGGGTCGTACCGCCGCTTCACGGCGCCCAGCCGGGCCAGGTTCTCCGTGCCGAGTCCCGCCACGACCCGCTCCGGGCCCTCGTCGCCGGTGAAGTTCAGGTAGACCGCGCCCGTGCTCCACGGCCGCACGTCGGCCCGTACGTCCTTGACCCACTGGCGGCACCGGTCGTCGTCCGCCGGGTCCTCCCAGACCCCGAAGGGGTGCACGGCCCAGGCGGCGTCCCGGTACGGCACCGGGAACTCCGACGGCCCCCGCGCGATGGCCCCGCCCAGCGGGAACAGGACGTGCTGGGTCCCCGTCGGCACCGGCATCGCGCGGGCGCGGGCGCAGAACACGTCCACCAGCTCGTCGGGGAGGGCGGTCAGGTACTCGGCCGACCAGTAGTTCCGCATCCCCGGCGGGTCGTCCATCATGCACTGGAGGTCCGCGTAGGGGATCGCGGTCAGCACCTCGGCGACGTGCGGCAGCGACAGGAGCGGGCCGACGAGCTCCCGCAGCGCCTCCTCGCCGCCCGCGTAGGTCACCAGCACGCCCGCCAGCAGGGTCCCGACCAGATGCTCCGGGACGAAGGGTTCCGGCGGGCCGGTCATGTAGATCACGCCGCCGCCGGCCTCGGGCCCGGCGGCCCCGATGACGTCCCGGTAGACGCGCAGCACCTCGGGGCCGGACTCCGGCGGGTACAGCAGCAGGCACATCGCGAACTCCGGCAGCGGGTGCAGGCGCAGCGTCAGGGAGGTCGCCACGCCGAAGTTGCCGCCGCCGCCGTGCAGGGCCCAGAACAGTTCCGGGAAGTCCTCGGCGGTCGCGGTGAGCGTGGTCCCGTCGGCGGTGACCAGGTCCACGCCGAGGAGGTTGTCCACGGCCAGGCCGAAGTCGCGGTCCAGCCAGCCGGAGCCGCCGCCCAGGACGAAGCCGGCGACGCCGGTGGTGGAGACGCGGCCGCCGGTGGTGGCGAGCTCGTACGGCTGGCAGGCGCGGTCCAGATGACTCATCAGCGCGCCGCCGCCGATCCGTACGGCCCGCGCCGCGGGGTGCACGGTGACCTCGTGCATCCGGCGCATGTCGATGACGACCCCGCCGTCGTTGAGGGACATCCCGGCCACGCTGTGCCCGCCGCCGCGCACGGCGACCGGCAGGTCGAGCTCGCGGGCGAAGCGGACGGCGGTGACCACGTCCGCCTCGCTCTCGCACCGGGCGATGACCGCGGGGCGCCGGTCGACCATCGCGTTGAAGACCGTGCGGGCCTCGTCGTAACCGGCGTCGTCCGGGGCGAACACCTCGCCGGCGAGGTCCTCGCGGAGCGCGGTCAGGGCCGTGCCCGCCTTCGAAGTGGACGTCATGGCCGAGGCCCTTCCTCGCGGAGGCGTGGGACCTTTCCAGCGTAGGCGGGGCGGGGGGTGCGGGCGCGCCGAGAGCGACGGGGACGGGGGAGCGGGGCTGGGGGACCCGGAGGACGGGGCCCCCAGCCCGGGACGGGCGTCAGCCGCCGTAGGCGCCGCTCGCCGTCAGGCGCAGGGCCGTGTCGATCAAGGGGACGTGGCTGAAGGCCTGCGGGAAGTTGCCGACCTGGCGCTGGAGCTTGGGGTCCCACTCCTCCGCCAGCAGGCCCAGGTCGTTGCGCAGCGACAGCAGCTTCTCGAAGAGACGGCGGGCCTCGTCGACGCGGCCGATCATCGCCAGGTCGTCGGCCATCCAGAACGAGCACGCGAGGAAGGCCCCCTCGTCGCCCTCCAGGCCGTCCACGCCCGCCTCCTCGCCCGCCGTCGGGTAGCGCAGGATGAAGCCGTCCGGGGTGGACAGCTCGCGCTGGATCGCCTCGATCGTGCCGATCACCCGCTTGTCGTCCGGCGGCAGGAAGCCCATCTGCGGGATGAGCAGGAGGGAGGCGTCCAGCTCCTTCGAGCCGTAGGACTGCGTGAACGTGTTGCGCTCCTTGTCGTATCCCTTCTCGCACACGTCCTGGTGGATCTCGTCGCGCAGTTCCCGCCACCGCTCCAGCGGACCGTCCGCGTCCCCGCTCTCGATCAGCTTGATCGTGCGGTCCACGGCCACCCACGCCATCACCTTCGAGTGCACGAAGTGCCGCCGCGGGCCGCGCACCTCCCAGATGCCCTCGTCCGGCTGGTCCCAGTGGGTCTCCAGGTAGCGGATGAGTTTGAGCTGGAGCAGCGACGCGTAGTCGTTGCGGGCCAGGCCCGTCATGTGGCCCAGGTGCAGGGCCTCGGTGACCTCGCCGTACACGTCGAGCTGCAGCTGCCCGGCGGCGCCGTTGCCGACCCGGACCGGGCGCGAGCCCTCGTACCCGGGGAGCCAGTCGAGCTCGGTCTCGCCGAGCTCGCGCTCGCCCGCGATCCCGTACATGATCTGCAGGTTCTCCGGGTCTCCGGCCACCGCGCGCAGCAGCCAGTCCCGCCACGCGGAGGCCTCGTCGCGGTAACCGGTGCGCAGCAGCGAGGAGAGGGTGATGGCGGCGTCGCGCAGCCAGGTGTAGCGGTAGTCCCAGTTCCGGACGCCGCCGATCTCCTCGGGGAGGGAGGTGGTCGGCGCGGCGACGATCCCGCCCGTGGGGGCGTACGTGAGGGCCTTGAGGGTGACCAGGGACCGGATCACCGCTTCCCGGTAGGGGCCGTGGTACGTGCACTGCCCGACCCAGTCCCGCCAGAAGTCGGTGGTGGCCGTGAGGGCCTCCTCGGCCTCCGGTGCCTGCGGCGGCTCCTTGTGCGAGGGCTGCCAGCTGATGCAGAAGGCCATCCGGTCACCCGGGCCGACCGTGAAGTCGGAGTACGTGGTGAGGTCCTTGCCGTACGTCTGCGCCTTCGTGTCCAGCCAGACCGAGTCGGGCCCGGCGACGGCGACCGTACGGCCGTCGACCTTGTGCACCCAGGGGACGACGCGGCCGTAGCTGAACCGCATGCGCAGCGCGGAGCGCATCGGGACGCGCCCGCTGATGCCCTCCACGATGCGGATGAGCTGCGGGGCGTGGTCCTCGCGGGGAGGCATGAAATCGATCACGCGGACGGTGCCGCGCGGGGTGTCCCACTCCGACTCCAGTACCAGCGAGTCGCCACGGTAACGGCGGCGCGAGGCGCGCGGGGCCTCGGCGCCGGCCGGGAACGCCGGGCCGATCCGCCAGAAGCCGTGCTCCTCGGTGCCGAGAAGGCTCGCGAACACGGCATGGGAGTCGAAACGTGGCAGGCACAACCAGTCCACCGCCCCGTCCCGGCAGACCAAAGCGGCGGTCTGCATGTCCCCGATCAGTGCGTAATCCTCGATGCGCCCGGACACGTTGCATCTCCAGTCGAACAGCACGTCCGCCCCGAAGGGCGCTGGCATTGCGCGGTCGCGCGGGGCTCCCGTCCCTATGAGTGTGGAACGTCGCGCCCCGCCCATGATTCCGGAACCGAGCGGGTTACGCCGTTCGCGGGGCTGCTCGACGGTCTGGTGATCGTTCTGCGAGCAGGATAAGACGAAACCCTAGTGATCCCCCTGAGCCCCGGGACAATGTGACTCGGCTGAACGGGTGACCTGGGACGATGCGGCCGACACGGTGCGCAGGAGGGTCCGCGCCGCGTGGCCGGAGGCGGAGCGGCCCCGGCGCTGATAGGCTGGTATCCCGTGGACCGGTGGTCTGCCTGTGCGAATCAGGAGCCCCGAAACCGCAGCTTCGGCGCCCCCTGAGACCCCCTCCGGATCGATGGTGGCAGGCGCCGGACGCACCTTCACCTCGCGACCACGGGAGCCCCCTCTTGGCGATGCCGCCCAAATCCATGACGACCAAGCACATCTTCGTCACCGGGGGTGTCGCTTCCTCCCTCGGCAAGGGCCTGACGGCCTCGAGCCTGGGTGCGCTGCTCAAGGCGCGCGGTCTCCGGGTCACGATGCAGAAGCTCGACCCGTACCTGAACGTCGACCCGGGCACGATGAACCCGTTCCAGCACGGCGAGGTGTTCGTCACCAACGACGGCGCCGAGACGGACCTGGACATCGGCCACTACGAGCGCTTCCTCGACGTCGACCTCGACGGCTCGGCCAACGTCACCACCGGCCAGGTCTACTCGCAGGTCATCGCCAAGGAGCGGCGCGGCGAGTACCTCGGTGACACCGTGCAGGTCATCCCGCACATCACCAACGAGATCAAGCACCGCATCCGCCGCATGGCGACCGACGACGTCGACGTCGTCATCACCGAGGTCGGCGGCACGGTCGGCGACATCGAGTCCCTGCCGTTCCTGGAGACCGTCCGCCAGGTCCGCCACGAGGTCGGCCGCGACAACGTCTTCGTCGTGCACATCTCGCTGCTGCCCTACATCGGCCCCTCCGGTGAGCTGAAGACCAAGCCCACCCAGCACTCCGTCGCGGCGCTGCGCAACATCGGCATCCAGCCCGACGCGATCGTGCTGCGCGCCGACCGCGACGTCCCCACCTCCATCAAGCGCAAGATCTCGCTGATGTGCGACGTCGACGAGGAGGCCGTGGTCGCGGCGATCGACGCCAAGTCGATCTACGACATCCCCAAGGTGCTGCACACCGAGGGCCTGGACGCGTACGTCGTGCGCAAGCTCGACCTGCCGTTCCGCGACGTCAACTGGACCGTCTGGGAAGACCTGCTGGACCGGGTCCACAACCCGGACCACGAGGTCAAGGTCGCGCTCGTCGGCAAGTACATCGACCTGCCGGACGCCTACCTGTCGGTGACCGAGGCGCTGCGCGCCGGCGGCTTCGCCAACAGGGCCCGCGTCCAGATCAAGTGGGTCACCTCCGACGACTGCAAGACCCCGGCCGGCGCGGCGGAGGTGCTCGGGGACGTGGACGCGATCTGCGTGCCCGGCGGCTTCGGCGACCGCGGCGTCAACGGCAAGGTCGGCGCGATCACCTACGCCCGCGAGAACAAGATCCCGCTGCTCGGCCTGTGCCTGGGCCTGCAGTGCGTGGTCATCGAGGCCGCGCGCAACCTCGCGGGCATCCAGGACGCGAACTCCACCGAGTTCGACGCCTCCACCCCGCACCCGGTGATCTCCACGATGGAGGAGCAGCTGGCCTTCGTCGAGGGCGCGGGCGACCTGGGCGGCACGATGCGCCTGGGCATGTACCCGGCGAAGCTCGCCGAGGGTTCCATCGTGCGCGAGGTCTACGGCGACCAGGCGTACGTGGACGAGCGCCACCGCCACCGCTACGAGGTCAACAACGCCTACCGCGGCGAGCTGGAGAAGAAGGCCGGTCTGGTCTTCTCCGGCACCTCCCCGGACAACAAGCTGGTCGAGTACGTCGAGTACCCGCGCGAGGTGCACCCCTACCTGGTGGCCACCCAGGCCCACCCGGAGCTGCGCTCGCGTCCGACGCGCCCGCACCCGCTCTTCGCGGGCCTGGTCAAGGCCGCGGTGGAGCGGCAGCAGGCCGCGAAGTAGCACCCGGGCGGGCCGTTCGAGCGGGCCGCCGGGGCCGACCGCATAACGTAGACAGCCGGGGTACGGAGATCCGTACCCCGGCTGTCGCGCGTTGTGGAGGGCTTCGGGGCATGGAGATCAAGGACACGGCGGAATCCTGGGAGACGGTGTCGACGCGGCGGCCGTTCCAGGGCGCGAAGACGGCGGTGGCCTCGGACGAGGTCCGGATGCCGGACGGGTCCGTGGCGCGGCGCGACTACCAGGTGCACCCGGGGTCGGTGTGCGTCCTGGCGCTGGACGAGGAGGAGCGCGTGCTGGTGCTGAGCCAGTACCGGCACCCGGTGGGGCGCAGGCTGTGGGAGCTCCCGGCGGGCCTGCTGGACGTGGTGGGCGAGAACCCGCTGCACGGCGCGCAGCGCGAGCTGTCCGAGGAGGCGCACGTCAAGGCCGGGGACTGGCGGGTGCTGGCCGACTTCTACGCCTCGCCCGGCGGCTCGGACGAGGCGATCCGGATCTTCCTCGCGCGGGGCGTCTCGGAGGCGGACGGGGAGCGGTACTCGGAGTCCGGGTCGGAGGAGGCGGACATGCAGCTGGCGTGGGTGCCGCTGCCCGAGCTGGTCCGGGGGGTCCTGGCGGGGGAGATCGGCAACCCGGGACTGGTGACGGGCGTCCTGGCCCTGTCGGCGGCCCTGGCCCGCGAGGGCGGCCTCGAGGCGCTGCGCCCCGCCGACGCCCCCTGGCCGGCCCGCCCGTACGAGGCGTAGCCCCCGGCCCGCTCCGTCCGCCCGCGCTGCCAGTCCGGGCGGCCGGGTCCGGGTCCGCGCCCGCGTGGCCGGTCCGCGCGGACCGGGCGGGGCATGCCCCCCTGGCGGAGCCCCGTGCGGGCCGTGGCGTCCGGGCGGGCGGACCGGCACCGGGCGCGGCCCGGTCCACCGCGCCCGCGCGCGGGCGCGGTGCGCGATCCGGCGCGGCGCGGCGGAGCCGGCCGGGTGCGCCGGGGCCGCGACGCGCCGAGGCGCGAGAAAAGACGACCATCGGCTGATCCGATCGGGCGATTTGTCCGCCGCGCTCCACCCGGTTCGTCGCTCTGTGTGAACTACGCTCGCAATCCGAAGGCAGCGAGAGGAGCGGATCCGTGGCGGATTTCGTCGGGCGGCGGCGTGAGCTCAAGGAGCTGCGCGAGGACATCGCGCGCACCGGGCTCGACACCCTCTCGGGCCGCAAGGCCAAGGCGCCGCGGGCCCGGGTGCTGCTCGTCGCCGGGCGGCCGGGATCGGGCCGGACCGCCCTCGCCGAAGCCCTCGTGCGCGAGATCGCCGACGACTACCCCGACGGGGTGCTCACCGTCCGGCTCACCACGCCCACCGGCGAGACCGTTCCCACCGAGCGCGCCATCCGCACCCTTCTGGAGGCGCTCGGCCTGCCCACCCCGCCCGGCGCCGCCGAGGACGAGCTCGGCTTCGCCCTGCGCGAGGCCCTCGCCGACCGCCGGGCGGTCCTGCTCGTCGACGACGCCGCCGACCCCCACCAGGTCGACGCCCTGCTCCCGGACACCCCCGAGTGCCTGGTCGTCGTCACCGCCGAGGGCCCCCTCACCGGGATTCCGGATGTCCGGCCCTGCACCCTGGGCGGGCTGGACACCCCCTCCGCCGTGGCCATGCTCGTCGACCGCATCGGCGACATCCGCGTGGCCAACGACCCCCGCGCCGCCGAGGCCCTCGCCGAGGAGTGCGGCGGCCAGCCCGCGGCGCTGAGTCTGGTCGGAGGCTGGCTCGCCGCGCACCCCAAGGCCTCCGTCGCCGACGTGGCCAAGCAGCTCCACGACATGCCCGCGGGCACCAGCGGCCCGCTCGCCCGCACCTTCAGGCTCGTCTACGAGGCCCTCCCGCAGCCCGCCCAGCGGACCCTGAGGCTGCTTCCGCTTGCCCCGGCCGGGCTCGTCGACTCGCACACCGCCTCCGCCCTCGCCGGCTGCTCCGTGGCCGCCGCGCAGTCGATCCTGGAGGACTTCACCGCGCTGGGCCTCGTACGGAGCGCCCGCGACGGGCTGTTCGTCCTGCCCGGCTGCCTCGCGCCCCTGCTGCAGTCCCTGCTCGAGGCCAAGGAGCGCCCCGCCGAGGTCCAGCTGGCCCGGGCCCGGATGCTGGAGCGCACCGTACGGCTGCTGCTCTCCTGCCGGGCGATGGCCGAGGAGTCCGCCGACGAGCCCATCGGGCCGGTCGGCGGTCCGGAGAAGCTGGACGGGCTGCCGCGCGCCCTGCGCTTCGCCGACCGGCGGGCCGCCGCGGCCTGGCTGGACACCCGGCTGCCCGCGCTGACCGCGGCCGCCTCCCTGGCTGTCGCCGACGGGGAGCTGGACACCCTGGCCCGCCGGCTCGTCGCGGCCCTCGCGGGGGCCCTGTCCGAACACCGGGGCACCTCCGAGGCCGCCCCCGAGCTCTACGGGCTGCACCGGCTGGTCCTGGACGTGGCCGAGCGGCGCGATCTGCACCGGGAACGGGCCGCCGCGCTGCTGAACCTGGCCGACCTGGACGCCGAGACCGGTCGCACGCGCGAGGCGCTCGAGCGCTACCGGGCCGCGCTGGACGCCGGAAGGGCGGCGAACGATCCGTACGCGGCGGGCCGCGCGATGGAATCCGTAGGCGGTGCGTACCAGGAGCTCGACGACTGGCACCGGGCCTCCGACTGGTTCGGCCGGGCCCTGTCCCACGCCCTCGCCCGGGGCGAGCGCGCGGACGAGGCGAGGCTGTACGGGCGGCTCGGGAACGTGCACACCTACGCCGGCCGGTACGGGGAGGCGCTGCGGAGCTGGCGGGCGGCCTCCGCGGGCTACCGCCGGCTGGCCGATGTCCCGGGCCAGGCAAAGGCGTTGAGCGAGATGGCGCGGATCCAGGAGTACGCGGGGCGGCCCGAGGAATCGCTGCACACCTGCCGGGAGGCGGTGGAGCTCGCGCGCCGGGCCGGGGACCTGCGGCTTCAGGCCGCGCTGCAGGTGCGCCTGGCCGACACGCTGGACCGGCTCGGGGACCCCGCGGCCGCCAGGCTGCACAGGTCGGCGGCCGACAGATTGCTGGGTGACGACCCCGCAGCCTGCGAAATCCGTAGTGGTTCCGACTGAGATTATTGCTTTGCAAGGCTAGACAGCGGCTCGTCCTTCATTAGACTGGGTTCACCAGGCCATCCCCTGGCGCATCCCGTTGCGCGTTCTTGTGAACGGGTTTGTATGGAAGTACCCCGAAACATTCCCTGAGCCAAGGACCGTGAGTGACGATGAAGGTCGGCATCCCCCGCGAGGTCAAGAACAACGAGTTCCGGGTCGCCATCACGCCCGCCGGCGTGCATGAGCTGGTCCGGGGCGGCCACCAGGTCTTCATCGAGCAGAACGCCGGTGTGGGCTCCTCGATCACGGACGCGGAGTACGTCTCCGCCGGCGCCGAGATCCTGGGCACCGCCGACGAGGTCTGGGCGATCGCCGACCTGCTGCTGAAGGTCAAGGAGCCCATCGCGGAGGAGTACCACCGCCTCCGCAAGGACCAGACGCTCTTCACCTACCTGCACCTCGCGGCCTCTCGCGAGTGCACGGACGCCCTGCTGGCGTCCGGCACCACCGCCATCGCTTACGAGACGGTCGAGACCGCGAACCGCGCGCTCCCGCTGCTCGCCCCGATGTCCGAGGTCGCGGGCCGGCTGGCCCCGCAGGTCGGCGCCTACCACCTGATGCGCTCCGTCGGCGGCCGCGGCGTCCTCCCGGGCGGCGTGCCCGGCACCTCGGCCGGCGAGGCCGTGGTCATCGGCGGTGGCGTCTCCGGCTGGAACGCCGTGCAGATCGCCGTCGGCATGGGCTTCCACGTGACCCTGCTGGACCGCGACATCAACAAGCTCCGCGAGGCCGACAAGATCTTCGGTACGAAGATCAAGACCATCGTCTCCAACGCCTTCGAGCTGGAGAAGGCCGTCGTCGAGGCCGACCTCGTCATCGGTGCGGTCCTCATCCCGGGTGCGAAGGCGCCGAAGCTGGTCACCAACGAGCTCGTCGCCAAGATGAAGCCCGGAAGTGTCCTTGTCGACATTGCGATCGACCAGGGCGGCTGCTTCGAGGACTCCCGCGCGACCACCCACGCCGAGCCGACCTTCCAGGTCCACAACTCGGTCTTCTACTGCGTCGCCAACATGCCGGGCGCGGTGCCGAACACCTCCACGTACGCGCTGACCAACGCCACGCTGCCCTACATCGTGCAGCTCGCGAACCTCGGCTGGGTCGAGGCGCTGCGTCGTGACCCGGCGCTCGCGCTGGGCCTCAACACCCATGACGGCCAGGTGGTTTACGGTCCCGTCGCCGAGGCCCACGGCCTCGCGACCCTCGAGCTGAGCACGCTGCTCGGCTGAGTTTCCGACGCTCCGTCAACGACTGACGTCAATCTCACGTATCCGGCCGGACCTTGCCCGCAAGGTCCGGCCGGGCGCGTTTGCGGGGCGGCCGACGGGGCCGTTCAACTCGCCTCGAACGTAACCCTTTAACCCTTTCGCGCACCCGCGAAACTTCCCGGCGACAGCTCGTACGCCCTTGACAGAGTGGTGTTCGGTTGCCGACACATCGCGGTGGGTCCGGCGGATTGTGTTGCCGCTGAGTGGTGACACGCCATAGAGTCGCCAACCGTCGGCATGGTGCCACGCTGACCTATCGATAAGTGTCCTGGTCACGTCCGAGGAGGTAAGACGACTTGTGAATGAGTCGACATTTGCTCCTGGGGGTGGACGAGCAGGAACGCCTGCGCGGGGTCATGGCCCTGCCGGAATCGAAGCTGTCGGCTCCGTCGCAGTCCGCACCTTCGCAAACCAACAGCGCATGACGACGCCCCAAAAGAGCATGGACGGCCTAGACGTGAACTCCAGGGCCGGCGACCTGAGCGGCGAAAAGCCCGTGGGTTTCGCCGACTACGACCAGGTGCCCGAAGGGCACTTCTACGACCCCGACGCGGAGTACGAGCCCGACCCCGAGTACGCGGCCACTCTCGCCCCCGACGCTGCCCGCCAGCGCCGTGAGCGGATCGGTCCGACCGGACGGCCGCTGCCGTACTTCCCGATCCCGGGCCCGCTGACCGACCACGGGCCGGCGAAGATCATCGCGATGTGCAACCAGAAGGGCGGCGTGGGCAAGACCACGTCGACCATCAACCTGGGTGCCGCTCTCGCCGAGTACGGGCGCCGCGTGCTGCTCGTCGACTTCGACCCGCAGGGCGCACTGTCCGTGGGTCTCGGCGTGAACCCGATGGAGCTCGACCTGACGGTCTACAACCTGCTCATGGAGCGGGGCATGTCGGCCGACGAGGTGCTGCTCAAAACGGCGGTCCCCAACATGGACCTGCTGCCGAGCAACATCGACCTGTCCGCTGCCGAAGTGCAGCTGGTCAGCGAGGTCGCGCGCGAATCGACGCTACAGCGGGCCCTGAAGCCGCTGATGGCCGACTACGACTACATCGTGATCGACTGTCAGCCCTCGCTCGGTCTGCTCACGGTGAACGCCCTGACGGCGGCTCACCGGGTCATCGTGCCGCTGGAGTGCGAGTTCTTCGCGCTGCGCGGTGTGGCACTGCTGACCGAGACCATCGAGAAGGTGCAGGAGCGGCTCAACCCCGAGCTCGAGCTCGACGGCATCCTCGCCACGATGTACGACTCCCGTACGGTGCACAGCCGCGAGGTGCTGGCGCGCGTCGTCGAGGCCTTCGACGACCACGTCTACCACACGGTCATCGGCCGCACGGTGCGCTTCCCGGAGACCACGGTCGCCGGTGAGCCGATCACCACGTACGCGTCCAACTCCGTCGGCGCCGCCGCCTACCGCCAGCTGGCCAGGGAGGTGCTCGCCCGGTGTCCCGCCGAGTGAGTCTGCCCGGAGCCGACGAACTGTTCCGTACGACCGGGGGGATGGCGCTGACGTCGTCCTCGCCGTCCGCGGCGCGGGGCGTGGAGCACGCGGCGACCGCCGCGGAGGGCACGGTGGGGGAGGGCCGCAGCCGGGAGGCCGCGGCCGGCACGGAGCCGGGAGTGGGTGCGCAGCGGCGGCCGCAGGAAGGTTCCGGTGGCGCCGTTCCGGCCCCGGCGCCCGGCCGGGGCAAGGGGCAGGGCCGGGGCGCGAACCGGCGGCCCAGCGGGCGCGAACGGCACGACGAGAAGATCACGGTCTACGTCTCCGCCGAGGAGCTCATGGACCTGGAACACGCGCGGCTGGTGCTGCGCGGGGAACACGGCCTCGCGGTCGACCGCGGCCGCATCGTGCGCGAGGCGGTCGCCGTGGTCCTGGCCGACCTGGAATCCCGCGGCGACGCCAGCATCCTGGTCCGCCGCCTCCGGGGCCGCTGAGCCCCGTCGGGCCCGACGCGCCCGGCCGGCCCCGTGCCGGCCCGGGGGCGGGTCCCCGCGCCGCGGGGCGGGCGGTACGTGGGAGCCTTGGTCCCTGGCCCCGGCCCGACCGGCCGTCCCCTCCGTACCACCCTGGACCGCGATGCCCCCTTCCGCCGAACCCGGCCACCCGTCCCGCCGCCCGCTGGGCCGCGGCCCGGGAGTCCCCGTACCGGCGGAGGAGGAGGCGCCGTCCGGTCCCGTCGCCGGGCCCCTGACCGGAGCCTCCCCTCCCGGGGCCGGGAACCCGCCCCCGGATGGCCTGGAACCGCCCCTGCCGCCCTCCGGCGACCCCGACGGGCCCGGCGGGCCTCCGGGGGCGCCCGAGGGCCCTGAGCGGGCCCACGGGGCGTCCTGGGGCGGCGGGGAGAGCGGGGCCGGGGGCGAGCGGGCCGTCGCGGCGGACGGGCGCTTCACCCTGAGGCTGGCCAATTTCGAGGGGCCCTTCGATCTGCTGCTCCAGCTGATCTCCCGGCACAAGCTCGACGTCACCGAGGTGGCGCTGTCCCAGGTCACCGACGAGTTCATGGCGCACATCCGGGCCATGGGCCCCGACTGGGACCTCGACCAGACCACCGAGTTCCTCGTGGTCGCCGCCACCCTCCTGGACCTCAAGGCCGCCCGGCTGCTGCCCGTCGCCGAGGTGGAGGACGAGGCCGACCTCGCGCTGCTCGAGGCCCGGGACCTGCTCTTCGCGCGGCTGCTCCAGTACCGGGCGTACAAACGGATCGCCGAGATCTTCCAGGAGCGGGCCGACGACGAGGGCCGGCGCTACCCGCGCACCGTGGGCCTGGAGCCCCGGCTGGCCGAGCTGCTGCCCGAGGTGGTCATCAGCGTCGGCGGCGACGGACTGGCGCGGCTCGCCGTCAAGGCCATGCAGCCCCGGGCCGCGCCCCAGGTGTACGTGGACCACATCCACGCTCCGCTCGTGAGCGTGCGGGAGCAGGCCGGGCTGATCGTGGCGCTGCTCAAGACGCGCGGAGAGGCCACCTTCCAGGAGCTCACCGAGGAGGCCGGGGACACCCTCACCGTGGTCGCGCGCTTCCTGGCCCTCCTGGAGCTCTACCGGGAGAAGGCCGTGGTCCTTGACCAGGAGGAGGCTCTGGAGGCGCTCACCGTGCGCTGGAGCGGCGGGGACGGGGACGGCATGCCGAAGGTGACGGACGAGTTCGACCAGGTCGTGGAGGCGCAAGGATGAGCGGGACGGCGGAACGGGAGCGGACGGCCGGGGCCGAGCGGCCGGGCCGGGCGGGGGAGGTGGCCACGCCGGCGCTCAAGCCGTCGCTGGAGGCCGTCCTCATGGTCGTGGACGAGCCGGCGACCGAGGCGCACCTCGCCAAGGTGCTGGACCGCGGTCCGCGGGAGGTCGCGGAGGCACTGCGCGAGCTGGCGGACGAGTACGACGTACAGGGCCGCGGATTCGAGCTGCGGCTGGTCGCCGGGGGCTGGCGCTTCTACAGCCGGGCGGACTACGCCCCGGCCGTCGAGGCCTTCGTCCTGGACGGCCAGCAGGCCCGTCTCACCCAGGCGGCGCTGGAGACCATGGCGGTCGTCGCGTACCGCCAGCCGGTCAGCCGGTCGAGGGTCTCGGCGGTCCGGGGAGTCAACTGCGACGGGGTCATGCGCACCCTCCTGCAGCGGGGTCTGGTGGAGGAGGCGGGGACGGAACCCGAAACAGGTGCGATCCTGTACAGGACGACGAACTACTTTCTGGAGCGGATGGGCCTGCGCGGCCTGGACGAGCTCCCGGAGCTCGCGCCCTTCCTCCCCGAGGCGGACGCGATCGAAGCCGAGACGCAAGAGGGTGTTCCGTCGTTCGATCCGGATGCACCGGATACCGATGAAGACGACAAGACGACGGAACTTTGATGCGAAGCAGCGGCAACGGCAACGGTGGCAACAGGAACAGCGGCGGCGGTGGCGGCGGCGGGCGCGGTGACTCCCGCGGCGGCAGCTCCAGCGGCGGCGGTGGTGGCTACCGCGGTGGCGGCTCCGGCGGTGGCAGCGGCAGCGGTGGTGGCTACCGCGGCGGCTCCGCCGGCAGCTCGGGCGGTGGCTCCCGCGGCGGCTCCGGCGGCGGCGGGTACCAGGGCGGCTCCGGCGGCGGCTCCCGCGGCGGAAGCTCGGGCGGTGGCGGCTACCAGGGCGGCGGCTCCCGCGGTGGCAGCTCCGGCGGTGGCGGCTACCAGGGCGGCGGCTCCCGCGGTGGCAGCTCCGGCGGTTACCAGGGCGGCGGCTCCCGCGGAGGCAGCTCCGGCGGCGGCTACCAGGGCGGTGGCTACCAGGGCGGCGGCTCCGACCGTGACCGCGAGCCCGCGCCCCGCATCCGCAACCCCCGCCCCGAGGAGCGTCGCTACGACGTAGGCCCCGAGGGCGAGCGCAACGGCCGCGGCGGTGCCAAGGCGGGCGGCGGCGGTGCCCGCGGCGCGGCCGACGGCAACCGCGGTGGCGGTGCGCGCGGCGACGCCGCCCGTGGTGGGGCCAAGGGCGGCCCCAGGACCTCCCGGACCCCCGCCATCGGCGGCGCCGGCGGCCCGCGCAGCGGTCCCGGCAGCCGCAGCGGCCGGGCCAAGCCGCGCGAGCTGGAGGCGCGGATCGAGGAGCGCGTGCGCGACCGGTACGCCGACAAGCCCGTGATCAAGACCCCGAAGACGTTCCCGGGCGCCGAGGAGGAGGGTGAGCGTCTGCAGAAGGTGCTCGCCCGTGCCGGCATGGGTTCGCGCCGTGCGTGCGAGGAGCTCATCGAGCAGGCCCGCGTCGAGGTCAACGGCGAGATCGTGCTGGAGCAGGGCAAGCGCGTGAAGCCGTCGGACGAGATCAAGGTGGACGGCCTGACCGTCGCCACCCAGTCGTACCTCTTCTTCGCGCTGAACAAGCCGGCCGGCGTCGTCTCCACGATGGAGGACCCGGACGGCCGTCAGTGCCTCGGCGACTACGTCACCAACCGTGAGACGCGTCTCTTCCACGTCGGCCGGCTCGACACGGAGACCGAGGGCATCATCCTCCTCACCAACCACGGTGAGCTGGCCCACCGCCTCACGCACCCGAAGTACGGCGTGAAGAAGACGTACGTCGCCGCGATCACCGGACCGCTGCCGCGCGAGATCGGCAAGCGCCTCAAGGACGGCATCGAGCTGGAGGACGGGTACGCCCGCGCCGACCACTTCCGCGTCGTCGACCAGCTCGGCAAGAACTACCTGGTCGAGGTGACCCTCCACGAGGGCCGCAAGCACATCGTCCGCCGCATGATGGCGGAGGCCGGCTTCCCGGTCGAGAAGCTCGTCCGGACCTCCTTCGGCCCGATCGACCTGGGCGACCAGAAGTCCGGCTGGCTGCGCCGCCTGACCAACACCGAGGTCGGCATGCTGATGCGCGAGGTCGGTCTGTAGGACCGCCGCAAGGCCTCAGGAACCCGCGGTGCCTTCGGGCGCCGCGGGTTTTTCGGTTGTGCCGGACCCCGGTCTTCTTTATAGTCAACTTGACCATAAAGAAAGTGGGGGGTGGCCGTCATGGGGTGGCAGACGACCTGGACCGAGATCCTCGGGTTCGTCACGGGAGCCGTGTGCGTCTGGCTGGTCGCCCGGCAGCACATCGCCAACTGGCCGATCGGCATCGCCAACAACATCTTCTTCATCGTGCTCTTCCAGCAGGCCGGCCTCTACGCCGACGCCGGGCTGCAGATCGTCTTCATCGCCCTCGCCGCGTACGGCTGGTGGTCCTGGACCCACGGGGGTGGACCGGGAACCGCCGAAGCCCTGCCGGTGCGCCGCACCAAGGCCGCCGAATGGGCCGCCCTGGCCGCGGTGGGGGCGGTGGGGGTGCTCGGCCTGACGCTCCTGCTGGGCCGGGTCACCGACTCCACCGTCCCGTTCTGGGACGCGCTGACGACGGGGCTCTCGCTCATGGCCACGTACGGGCAGTGCCGCAAACTGCTCGAGTCCTGGTGGCTGTGGATCGCCGCCGACCTCGTGTACATCCCGCTGTACGTCTACAAGGGGCTGTACCTGACCTCCCTGCTGTACGTGGTCTTCCTCGCCCTGTGCGTGGCCGGACTGACCGGCTGGCGCCGGGCGCTGCCGGCCCGCGGCGCCCGCGAGGCCCTGCGGGCGACGGCGTGAACCGCCGCGGAGGGGCCGCGTACGGGCACGGCCTGGTGCTCGGCAAGTTCTACCCGCCGCACGCGGGCCACCACCACCTGGTGCGCACCGCCCAGGACCAGTGCGAGCGGCTGACCGTACTCGTCTGCGCGGCCTCGGTGGAGTCCGTGCCGCTGGCCGACAGGGTCGCCTGGATGCGCGAGGCGCACCCCGGGGCCGACGTCGTGGGCGCCGTCGACGACATCCCCGTCGACCTGCACGACCCGGCGGTCTGGGAGGCGCACATGGCGATCTTCCGGCGCGCGGTGGGCCGCCGGGTCGACGCCGTCTTCACCTCGGAGGAGTACGGGACCGAGCTCGCGCGCAGGTTCGGCGCCGAGGAGGTCTGCGTGGACCGCGACCGGACCCTCTTCCCGGTGTCCGGGACGGCCGTACGGGCCGACCCGGTGGGGAACTGGGAGTTCCTGGGCCCGGCCGTACGGGCCGCGCTGACGCGGCGGGTCGTCGTGCTCGGCGCCGAGTCCACCGGGACGACCACGCTGTCGCGGGCCCTTGCGGCGCACTGGCGCCGGCGCGGCGGGGTGTGGGCGAAGACGGGCTGGGTCGCGGAGTACGGCCGGCGGTACAGCGAGGAGCGGCTGGCGGCAGCCCTCGCGGCGGACCCCGAGGCGACCTGGGCCGACGTGAGCTTCACCTCGGACGAGTTCCCGGTGATCGCCCGGCGCCAGGACGCCGAGGAGGAACGGGCGGCCCGGCTGGGATCGCCGGTCCTGTTCTGCGACACCGACTCCTTCGCCACCGGCATCTGGCACGAGCGGTACATGGGCGGGCGCAGCGAGGAGGTCGAGCGGATCGCCGCCGGCCGGCTCCGGGACCTGTACCTGCTCACCGATGACGCGGGCGTGCCCTTCGAGGACGACGGGCTGCGCGACGGACCGCGGCTGAGGCCGTGGATGACCGGGCGGTTCCGGGAGGAGCTGGAGCGGACCGGCAGACGCTTCCTGGTGGTGCGCGGGGACCACCGGACGCGGCTGGCGGTGGCGGCGCGGGCCGTGGACGAACTGCTCGGCGAGGGCCGCCACTTCGCGGACCCGCTGCCGGAGCGGAAGCCGGGGGCGGAACCCGTGCCCCTGCCCGTCCCGGTGTCGGAGCCGGGGGCGGGGGCGGGGGCGGAGGCGCCGAAGGTGCCGGGGCAGTGGCCCGCGCCGGGGCCGGAGCAGCCGTCGGAGCGGAGGCGCGCCCGGTGAGCGCCGTCGCCGACGCCTACGACCCGCATGCCTTCGAGCCGTTCGCCGTGACCGTCGACCTCGCCGTCTTCACCGTCCGCGACGCCGCGCTGCACGTGCTGCTGATCCGGCGCGGCCGGGATCCGTACGCGGGCGCCTGGGCGCTGCCCGGCGGCTTCGTCCTGCCCCGGGAATCCGCGGAGACGGCGGCCCGGCGCGAGCTGGCCGAGGAGACCGGCCTGTCGGCGGAGGTGGTCGCCGCGCTGCGCCTGGACCAGCTGCGCACCTACAGCGAACCGGACCGCGACCCCCGGATGCGGGTCGTCTCGGTGGCCTTCACCGCGCTCGTCCCCGACCTGCCGGAACCGGCGGCCGACGGCGGCGGAGACGCGGACCGGGCCCGCTGGGTACCGGTGGGGGAGGTGGCCGGTCCGGCCTCCGGGGAGGCCCCCACGGCGGCCCCCGGGCCGGCCTGCGGAGCCGGCCTCGGGCTGGCCTTCGACCACGGGCAGATCCTGGCCGACGCCCGGTCCCGCGTGGGCTCGAAGCTGGAGTACAGCTGCCTGGCCACCGCCTTCTGCCCGCCCCAGTTCACGCTCGGCGAGCTCCAGACCGTCTACGAGACCGTCTGGGACACCGTCCTGGACCGTCCCAACTTCCGCCGCAAGGTGCTGGCCACGCCGGGCTTCGTGGAGGCCGTGCCGGGCGCGGCCCGCCTCACCGGCGGCCGCGGCAAACCGGCCGCGCTCTACCGGCCGGGACCCGCCACCACCCTGCACCCGCCCCTGCTCCGCCCCTCGGAAGGACCTGCGCGATGACCACGAACGCGAACACGAACCCGGGCACGGCCGCGAACACGAACCCGGGCACGGCCGCGGCCGGGGGCGGGACCGGGAAGCGCGCGGCGACCGGCGCCCTGATCGGCCTGGCGCTGGGCGACGCGCTCGGCTTCCCGACCGAGTTCAACGACGTGCCCGGGATCCTGTCCAAGACCGGCCCCTGGCGGTCCATGGCGCTGCCCCGACCGGCGATCGTCACCGACGACACCCAGATGACGCTGGCCTTCGCCCGGGGCATACGGACCGCCGCGGAGCGCGGCCCGCTGGAGCCGGCGGGCCTCGCCCGCCCCGTCCGGGAGGAGTTCGTCGACTGGTACCACTCCCCGGAGAACAACCGGGCCCCCGGCAACACCTGCCTGAAGGCCTGCCGGCTCCTGGACCGGCCGGGCCTGGACTGGCGCGACGCCAGCCAGACCGGCTCCAAGGGCTGCGGCGCCAACATGCGGGTGGCGCCGGCCGGGCTGGTGCCCGGCTGGACCGAGGAGGAGCGGGCCGGCGCGGCCCAGCTCCAGTCCGCCCTCACCCACGGCCACCCCACCGCGCTGGCCGCCTCGGACCTCACGGCGCGGGCCGTGTTCCTGCTGGCGCGGGGCACCGAGCCGACCGGTCTGGTCGGCCTCCTGCGCTCCTACGCCCTGGAGAACCGCACCCGCTACCACGAGCGCTGGCTCGGCGACCTGTGGATGCGCACGGCCTCCGACGCCACGCCGGAGTCCTTCATGGCCCGCGGCTGGGACGAGTGCCTGGGCGTCATGGACCGCCTGGCTGCGGCCCTGCGCTCGCCTTCCCCGGAAACCGACCCCTGCCTGACCACGGGCGACGGCTGGATCGCCGAAGAGGCCCTGGCCACCGCCCTCCAGTGCTTCCTGCTCTTCCCGGAGGAGCCGCTGCTCGCCCTGCGCCGGGCCGCCTGCACCCAGGGCGACTCCGACTCCCTCGCCTGCCTGGCCGGCGCCTTCGCGGGCGCCCACCTCGGCGCGGACGTCTGGCCCCGCGACTGGGAGGGCCGCATCGAGTACCGCGACGAACTCCTGGCCTTCGGCACCCTCTGGGACGCGTGAGCCGTGCGGACGCCCTGAGCATCGACCTGGCCCCCGGCGTCCTGACCTCCCACCACGCCCGCCACTACCGGGGCTTCGCGGGCACCCAGTGGCGGCTCTTCGGGAAGACGGCCGAACTCAAGCCGCTGCTCTGCACCTTCCGGGCGCTGCTCACCGGCATCCACCTGATGCGCTCGGCGCGGGTGCAGGCGTACCTGCCCACGCTGCTGGACGAGGTGCCGGAGTCCCCGCGGTACCTGGCCGGGCTGATCGAGGCCGAGGCCGAGCACGGGGCGGCCGCCGGGGTCGACGCGGGGCGGCTGGAGCGGGACTACGAGGTCCTGCTCGGGGTGCTCGACGAGGCCCGGGCCGGGTCGGCGCTGCCGCAGTACGCGGAGGCGTTCGCCGCCCTCGACGCGTTCGTCGTACGGCGGCGGGCGGGCTAGCGCGCTGCCCCGGAGCCGGAGCCGGAGCCGGACCTGGGAGCCGGAGCCGGACCCCGCCCCGGGACGATTACGGCAGGGACCCGGCCAGGGCGGAGGCGTGGCGGGCGCGGAAGAGGAAGTCCTCCACGCGGCGCAGGTCCGGGGCCTCGGGGAGCGGGGTGCCGGCGAGGGCGGCTTCGGTCTCCTCCGTCAGGCGGGTCATCCAGGCGTCGACCTCGTCCCAGCCGAGCTCACCGCGGCGGACCGCGAGGAGACGGTCCCGGTAGGGGCCCGCGTCGATCACCAGGCGGCCCGTGCGCAGCAGGTCGCGGCAGGACAGGAGCAGACGCAGCAGGTGCATGGCGTGCTTCCAGCGCGGAACCCCGTGGTTGCGGAGATCGGCGAGCATCTTGCCGCGCTGGGTGACCGCGTACCGGCTGAAGGTGGTGTGGGCCCGGCGGGAGAGGAACGCCCCGCGCAGGGACAGGAGTTCCTCGCCCACCGGGGTGAGCTCCTCCACGAGGGGGGAGTGGAGGCACTCCAGGATGTTCGGGTTGGCCCGCAGGGCGAGCTCGCAGAAGCGCTCCAGTTCCCAGGAGAACTCCTCCTCCCGCGGCCCGTCCACGTGCGTGGGGGGTTTCTGGAAGCGCCAGAAGAGCGGGGCCGGGGCGAGGT
The DNA here is from genome assembly GCF_053609145.1 of Streptomyces sp. NPDC054961. Lineage (NCBI taxonomy): Bacteria > Bacillati > Actinomycetota > Actinomycetes > Kitasatosporales > Streptomycetaceae > Streptomyces > Streptomyces sp. NPDC054961. Next base: position 13,298 of record NZ_JBSGWY010000054.1, on the reverse strand, counting down.
AGACACCGCGCCGGTCGGTGTCGCTCGCCTCCGTCGCCAGGCCGAACGCCCTCGAACCCATCACGCAGGCGTAGACCGTGTGGTCCCTGACCAGGGTGAGTTCGAGCGGCTCGGGCGTCGGCTTGTCGTTCATCCCGCGAGACTAGGCAGGCGGGACGCCGCTAGGCGAGCGAGATTTCGCCCGCCGGGGAGACGGTGATCTTCTTCTCCGCCAGCGGCTTGGTGGCCGGACCGTGGGCCACCGCGCCGTCCGCGACCTTGAACTTGCTGCCGTGGCACGGGCAGTCGATGGTGCCGGCCTCCACCTTGTTCACGAGGCAGCCCTGGTGCGTGCACACCGCCGTGAAGCAGCGGAAGGATCCCGCCGTCGGCTGGGTGACCACCAGCTTCTCGTCCTTGAGGACCGTGCCGCCGCCGACGGGCACCTCCGACGTCTTGAGCAGGGCCTTCGTCTGCGGGGCGGAGGCGGAGGGGGAGGCCGGCGCGGCCACCGCGGGGTCCTGCGGAGAGGACGAGCTGCCGCCCTCCGCCGGGGACTTCGCCCCGTCGGACGAGCCGCACGCGGTGAGCACGCCGCCTGCCAGGGCGCTCGCGCCCGCCGCCAGTACCGTACGCCGGGCGCTGCGTGTGGGGTCGCTCATGACTTCTCCTCGGGTGATCGCCGGGATGGCGCTAGGCATCCTGACGTGTGACGGGGCTCAGGAGAACCCCGCCACGCCTTTGCTCAGCCCTCCGGCTGCCACGAAATCAGCCGTGCCGGTGTGCCGGGCGCACGTACGACCTCCCACACGCGGGTCACGGCGTCCCGGTTCAACGGTCCGTGGACATGGGGGTAGCGGGCGCCGGATGCGCCCTCCCGGCGGACCTCGGAGGTCAGGGCGAGCTCGTCGAGTTCCACGGCGAGCAAGGTCCCCGGTACGCCGCCGTAGTGCGAGGAGGCGATCTCGAGCGCCGTCGCGGGGTCCGCCGAGCAGTGCACGAACCCCTCGGACGCGAGCGAGGGCGGGGCGTACGGGCGCTCGGGCCCGGTGGTCCAGTCGGCGAGGGGTACCAGGTGGAAGATCATGCCCCGATCATGCCGACCGCCCCGGCGCGGCCGCCGGACGGTCTGCGCCAAGTGGCGCACCCGTCCGGTCCGGGCGACATTGTCCGTGTCGTGAAGCCGGGCCGCGGACTGCCGTGTGCCCCGCTCCCTCTGCGAAAGGCAGCACCATGGCGGGTAACGACCTCGGCTCCCTTCTCGGCGGCCTCCTCGGCGGCGGAGGCGGCGGACAGGGAGGCGGCGCCGGCGGCGGCGACATCCTCGGCTCCCTGCTCGGCGCCCTCATGGGCGGCGGCGGTGGTGCCCGGGCCGCCGGAGGCGCGGGGAGCAATCCGCTCGGCGGCCTGATGGACATGCTCGCCGCGTCGGGCCTGGCCGACCAGGCCCAGTCCTGGATCGGCCACGGCGAGAACCAGCCGGTCAGCGGCGCCCAGATCGCCGAGGCGCTCCCGGACGACACCCTGGCCGAGGTCGCCGAGCAGGCGGGGGTGACCCCGGAGGCCGCCGCCGACCAGATCGCGCGGGCGCTGCCGCCGGCCGTGGACAAGCTGACCCCGACGGGCTCGCTCCCGAGCGGCTCGCTGGAGGACATCATCAAGCAGCAGCAGCTGTAGGGGCATCCGCGCCCGGGGCGCCCCGGCAGCCCGGCGACCCCGCCCTCCGGCGGCCCCGTGCCCCCGCGGCCCGGCACCCCGTCCCACCGGACGGACCGCCGGGCCGTCGCGCCGTCCGCGCTGGCTACCCTGAGGCAGGCACCGCCGTCACTGACCCCTGGAGCACCCCGTGAGAACCGCCGTCGTCATCGGAACCGGACTGATCGGCACCTCCGCGGCGCTCGCCCTCGCCGCCCGCGGGATCGCCGTCCACCTGGTCGACCGCGATGCCACGCAGGCCCGTACGGCGGCCGCCCTCGGCGCCGGCACGGACGAGGCCTACGAGGGGGGCCGGGTCGACCTCGCGATCGTCGCCGTGCCGCCGGCCCACGTGGCCGCCGCCCTCGCCGACGCGATCGGCCGGGACCTGGCGCGCGCCTACGTGGACGTGGCCAGCGTCAAGGGCGGGCCGCGGCGGGAGCTGGACGCGCTCGGCGTGGACACCAGGGCGTACATCGGCACGCACCCCATGGCGGGCAAGGAGCAGTCGGGGCCGCTCGCGGCGACGGCGGACCTGTTCGAGGGCCGGCCGTGGGTGCTCACTCCGACCCGGGAGACCGACCACGAGGTGCTGAACCTGGCACTGGAGCTGGTGGCCCTGTGCCGGGCCGTCCCCGTGGTCATGGACGCCGACGCGCACGACCGCGCGGTCGCGCTGGTCTCGCACACCCCCCAGCTGGTCTCCAGCATGGTCGCCGCCCGGCTGGAGGAGGCCGACGAGACGGCCGTACGGCTGTGCGGGCAGGGCATCCGCGACGTGACGCGGATCGCGGCGTCCGATCCCCGGATGTGGGTGGAGATCCTCTCGGCGAACCCGGGGCCGGTCGCGGACGTCCTGGCCGGCATCGCGGCCGACCTCGAGGAGACCGTCGAGGCCCTGCGCGGCCTCCAGTCGGCCGACGAGGACAAGCGCAGGGGCGGCGCGGCCGGCATCGAGGACGTGCTGCGCCGCGGCAACGCGGGCCGGATCCGGGTGCCGGGCAAGCACGGCGCGGCGCCGGCCGCCTACGAGACGGTGGCCGTGTTCATCTCCGACCAGCCGGGGGAGCTGGCGCGGATCTTCGCCGACACCGGCCGGGCGGGGGTCAACATCGAGGACGTCCGGATCGAGCACGCGACGGGGCAGCAGGCGGGCCTGGTGCAGCTCATGGTGGAACCGAGGGCGGCCGCGAGCCTCGCGGCCGAGCTGCGCGAACGGGGCTGGGCACTGCGCCAGCAGTAGCCCGGCGCCTCACCCGGTGGGCGGTGCCGAAAAGCCCGGTAACCTGGAGGAGGGGCGCTATTGGCGCGCCCGGACACGTACGCGCAACCAGGAAGGTGCCCGCACCGTGGAAACCGCAGCTCCGACCGCCGTGATCGTCGCCATCGACGGTCCCTCCGGCACGGGCAAGTCCAGCACTTCCAAGGCCGTGGCCGCCAAGCTCGGGCTGCGCTACCTGGACACCGGTGCCCAGTACCGGGCCATCACCTGGTGGATGATCACCAACGGCGTCGACACGGACGACCCGCAGGCCATCGCGATCGCGGCGGGCAAGCCCGCCATCGTGTCCGGCACGGATCCCTCCGCGCCCACCATCACCGTCGACGGCCTGGACGCCTCCGGCCCGATCCGGACCCGGGAGGTCACCTCCAAGGTCAGCGCCGTGAGCGCCGTCCCCGAGGTGCGCGCCCTGATCACGGAGCTCCAGCGCTCGATCGCCGCCGAGGCGGCCGACGCGGCCGAGGGGATCGTCGTGGAGGGCCGGGACATCGGCACCACGGTGCTGCCCGGCGCCGACCTCAAGGTCTTCCTCACCGCCTCGGCCGAGGCCCGCGCGGCCCGCCGCAGCGGAGAGCTCCGGGGCAAGGAGGCCGCGGACCTCGCGGCCACCAAGGAAGCGCTGATCAAGCGGGACGCGGCCGACTCCGGCCGCACGACCTCCCCGCTGGCCAAGGCCGGCGACGCCGTGGAGGTGGACACCACCGAGCTCACGCTCGACCAGGTCATCGAGTGCGTCGTGACCCTGGTGGAGGAGAAGCGGGCGGGCCGCACGTGAGCGATACGCCCTCCCTCAAGGGTGCGGCGGTCGGCCGGCGGATCGGCATCGGTCTCATGTACGGCCTCTGGAAGCCGCGCGTGCTGGGGGCCTGGAAGGTCCCCGCCGCCGGCCCCGTGATCCTGGCCGTGAACCACGCGCACAACATCGACGGACCCATGGTCATGGGGACGGCCCCCAGGCCGCTGCACTTCCTGATCAAGAAGGAGGCGTACGTCGGCCCGCTCGGCCCCTTCCTCGAAGGGATCGGGCAGGTGAAGGTGGACCGCTCCGGCGCCGACCGGGGCGCCATAAGCCGTGCGCTGAACCTCCTGGAGAACGGCGGAGCCCTGGGGATCTTCCCCGAGGGCACCCGGGGCGAGGGGGACTTCGCCTCGCTCCGCGCCGGCCTCGCGTACTTCGCGGTCCGCTCCGGCGCCCCCGTGGTGCCGGTCGCCGTACTGGGCAGCACCGAGCGGCGCGGCCGTGTCGTGAAGGCGCTGCCGCCGCTGAGGAGCAGGGTCGACATCGTCTTCGGCGATGCCTTCGACGCCGGGGACGGCAGTGGCCGCCGTACCCGCACCGCGCTGGACCAGGCCACCGTACGCATCCAGGCGCGGCTGACCGCCCACCTGGCCGACGCCAAGCGCCTCACCGGGCGCTGAGCGAGACTTGACCTAGTAGTGGAACCGCGCTGCGCGGGCCCCACCGACCACCACGAACGACGAGGAACGGACTTCATGAACGACCAGCAAGACCACGGAGCACTTGGCGACGCCGAGTACGCGGAGTTCATGGAGCTCGCCGCGGAAGAGGGCTTCGACATCGAGGACGTCGAAGGCGCCATCCAGGAAGCCGGCCACGGCCCGCTCCCGGTCCTCGCCGTCGTCGGCCGCCCCAACGTCGGCAAGTCGACGCTGGTGAACCGGATCATCGGCCGCCGCGAGGCGGTCGTCGAGGACAAGCCCGGCGTCACCCGCGACCGCGTCACGTACGAGGCCGAGTGGGCCGGCCGCCGGTTCAAGGTCGTCGACACCGGCGGCTGGGAGCAGGACGTCCTCGGCATCGACGCCTCCGTCGCCGCCCAGGCCGAGTACGCCATCGAGTCCGCCGACGCGGTCGTCTTCGTCGTGGACGCCAAGGTCGGCGCCACCGACACCGACGAGGCCGTCGTCCGGCTGCTGCGCAAGGCCGGCAAGCCGGTCGTCCTGTGCGCCAACAAGGTCGACGGCCAGAGCGGCGAGTCCGACGCGGCCTCCCTGTGGTCCCTGGGCCTCGGCTACCCGCACCCGGTGTCCTCCCTGCACGGCCGCGGCACCGGCGACATGCTGGACGCCGTCCTCGAGGCCCTCCCCGAGGCGCCCGAGCAGACCTTCGGCACCGCCGTCGGCGGACCGCGCCGGATCGCGCTCATCGGCCGCCCGAACGTAGGCAAGTCCTCCCTCCTGAACAAGGTGGCCAAGGAGGACCGCGTCGTCGTCAACGAGATGGCCGGCACCACCCGTGACCCGGTCGACGAGCTGATCCAGCTCGGCGGGGTCACCTGGAAGTTCATCGACACCGCGGGCATCCGCAAGAAGGTCCACCTCCAGCAGGGCGCCGACTACTACGCCTCCCTGCGCACGGCCGCGGCCGTGGAGAAGGCCGAGGTCGCGGTCATCCTGATCGACACGACCGAGACCATCAGCGTCCAGGACCAGCGCATCATCACCATGGCCGTCGAGGCCGGGCGCGCCATCGTGATCGCGTACAACAAGTGGGACAACCTCGACGAGGAGCGCCGCTACTACCTCGAGCGCGAGATCGAGACCGAGATGCAGCAGGTCGCCTGGGCGCCCCGGGTGAACGTCTCGGCGCTCACCGGCCGCCACATGGAGAAGCTGGTCCCGGCCATCGAGACCGCGCTCGCCGGCTGGGAGACGCGTGTCCCGACCGGCCGGCTGAACGCCTTCCTCGGCGAGGTCGTGGCCGCCCACCCGCACCCGATCCGCGGCGGCAAGCAGCCCCGCATCCTGTTCGGCACGCAGGCGGGCAGCAAGCCGCCGCGGTTCGTGCTGTTCGCCTCGGGCTTCCTGGAGCACGGCTACCGGCGCTTCATCGAGCGCCGCCTGCGCGAGGAGTTCGGCTTCGAGGGAACCCCGATCCACATCTCGGTGCGGGTGCGCGAGAAGCGCGGCGCGCAGCACAAGCGAAAGATGTAGTGGCGGTGTCGTACCGGGGTCAGTGACCCCGGCGCGGAGCGGGCGGCAGGGCCGCCGGGATGTGCTGCATCCCGGTCTGGTGCTGCCGCCCGTTCGTGTATCCGGTTCCGGCCGCGGTGGCGGCTCCGGCGCCCGCGTACGAGTACTGCGACGGGGGCTGTGGTGGCGGCTGCGGGGCGTAGGAGGGCTGCCAGGAGTCCGTCTGCTGCCACGAGGAACCGTTCCAGCCGCCGCCCTGCGAGCCGCCGTACGCGCCGCCCCCGCCGTACGCGTGGGCGCCCGGGCCGCCGTACGTGCCGGACGCGGCCGCGGTGTACGAGCCGCCGTAGGAGAACGCGGTGAAGCCGAGGTCCTCCTCGCCCGTGCGGTCGCCCGGAAGGGCCCGGAAGGCACGCAGGTACTCCGAGTACAGGGTGTCGTAGATCGGGGTGTGCGAGGCGGCCGGAGCGCTCTCCAGCTCCCGTACGTGGCGCATCGGGGGGACGGTGCTCGGATAGGACGGGGCGCGGGATACATCGTAGGAATGCACGTATCTGCCAACGAAAGCGACGCCCGGCGGATGCGGGGTGAGCGGACGGAAAAACGCAGATCGCCGGGGGTGCGCGGGACGGACCGCGCACCCCCGGCGCATGCCGTCCCGCCCCGGGCGGGGGACGGGACGGCGGCTCGCGGGGAAAGGGTGATCAGGCGCCCGGCGTGCCCGCCAGGGGCATGGAGGCGGCGACCAGCTTGCCGTTGCGGGCGGCCTTGTCCAGGGCGTCGCGGAGCAGGTCCTCGCGGGGCTGCTGGCCGATGGAGTCGACCGGGGCCGCGTAGACCAGGACGCGCTGCGTCCTGTTGACGGCGGCCCGCCAGCCGTCGGTGACCGACAGCGGCCTGTGCGCCTGCCACCAGGCGACCTGGCCGGGCTGGAGCACCGAGTGCAGCTGGCCGGCGGCGAGCAGGATCGACCAGCCGCTCAGGGCGGTCGGGAGTTCGTCGGTGTCGGTGACGGGGATGAACCCCTGCTCGATGAGGAGCGGGAGGAAGTCGTCGCCGGGGCCGTCGGTCCCGGGCCGGGCGATGGGCGCCGTCGGCTCCACGACCAGGGCGGGGTGCAGCTCCCCGTTGATCAGGATCAGGCCGCTGGTGATGCCGAGGACGGCCTGGCCGCCGGGCACGGACTGCGGTACGGCGCCCGCGGGGGAGGCCGGGGCGGGGCTGTCGCCCGTGATGGAGCGGACGGCGCCCTGGAGGTCGGCCTCGGGGACGGAGACCACCTGCGAGGGGATGCAGCCGGCGTGGGCGAAGGCGAGGACGGCCGTCTCGTCGCCGACGAACAGCACGGTGCTGGTCTGCTCGCGCTCGGAGTCGCCGGGGGTGCGGCAGGACGTGCAGTCGTAACTCCCGGGGGACCCGTCGCCCGCGAGCAGCCGCTCGGCCTCCTCGTCGCCGATCTCGGCACGTACCTCATCACTGACTTCGAGCATGCGCGGCACGGGGTGGCTCCTCGGACTAGGCGTGCGGGGCCGGGGGGTTCCGGCTCGCCGGGCTCAACGGGGGAGCGGTGGCCGGGGTCACGCCGTTTGAGGGAACGGAATCGAACCGGACCCCCGAAGGAGTGAACGGTCCGACCGGTGCGTTGTTTTCGTGCCAACTCTTTTTCTGTTGTGCTCAGTTGATGGTCGGTGCTGGCCGTTTGGGCGGTGGGCCGAGCGGGTGGGACCCAACGGCCGCCGGTGTGCCCGCCGGTGTGGCGGTCCGGGGGCCGCCAGGGGGCCGCATAGCGTGACGCGGTGCGCAACTACGGGATTCCGTGCGGGGTGGGCGCGGCGGCGCTGCTGCTGGCCGTGCTGGCGTCGGCGCCCGCGACGGCGGTCGCGGCGCCCCCGCCGCCCGCACCGGGAGCGCCCGGGCGGGGGGTCGACTGCGGGCCGGGCGGTCAGTGGCCGTGGGACTGCGTGGCCGACTGCGAGAGCGGCGGCTGGTGGGCGGTGAACACGGGGAACGGCTTCTACGGGGGACTGCAGTTCTGGCAGCCGACGTGGGAGGGGCACGGCGGTCTGTCGTTCGCCCGGAGGGCGGACCTGGCGACGCGCGACCAGCAGATCCGCGTCGCGGAGGACCTGCTCGGCACCCAGGGCTGGGAAGCGTGGCCGGTGTGCGCCAAGCGGTACGGACTGGCGGGGCGGGCGCACGTGGTGCGCGGCGGGGACACGCTCGGGGGGATCGCGCAGCGCCACCGGGTGGGGGGCGGCTGGGAGGCGCTGTACGCGGCGAACCGGGCGGCGATCGGCCCGAGCCCGGACTCCCTCAAGGTCGGCATGCTCCTGGCCCTGCCCCCGTCGGTCCCGGCGCCTTCGGGACCGGCCGGCCCGGCACCGGCGCCTTCGGCGCCGTCCCCGTCCCTGTCCCCGTCTCCCGTGCCGGCGCCCACCGGCCCGGCCGTCGGCGCCCCGGCGCCCCTCGCGCAGGCCCCGCGCCCGTCGCCGGCTCCGCCCGCGGCCGGGGTCCGGTCGGGGCCCCCGGCCTGAGTCCCGCGCCGGTCCTCCGGCTCAGGCCGGGCGGCCGACCGCCGGGTCGGAGTCGGCCGAGGACTGCGCCGGGATGCGGGCCCCGGGGCTCTGCGCGGGGTACTCGGACCGTGCCGCGGCCGGGGCCGACGCCTCGGGAAGCGGCTGCGCGGGGGCCCGTACCGGCTCCGCTGCGTGATCCGCGCAGTCCATCACGCGCGGAAGCTTCAGTGCCATCACCGCTCCCGCCAGGAGCAGCGCGGCGCTCACCACCAGCGTGACGTGCAGGCCGTGGACGAAGGAGTGCCGGGCGGCCTCGTACAGCGAGTCCCCCGCCGGTCCGCCGAGCCGCGCCGCGATCTGGTACGCCTCGCCGAGCGAGTGCGCCGCGTTGGCGGACTGCGCCGCCGAGACCCCGGGCACCTCGGTCAGTCCGGGGGCGTACGCCGCGTTCATCACGCTGCCGAGCAGCGCGATGCCCATGCCCGCACCCAGCTGGTAGGAGGTCTCGCCGATCGAGGCCGCGCCGCCCGCGGTGGCCGCCGGGACCTCGTTCAGCATCGATTCGTAGGCCGCGAACAGCGTGGTCTGCAGTCCGAAGCCGAGCAGGACGAACCCCACGGTCAGCAGGACCGGCCGGTCGTGCTCACCCATGAAGGTCAGCAGCAGCACCGCGCCCGCGGTCAGCAGGAAGCCGAGCGAGACCATCCGGCGCGGCCCGGTCCGGGCCAGCGTGTACGAGCCGGTCGCGCCCGCGGCCATCGCCGCGAAGGTGAGCGGCAGCAGCCGCAGCCCGGTCTGCAGCGGGCTCAGGTGCAGCACGAGCTGCAGGTACTGGACGGCGATCAGCTCCAGCCCCACCAGCGCCAGCATGGCCAGCACGATGCAGCCCACCGAGGTGGTGAAGGCGGGCCGGGAGAACATCCGCATGTCGATCAGCGGGTGGGGGGGGCCCCGGGGGGGGGGGCCCCACAACCACACCACCCCCCCCCCCCACCGCAAACGCGGCCCAGCCCCGGGCGGCGCCCAAAACCCCAAGCTCGTGAGGC
>NZ_JBSGWY010000054.1:0-3836 GCF_053609145.1 Streptomyces sp. NPDC054961 | reverse complement strand
TGCCGGCCCCCACCGAGCCCCCCCACGGTGGGGGGGAGGGGGGGCGGGCCTAACATCGGATGTTCCTCCGGGGGGGGGGGGCGCCGTTGCGGGCGGCCCACGAAGAGCACCAGCAGCCCCACCCCGATCACCAGCGGGACCAGCGCGTGGAGGTCGGTGAGGTGCCGCTCCGCGCCGAAGCGCTTGATGCCGAGGACGGCGCCCAGGACACCGGCGGCGGCCATCAGCGCGCCGAGCACGTCCCAGGGACCGTCCGAGCCGCCCCTGGACTCGGGCAGCAGCCACCGGCCCAGGGGCAGGAGCAGGATCATCAGCGGGATGTTGATGAGGAAGACGGAGCCCCACCAGAAGTGCTGGACGAGGAATCCGCCGAGGACCGGCCCGCTCGCCGCGCCGATGGCGGCGACGGCGGTCCAGATGCCGATGGCCAGCGCCCGCTCCCGCCGGTCGGGGAAGACCTGGCGCAGGATCGACAGGGTGGCCGGCATGATCATCGCGCCGCCGACGCCGAGCAGGGCGCGGGCGGCGATGAGGACCTGGGCGTTGTCGGCGAGGGCGGCGACGGCCGAGGCCACGCCGAAGAGGCCGTAGCCGAGGAGCAGGACGCGGCGGCGGCCGACGCGGTCGCCGAGGGTGCCGAAGAGGATCAGGAGGGCGGCGCAGACGAGGGGATAGGCGTCGACGATCCACAGGAGCTCGATCGAGCCGGGCCGCAGGTCTTCGGTGACGGAGGGGACGGCCACGTGCAGGATCGTCGCGTCGAGCGCGACGAGAACCAGACTGATGCACAGGACCGCGAGGACGGCCCAGCGGTTCGCCCCGCCGGAGGCCGCGCCGAGCCGACGCAGTCGCTGCCAGGGGGAAGGGGTCCTGTCGCCGGCCACGTTCGTCCCCGACATGCATGTACCTCCCAGGTGATCCCTCGCACTCGGCGGACCTGCGTCTTTCGGAGCCACAGGGGGAAAGGCGGGCTTCCTACGGGGTCCGGCGTCGACTCGCGAGTGAACGGTCAGCGTACGCGAGTTCGGCTGTCCGACACGTGGTCAAGCTCTCATCGCACCGTCGGCCGCGGTGTGGTGTACGCCACTCGTTTCGCGCCAATTCCCCGGCGGCGGCCCCCGCGCGACGCCTCGCTCCGCGCCCGGTGCCCGCGGGCACGCGGCCCCGCGTCCGCCCCGCCACCGATAATCATGCCGTGAAGGATCTTGGATTTCGTCGGGCCGCGCCCGCCCTGGCCGTCTTCGCGGCGGTCCGGCTGTCCGGGCTGGCGGTGCTCGCGGTGTGGGGGGCCGTGGCCGGCAGCAGCCCCCACACGCTGCTCTCGGCGCGGTGGGACTCCCTCTGGTACGCCCGCATCGCCGCCGAGGGCTACGGGTACGAGGTGGCCCTCCCCAACGGGGACGTCCACTCCAACCTGGCCTTCTTCCCGCTGCTGCCCTGGCTGGAGCGCCTGGTCTCGGCCGTCACCGGGCTCGGCCACGGATCCGCCGGCCTGGTGGTCTCGGCGGTCGCCGGGCTCGCCGCGGCCTGGGGGATCTTCGCCGTCGCCGACCTCCTGTACGGCCGCCGGACCGGGGTGCTCGCCGTCGCGCTGTGGGCCGCGCTGCCCGTCGCGATCGTGCAGTCGATGGCGTACAGCGAGTCGCTGTTCACCGCGCTCGCCGTCTGGAGCCTCTACGGGGCCCTGCGCGGCCGCTGGCTCACGGCCGGTCTGCTCGCGGCGGGGGCGGGGCTGACCCGCCCGGTCGGGGCCGCGGTGGTCGCGGCGGTCTGGGTGGCCGCGGCCCTGGCCGTGCGCCGGGGGGAGCGCGGCGGGCGGCCGCTGGCCGGGGCGCTGCTGGCTCCGCTGGGCGCGGCGGCGTACGTCCTGTGGGTCGGCGCGCGCACCGGCGGCGGGGTGGCCGGGTACCTGGACGTACAGGCCGGCTGGGGCAACGGCTTCGACGGAGGCTGGGCCTTCGCCCGTTTCGTCGGGGCCCGGCTGGCCTCCTCGGCCTTCCTCGCCGGGATCGGTCTGATCGCCGGAGTCGTACTGGTGCTGTGGCTGTACGGGCTCTGCGTACGGGGACGGCAGCCGGTCCCGCTCCTCGTCTACTGCGGGATCGTCGTGGCGCTGGCCCTGTGCGCGTCCGGCTACTTCGGCTCCAAGCCCCGTCTGCTGCTGCCGGCCTTCCCGCTGGTGTTCCCGCCGGCGGTGGCGCTGGCCACGTGGCGGACGGGGCGGGCGGCCGCGGTGCTCGGCGCGCTGGCCGTCGTCTCGGCGGTGTACGGGGCCTTCTGGCTGAACGGCTCGGGTCCGCCGTAGGCCCCGAGGGCGCTGCGCGGGCGCTGCGCGGGCGCTGCGCGGGCACTGCCCGGGGACGGCGCGGGGCGGCGCGGGGCGGCGCGGGACGGCGCGGGGCGGCGCGGTCCCCTCCGGACGCCGCGGGCACCGCGGGGCCGACGTCACGGAAGGGACCATTCCGTTCCATCTTTGAGTAAAAGAATTGAGCCCTGCGGATAAAGCGCGGACGAGTATGCGAAGAAAAGGCCGGAGCAAGGGACCGGCTTCGCGCAAACCAAAGACCAAATGCCCGGAATTAAGTCCCGCGTGAGACCAACTCCACATCACATGGTCGTCACAAACCCCGCGATTCGACCGGGGCGCCCAGCGCCGCGCGGTAACGTCGATTGAGTGCGTACCGATCAAATCCTGCCCAGACTGGAGCGGGTGTTCGCCCGGCTGGACCGGGAACCAGAGCGACCGGCTCATCTGCAGACGCCGCAGATGAGCCGGCACCGCGTCGTGCTCCTCGGGGCGACCCTCGGCTTCTACCTCGCGATCGTCGTGGCCGTACTGACCACCTCCTGGCTCGTCCGCCTGGACTGGCAGATCATGTTCTTCCGGCCGTACGAGCAGTGGCCGCAACTGCACGCCTTCCTCGACTACCTCGTCGTGCTGGGCCAGCGCGGACCCACCGCGGTCATGGTCGCGGCCTGGCTCGGCTGGCGTTCCTGGCGGCAGCACACGCTGCGCCCGCTGATCACCCTCGGCGTGGCCCTGCTGCTGCTCAACATCACCGTCGGCGCCGTCAAGCTCGGCCTCGGCCGGCTCGGTCCGCACTACGCCACCCAGATCGGCTCCGCCGAACTCTTCGCCGGCGGCGATATATTTCCTTCCGGCCACACCGCCAACGCCGTCGTGACCTGGGGAATCCTGGCCTACCTGGCTTCCACCGTGGTCACCCGGCGGGTGCTCTCCGTGGTGTCCGCGGTCGTCTCGCTGAGCGTCGGCGCCACCACCGTCTACCTCGGCACCCACTGGGTCAGCGACGTGCTGCTCGGCTGGTCCGCGGGCCTGCTCGTGCTGCTGGCGCTGCCGTGGTGCGAGCCGCTCACCGCCCGGGTCGAGGCCTACGTGTTCGGCCTGCGCGCCCGGCTGCGCTCCCTCGTGGAGGCCGGGCGGGTGCCCGAGCCCCTCACGGGCGTGCTCGTCCCGCTGCTCTCGGCGGGCGGCAAGTGGCGCTTCCAGCGTCCCGCGGGCCCGTCCGTACGGCCCGGGGAAGCGCCGGTGTCCGCCGTACCGGTCCCCGGCCCGGCCGGCGCGGTCGTCCCGGTCGGCGTCGCGGTGTCCGCCGGGCACCACGCGCCGGCCCGGACCGCCGGTCACCTCGCCGCCCGGCCGCACCCGGTCCGCTCGGAGCGGCCCCCGGCCACCCCGGCCGGCGGCCGCCGCCCGGTCATGGCCGAACGCGCCCCGGTGCGCGGCGCGGCGGCCCGTCCGGCCGCCGGCGGCTGAGCGGGACGGTACGCACACCCTCTCCGCTCACGACGGGGGGGGGGGGGGGGGGGCGGGG